>CADECO010000221.1:0-4098 GCA_902825905.1 uncultured beta proteobacterium
AGATTAGTCGGCGCAGGCACGCCCTTGTACACGCGCCCGGCCAGATCGAACTTCGAGCCGTGGCACGGGCAGTAAAACTGGTCGATGTCGGGGCGGAACGTCGGCGAACAACCCAGGTGGGTGCAGATGCCCACGGCAACGAAGATGTCGTCCTTCTGGGCGCGCGCCTTCTTGCCTTTGAGATCGACCGGTTGGTTGCTGCCCTTCACTTCCGGATCGGCGACGAGCGCATCCGCCTTCTTGATCGACTCGAGCATCTCGGGCGTGCGCTTGAGGATCCACACGGGCTTGCCACGCCACTCGACCGTAAGCAACTGCCCCGGGCGCAGCCCGGCGATGTCGGCTTCGACCGGCGCGCCCAATGCCTTGGCGCGTTCCGACGGAGTCATGCTTTCCACGAAGGGCCACGCCGCGGCAAGTCCGGCGATGCCGCTTGCTGCAACGGTGCCCACGACGAGATTGCGTCGCGTCTTGTCGACGTTGTTCGGATTGCTCATGAGGCGCTCAAGACTCCTGGCTCTGGGTGCGTGCGCATCGTCGCGGCAACCGGCCGTGACAACTCCGTGGCGAGACTCGGATCGTGGCGTCGAATGGGACGACAGGCAGCGACTGGGTGACGGACGGGTGCGCGGTGCGGGTGTGTTCACCGGATCGAGATGCCGGCGATACGTCGTTGAAGCGCTGCGATTATAGCGAATGGCCTGTGACAAAGCCAAATTTTTCTTCGCAACTCATTGATCAGAAAAGATTATTTCTCTAGGACAGCACAGTGAACGCCGCTCACACCGGATTGGCGATGTCGATGAAGCGGTGCTCCAGGCCGAATCGTTCCGCCAGATGCGCGCCCAACGCCTGCACGCCGAACCGCTCGGTCGCGTGATGCCCTGCAGCGATGAAGCCCACGCCTGTCTCGTGGGCTAGATGGAACTGCGGCTCGGAGACTTCGCCCGTCAGATACGCATCGACACCTGCATCGATCGCCTGCTCGAAGTAGCTCTGCGCGCCGCCCGTGCACCAAGCGATGCGCGCCACCGGCCGCGTCGAATCGCCCAGCACGAGCGCCTGCCGGCCCAGCACGCTCGATACGTGCGCACCCAACTGGGCAAGCGAGGTGACCGTGCTTGGCCGGCCGAACGCGATGATGTCTTGTTCGCCGCCGCGACTGTCCAGCGCAAACCCGAGCCGCTGGGCCAGTTGCGCGTTGTTGCCAAGGTCCGGATGTGCATCAAGCGGCAGGTGGAAGGCGAACAAGCTGAGGTTGGCCGCAAGCAGTCGCGCCACGCGTTCACGCCGGGCGCCGATGAGCCGAGCGTCCTCGCCGCGCCAGAAGTAGCCGTGATGCACCACGATAGCGTCGGCCTGTGCCGCGATCGCCGCATCGATCAAGGCGACGCTCGCGGTCACACCCGTAACGATGCGCCTGACCTCCGCACGACCTTCCACCTGCAAACCGTTTGGGCAATAATCGCGAAAGCGTGAAACTTCAAGCAGTTGATCGAGATAGCGTGCGAGATCAGCACGTTGCATCAGCCCCTCCACTGTCGTTGCACTTGATTCTAGCGACGCACCTCGCCCCAACCGCGCTTTCGCTGCATCCACGCCGCGCGGTAGACGTATCAGCTGAGTACGCCCCACTTAGGCTCGGAAAAGCGCTCCGAATAGAGCGTGCCACCGGCAGCGGCAACTGACCCGCGACCGTCACGCTCAGCGCCAAGCCGACCCGCCTGCCACCTCGCACCCGCTTCAACAAGGACCCATCCCATCGTGCGCCGACTCTGGCTCATCTTCGCGCAGGCAGTGACCGTATCGCTAGCGGCTCTGTTTGTCGTCCAAACGCTGCGACCCGAATGGCTGGCGAGCCAGCCAGCGGCAGCGCCGAGCCCTGCTCCAGCGGTGGTCGTCAACACAACGCCCTCTGTACCGGTGCCACCGGTCGCGGCGGCGAGTTCGGCGCGCGTGGGGTCGTACCACGATGCGGTGCGCAAGGCGACGCCGGGAGTGGTGAACATCTACACCGCCAAGGGCGTGAAGCCGCAGCGCCAGCCGCTGCTCGATGATCCGTTCCTGCGGCGCTTCTTCGGCGACGGTCCCGACTCCGATCAGCGCGCCACCAGTCTCGGCTCGGGCGTGATCGTCTCCGACCAGGGCTACATCGTCACCAACAATCATGTCGTGGAGGCGGCACAGGAGATCGAGGTGGCGCTCTCCGACGGCAAGAAGCTGCGCGCCAAGGTGGTCGGTACCGATCCGGAGACCGACCTGGCCGTGCTCAAGGCCGACGCCGAAAAACTCCCCGCGATCACTTTCGGCCAGTCCGACGAGCTGAAGGTCGGCGACGTGGTGCTCGCCATCGGCAATCCGTTCGGCGTGGGGCAGACCGTGACGATGGGCATCGTCAGCGCGTTGGGCCGCACCCAGCTGGGCATCAACACGTTCGAGAACTTCATTCAGACCGATGCCGCGATCAACCCGGGCAATTCGGGTGGCGCGCTGGTGGATGCCAACGGCGAACTGATCGGCATCAACACGGCCATCTACTCGCGGTCCGGCGGATCGCTGGGCATCGGCTTCGCGATTCCAGCGGCAACCGCGCAGCAGGTGATGGAACAACTGATCGAGAAAGGCAGCGTCACGCGCGGCTGGATCGGCGTGGAAGCGCAGGAAGTGAGCACCGATATCGCCGACTCGTTCAAGTTGCCCGAGACGCGCGGCGCCCTGATCGCCAACGTCGTGCGCGGCGGCCCGGCCGAGAAAGGTGGCGTGCGCCCCGGCGACGTGCTGCTGTCGATCGGCGGCAAGCCGGTCAGCGATCCGCAGTCGATGCTCAACACGGTGGCGGCGCTCACGCCGGAGAAATCGGTACCGATCAGGGTGTGGCGCGAGCAGAAAGAGATCGATCTCAGTCTCACCGTCGGCCGTCGGCCTGCGCTCCCGCGGCGTCGCTAGTCGAAGCTGGTTTTGGGTTGGCGCAATCCGCGCGCCGCACTACAGCGCCAGGAACGCGCGAATCGCGTCAGCCGCCAGACGGATGCTCACCACGCCGTCGTGGTGACCGTTGCCGCCGTCGATTTCGAACACGTGCACCTCGTTGCCCTGCGCGCGCAGGCGTTCGGCAGCGCTCACTGACATGGCCGGTGCGAACAGACCGTCGCTCTTGGCGGGCACGAACAGCACCTTCGCCTTGATACGCGCAACCTCAGGCTCCAGGTTGTAGAGCTGATACGCGCGCGCCGACCATGCCAGCGCCGAAACGTCGTAGGCAAGCGCATTGCCAATGCCCGAGCGTTTGAGGAACGCATCGATGTTGGGCAGGTTCGGGATGATCTCCGTCGGCGAACGTTCGGCCTGGGTACGAATCAGACCCGGTTCACCGGCGAGTCCACCACGGCCGTAGGTACGCTCGGCCGATGCCAGCCGAGCGAGTTGGTTGAGTGCCACCGAGGGTGACGCGGCCTCGCTGCCGGACTTGGGCGCCGATTCCGACCGGCGCTGCAGCGGACCACGCATCCAGATATCGAAGATGCGCGACAGCGGCTCCTGGATCGCCAACCCCGGGCCGGTGACGTGACCGACGCGCTCAACCAGATCGGGATAGGCCGCCGCCCACTCCATCGACTGAATCGCACCGGCCGAAGCCCCGATCACCAGCTGCAGCCGGGTCACGCCGAGCGCATCGACCAGCGCACGGTGCACGCGGACGAAGTCGCGTGGTCGCAGCAACGGAAAATTCGTGCCGTAGGCCTGGCCCGTGAGGGGATTCACGCTCGATGGGCCGGTGGTGATCGCGCCGGCATTGCGCGTCACGTTCACCAGCGTGTCGGCGCTGATGACGAAGTACCGGCTGGTGTCGATCGCGCGGCCCGGGCCGATGATGGAATCCCAATAGCCGACGCGGCGGTCCTCGGCGCGATAGCGGCCGGCGGCGTGCGAGGTGCCGGTGAAGAAGTGCGCGACGAATACGGCGTTGTCGCCCTGTGCGTTCAGCTTGCCGTATGTCTCGTAGCCGAAGCGCACGTCACGCATCGTCTGCCCGCCGACGGTCGTGTACTCCGGCAGGACGATGAAACGCTTCTGCACCACGCCCACGCCCTCGTCGGC
>CADECO010000221.1:4198-9607 GCA_902825905.1 uncultured beta proteobacterium
GGCCTTGTGCATGAACCTCGCCAGCAAGATGCCGATCTCGTAGAGGATGCACAGCGGAATCGCCAGCAGCACCTGCGAGAGCACGTCCGGCGGCGTGACGATTGCAGCGATCACGAACGCGGCAACGATGAAGTACGGCCGGAACTGCTTGAGCTGTTCGATGGTCACCAGGCCCATGCGCACCAGCACGATCACCACGATCGGTACCTCGAACGTAATGCCGAACACCAGGAACATGGTGAGCGCGAACGACAGGTATTGCTCGATGTCCGGCGCCACCGTGATCGACTTGGGCGCCCAGCGATACACCACGTCGAACACCGCGCCGAAGACGATGAAGTAGCAGAACGCCATGCCTATGAAGAACAGGATCGTGCTGCTGACCACCAGCGGCAGCATCAGCTTCTTCTCGTGCAGGTACAGCCCCGGTGCGACGAAGGCCCAGGCCTGATAGAGCACGTATGGCAGCGCGACGCAGAACGCGACCAGCATGGTCATCTTGACCGGCACCAGGAACGGCGTGATGACCCCGGTGGCGATCATCTTCGTGCCTTCGGGCAGCACGCGGATCATCGGGTAAGCGAGCAGATCGTAAATCTCGCTCGACCAGTAGAACAGCGCGAAGAACACGATCACGATCGCGCCGACGGCGCGCATCACCCGCTGCCGCAGCTCGACCAGATGCGAGATGAAGGTTTCCTGGGTACTCATTGCGACATCGCTCGAGCGGCGATGATCATGCTTGGTGACCTATGCGGCGCGCTTGGCACCGACGTCGCTTGCGGGTTGGGGTGCAGATGAGGGTGCAGATGAGGGTGCAGATGCGGATGCGCCTGCGGTTGCTGCGACCACCGGATCCACCGATGGCGCCGCGACTGGAGTCGGAGCCGCGGGAACGCCGGTAGCACCGGTGACGCCGGAGGATGCGCCGGCAAGCAAATCACTCGAGCCGGAGGGCGTTGCGTCTGATGCGCCGGCCGCCGCGGCGCTCTGCTCGGCCGTGACCGGCACTTCGGTGGTCGGGGGCGATGTGCCCGCAAGATCCTGCGCCACCTGATTGAACTCGGTCTCGGTTTTGTGGATCTCTTCGCGTACCGAGCTCTCGAATCCGCGCGCGGTGTCTTCGACCTCCTGCTTGAACTTGCGCAGTTCGTCCAGTTCGATCTCGCGATTGATGTCGGCCTTGACATCGTTCACGTAGCGCTGCAACCGGCCGAGATAGGCACCGACGGTCCTGGCCACACGCGGCAGCTTCTCGGGGCCGATGACGACCAGCGCCACAACCGCGATCACCATCATTTCGCTGAACCCGATATCGAACATTCGGCGAGTCGCGTTACGGTGCGGACGAGGGCTGTTGCGCCATGGGCAGCGAACGGCGCGGTCAGACCTTGGACTTGTCCTTCGTTTCGTTTTCGATCGTCTGTCCGACCTGCCGGCCGACCTCGGCGGCTTTCTCACCGCCTTCTTTCATGCCTTCCTTGAAGCCCTTCACCGCACCACCGAGATCGGTGCCGATATTGCGCAGCTTCTTGGTGCCGAAAATCAACACGATGATCAGCAAGACGATGAGCCAGTGCCAGATGCTGAACGAACCCATGATGGAGCCTCCTGCGGTTCCTGCAATTGCTGCGATTGCTGCGATGTCGAAGCGGGACCGGTGCGCCGTCTGCGCTGGCCCCCTGCTCGCGTTCCCGATTCAATGAGGGGCTACGACTCACCTCTGCGAATCATCGGTCCGAGCGTATTGGGACCGCCGATGATATGTACGTGAAGATGATACACCTCCTGTCTTCCGACCCGACCGGTGTTGATGATGGTACGGAAGCCGTCCGTCGCCCCTTGATCGCGCGCAAGTCGCCCCGCTACCGCCAGGATCTTGCCAAGCGCCGTCTGGTGGCTCGCGTCGGCCTCGTAGAGCGAGGCGATGTGCGTCTTGGGGATGATCAGGAAATGCACCGGCGCCACCGGATGGATGTCGTGGAAGGCGAAGATGTCGTCGTCCTCGTACACCTTCTTCGCCGGAATGCTACCGGCAACGATCTTGCAAAAAATGCAGCTCGGATCGGATGTCATTTGCGCTCCTCATCGGCGCGCTGCGCACGCGCAGCCTGCACGGCCAGCCCTGATATCCCTTCGCGCCGCGCCAGTTCCGCCAGCACGGCCGCGGGCCGCAAACCGTGCTGCGCGAGCATGATCATGCAGTGAAACCACAGATCGGCAGTCTCGTTGACGATTCGAGCCGCGTCACGATCCTTGGCGGCCATGACCGTCTCGGTCGCCTCCTCGCCGATCTTCTTGAGAATCTGATCTTCACCGCGCGCGAACAGCCGCGCGACGTACGACTTGTCGGGATCGGCACCGCGACGACTCTCGATGACGTCGGCGAGCCGTTCGAGCACGTCGTTGCGTTCGGGTGCCTCGCTCATGCGCGGTAGATCTCCTTGGGGTCCTTCAGTACCGGGTCGACTGGCACCCAGCGATCGCCCTCGAGCCTCTGATAGAAGCAGCTGTGCCGACCGGTGTGACAGGCAATACCGCCGACCTGCTCGATCTTCAGCACGATCACGTCGTTGTCGCAATCGAGTCGCACTTCGCGCACGCGTTGCACGTGACCGGATTCCTCGCCCTTTTTCCAGCGCCGCTTGCGGGAGCGCGACCAATAGACCGCTTCGCGCGTGGTGACGGTCTCAGCCAGGGTCTCGCGCGTTGCCCAGGCCAGCATGAGGATGCGCTCGGACCCTTCTTCCTGGGCGATCACCGGCACCAGGCCGTGCTCGTCCCAGTGAATGCGGTCGAGCCAGGGCACGGCCGCAGTTTGCGAAGGAGTCGAGTCGCGCGTCATGGCGGTGACACTACCACCGTACTTCGATGCCGCGTGCCGCCATCAATTCCTTGGCTTGGCGTACGGTCCACTCACCAAAATGGAAGATACTTGCCGCCAGCACCGCATCGGCCTTGCCGAGCAGGATGCCCTCGGCGAGATGTTCGAGCGTACCGACGCCGCCTGAGGCGATGACCGGAATGGTGACCGCTTCGGCGACCGCTCGGGTGAGTTCGAGATCGAATCCGGTCTTGGTGCCGTCACGATCCATGCTGGTGAGCAGGATCTCGCCCGCGCCCAGTGTTTGCATGCGCTGCGCCCAGTCGATGGCATCGAGACCGGTCGGCCGGCGTCCGCCGTGGGTGAAAACCTCCCAACCGCTCGCCGTGGCGGATCGCTTCGCGTCGATGGCCACGACGATGCACTGCGCGCCGTACCTTCCGGCCGCTTCGGCAACCAGCTCGGGCGTCTGCACCGCGGCCGTATTGATCGAGACCTTGTCGGCGCCCGCGTTCAGCAGCCGGCGCACGTCGGTCACCTTGCGCACGCCACCCCCTACCGTGAGGGGAATGAATACCTGCGCCGCAACCGCTTCGATCACCGAGACGATGATGTCGCGATCGTCGGAGCTGGCGGTGATGTCGAGGAAGGTGAGCTCGTCGGCGCCCTGCTCGTCGTAGCGGCGTGCGATTTCGACCGGATCGCCGGCATCGCGCAGGTTGACGAAATTGACGCCCTTGACCACGCGGCCGGCGGTCACATCGAGACAGGGGATAACGCGCTTGGCCAGGCCCATGGTTTCCTGAACACGGGGCCGGCGTTCTCGCGCCCCGCTACGTTAGCCGGCGTCGGCCTCGGCCAGCGCCTGCGCCTGTTTGAAATCGAGCGTTCCCTGGTAGATCGCGCGCCCGGTGATCATGCCGATAACGCCGTCTTCTTCCAGCGCACGCACCTTGCGCACATCGTCGAGATTGGCCACGCCACCCGAGGCGATCACGGGAATGCGGATGCTCTGCGCGAGCTTCTGCGTCGCCTCAAGGTTCACACCGGTGAGCATGCCGTCGCGGCCGATATCGGTATAGATGATGGCTTCCACGCCGAGATCCTCGAACTTCCTGGCGAGATCGATGACGTCGTGCTCGGTCATCTTCGACCAGCCCTCCACCGCAACCTTGCCGTCGCGCGCATCGAGGCCGACGATGATGTGTCCGCCGAAGGCCGAGCAGGCATCGTGCAGCAGCCCCGGATTCTTCACCGCGGCGGTGCCGATCACCACGTACGACACGCCGAGGTCGACGTAGCGCTCGATCGTGTCCATATCGCGAATGCCGCCGCCCAACTGCACCACCACATCTTCGTCGAGCGCCTCGAGGATGCCGCGGATCACCGGCTCGTTCTTCGGCTTGCCGGCACGCGCACCATTGAGATCGACCAGATGCAGGCGCTTGGCGCCGAGGGTCGCCCAATGTCTGGCCATTGCCACCGGGTCTTCGGAGTACACCGTTTCAGCTGCCATGTCGCCCTGCTGCAGGCGAACACAACGACCATCCTTTACGTCTATGGCGGGGATGATGACCATTGGCAATGCACCGTGGAGCGGAGGGTTGAGACGGGTGAGCCGTGGCTTGAGCGAAATGATGCGAAGGGGTTCGCGAAGTGATTCAAAATGGATTCGAAAGGCTCGGACCAGGCGTGCAGTCTCGATTCGGCGGGAGGGGTATCGAGTTTGAGCTGCGGGCGCGAACTGGTTGGAGCGGACTCTGGGGAGCGGACCGGATGGAAAACGGCCCTGACGGAGTTAGCGGTCGCGATTGAGCGCCTGGGTGGATGGATCAGTGCGATCGACGATACACGTACGGGCCGGCTTCAATCATGGATTCCAGGCAACGAAGTTCGCCAGCAACCGCAATCCGTGAGTGTGACTTTTCTCGGGATGGAACTGCACGGCAAAAATGGTATCCCGCGCAATCGCCGCGGTAAAGGGGAGTCCGTACTCGCACCGCCCGGCGGCAATCGAACCATCGTGCGGATCGGCATAGTAGCTGTGCACGAAATAGAAGCGTGCCTGGTCTTCGATCCCCGCCCACAACGGGTGCGCCCGTTGCTGCGCAACCTGATTCCAGCCCATGTGAGGCACCTTGAGACGGGTGCCATCGGGCGCCCGCATCGTGTCCGGAAACCTGCGGACGCTGCCGGGTACCAATGCAAGGCCTGGGGTATCGCCTTCTTCGCTGCGCTCGAACAGCATCTGCAAGCCGATGCAGATGCCCAGGAACGGTTTGTGCGCAGCCGCATCGATGACCGCCCGCCGCAAACCGTACGCGTCGAGCTCGCGCATGCAATCGGGCATCGCGCCCTGACCCGGGAATACGACGCGATCGGCGCGCGCCACAACGTCTGGTGAAGAGGTCACGCTCACCTGCGCCTGTGGCGCGACGTGCTCGAGCGCTTTGGACACCGAGCGCAGATTGCCCATGCCGTAGTCGATGACAGCGATCGTCTTCATACGCTTACTTCATGCTTCAGAGCGAGCCCTTGGTCGATGGCACTGCGCTGCCCACGCGCGGGTCGAGCTCGACCGCGAC
>CADECO010000222.1:0-1842 GCA_902825905.1 uncultured beta proteobacterium
TCACGCCGCCTGCTGCGCACCGCGCTCGGCGGCCAGCAGTCTGCGCATCAGGCGTTCGGCCTGCACGCACCCGGCATCGTTGGGCGTGGCGAGCGGCTGCCAGCGTTCGGGCGCGCATTCGCGCAGCACCTGCTGCTGTTCGAGGATCGCTCTGTCCTCGTCGAACGTGGCGCGGTTCAACGCCTGCTGCGTATCGGTCAGCGCCGCGTCGTCGGTGGCGAAATTGCGCATCAACGCCCAGAAATAGTGGGTCTCGCGTTCGTTCAGCGGAGTGAGCGCATTGATCACCCAGAACTCGGCGCTGCGATCGTCTCCACTGCCCGCCACCGCACTCACCCGCGTGTTGACCAGCACCTGGCATGGCGAGAGGAAGTGCACGTGCTGGCGATGGTCGACCCGGCCGCGAAAGCCGGCCACCTGCTTGAAGAACGGCGAAGGTTCGATGCCGGGCATCTCACGCAGCACGCTCACCCGGCGCTCGGCCACTTCGGTGCGGACCGGATAGTCGGTCACCGCCGTGGTGGCGAGCGTCTTCTTGTGAACGTAGCGTGCGTGGCTCAAGTCGAGCAGGTTGTCACGCACCAGATCGTAGCTGGTCTTGATCGACAGGTACTCGCTGCGCCCCACCCAGCCCGGTTCGGTCAGCCAGTGGAAATCGGGCAATCGTGACGCATCGGCGCGCGCGGCCTCGCCCATCCACACGAACACCCAACCCCAGCGCTCGATCGCCGGAAAGCTTCGCACGCACGCCTGCGGCGGCACGCTCGCCATCCCGGGAATGTTCACGCAGCGCCCCGATGGATCGAACTGGAAACCGTGGTACCCGCATGCCAGCGTGTCACCGCTGATCTCGCCGGAGGACAGCGGCGCACCGCGATGCGGGCAGCGATCCTCCAGCACCACCACGCGACCCGACGCGCCGCGATAGATCGCCAGCGGCTCGCCCAGGATCCAGCGCTGCAGCGGGCGATCGCTCAGCTCCGCGCCCAACGCCGCGACATACCACTCGTCTCGCAGAAACATGGCTTGCTCCCTCTGTTGCCCGGCCCGCACGTCGCTCGCAATCAAAGAAACGCCGAACCACCATCGACTACCAGCGACTGGCCGGTCATGAACCCGCTCGCAGGCGAAGCGAGGAACAACATCGTGCCCACCAGATCCTCCGGCGTCTCCAGGCGCTTGATGCATTGCATGTCGATGATCTTCGCGCGAATCGCGTCGGTGCGGCCGGGATTGTCGACTTCGGTTTCGGTCAGACCCGGAAGCACGCAGTTCACCGTCACGCCGTGCGGCCCGAGTTCCTTGGCCATGGTGCGGGTGATGCCGATCACCGCGGCCTTGGACGTCACGTAATGCATGAACAGGGGCAGACCGATCGGCACGGTCGAAGACGAGATATTGATGATCCGCCCCCAGCCGGCTCGACGCATGTCGGCCGCGACCGCGCTCGCGCACAGCCATGTGCCGGTCACATTGACGCGCATCACCTGCTCCCATTCGGCGACCGGAATCTCGTCGAAAGGCCGGCGTGCGAGCGGTGTGAAGATCGCGGCGTTGTTGATCAACACCTCAATCGGGCCGAAGGAAGCCTTGATGCTCGCCACCGCGGCGCGCACCGACTCGGGCGCGCCGACATCGGTCCGCACGGCCAGCGCCTGGCCGCCATCCGCGGTGATCTCCTCGGCGACGCGCCGGCCGTTGGCTTCGTTCAGCTCGGCGATCGCCACACGCGCACCGGCCTTGGCGAACGCATGCGCGTACACGCGGCCGATGCCCTGTCCGGCGCCGGTGATCATCACGACGCGGTCGGCCACGCTGATCTGATCGATGATCGCGCTCATG
>CADECO010000222.1:1858-9582 GCA_902825905.1 uncultured beta proteobacterium
CTGCGCCTCGGCGAGCCAGTCACTCTCGGTGGCCGCATGCGCCTGCTTCACCGCGGCGATCACCGAATCGGGTGCATTCACGCGCTGCACGCCATCGGCCGTGACTTTCTTGATCACTTCGTCGGTGGCATCGTCCATGCCCTTCATCAGCGTGGCGAACGCTTCGCCCGACACCTTCTCGATCGCCGCCTGATCGGCCTTCGGAATCGACTCCCACTTGGCCGCGTTCATGAAGAAGGCGAATGTCGCCGAGTTCTTGGCGTCCTTGAAGTCGATGATGTACTTGGTATGGCGCGAAAGATTGAGGGAGAGCAGATCAGTGATCGGCATCGACGTGTAGCCATCGACCGTTCCCTTCGACACGAACTCGAAGTAGCGCACCACAGGCGAGGTGAGCACACCGGTCGTAAGCGTGCCCCACGCCTTGGCATCGGCTCCGGGGACGGTAACGATTTTCATCTGCTTGATCTGATCCGGCCCGTTCAGTGCATCTTTCAAGGTAAAGAAGTGATTCGCCGGAAACACCAGTAAGGCGACCAGCTTCAATCCCTTGTACTCACTCGCCGGACCGAAGTGCTTCTCGTGCGTGCGCCACATCGCCCGACTCATCACCACCGCCGAAGCGGTGGGCGAAGGGATCTGCGTCATTTGATTCATCGCCAGCCGATTGGCCACCACGCCGCTGAATTGCCAGGCGAGATCGGCACCACCCTTGAGCACCAGATCGAGTTGCCCCGGCGGCGGCGCAAGGCTGCTCGGCGTGGTTTCGATTTTCACGCGACCCTGCGTGGCCTCCTCCACCTGCTTGATCCACACCGGGAACACGCGCTGATTCATCACGTGCGAGGGTGGTGCGAACGAATTGAACAGCAGCTTGGTCTGCGCCTGTGCGCAAGGTATCGCCAACGCCCCGAACGCAGTCAGCAGCATCGATCGCCACAGCATGAAGCAACTCCTTTGCTTGGATGAATATCGCCAGAGAATAGGGTCAGTCTAGCAGCGGGTCCGCACCGATACAGCAAACGCAGCGCTTGGCTTAGACTGCGCCCGAACGCGCCGGAACACTCCCGAACGCGCAAGAACACGATCGAGCGATTTCCCGTTGCTGCATCGCGTCGACGGACGCGCCGCGGCACCCTTCCCACCGACGCCCCGCCCGCCGATGGCCGACACAAAGGAGAGGACACCGCAGAGCCCCGCGCCGGATCCGGCCGCGCGCGAGCACGCGCGTCTGGCGATGCGCGGCATCCGCAAAGTGTATCCGTCGGTGGTGGCCAACGACGGGGTCGATCTGACCGTCATGCCCGGTGAGTTGCACGCCGTGCTGGGCGAGAACGGTGCGGGCAAATCGACCCTGATGAAGATCATCTACGGCGCGGTGCGCCCCGACGCCGGCACCATGCACTGGAACGGCGAACCGGTTCAGCTGCGCAGCCCCAACGATGCGCGCGCGCTCGGCATCGCGATGGTCTACCAGCATTTCTCGCTGTTCGAATCGCTCACCGTCGCGCAGAACATCGCGCTCGGCCTGGATCGGTCGCTGTCGCTTGCGAATATCACGGCACGGGTCGTCACGAAAGCGAAGGAGTACGGCCTCGACCTGGAGCCGGAGCGCCCGGTGCACACGCTCTCGGTCGGCGAGCGCCAGCGGGTCGAGGTGATGCGCGCGCTGCTCACCGAGCCGCGGCTGCTGATCCTCGATGAGCCCACCTCGGTGCTCACACCGCAGGCGATCGAAAAGCTGTTCGAGACGCTGCGCCAGCTCGCGCACGGAGGTTGCAGCGTGCTCTACATCAGCCACAAGCTCGACGAGATCCGCGCGTTGTGCGAGCGCTGCACGGTGTTGCGCGCAGGCCGCGTGACCGGTGTGGTCGATCCGCGCCAGCAATCCACCGCCGGCCTGTCGCGCCTGATGATCGGGGCCGAGCCGCCGCGCATCGAGCGCCCGCGCAGCGACCGCGGCGTAGTGGCCGTGCGGGTGAGCGGCCTTACGTTGCCCAAACAGGACGAGTTCGGTGTCGATCTCGATCGGGTGAACCTCGAGGTGCGGCGCGGCGAGATCGTCGGCATCGCCGGTGTCTCGGGCAACGGCCAGGCCGAACTGCTTGATGCGCTCGCCGGCGAAGATCGGCGGGCCCCGTCCGATGCGATCGCGCTGTTCGGCGAGTCGGTCGGCACGCTCGGCGCCAACGCCCGCCGGGAACGCGGCCTGCATTTCGTGCCCGAAGAGCGCCTGGGCCGTGGTGCAGTCCCGTCGCTTTCGCTTGCCGACAACATCCTGCTCACGCGCCGCGCCTCGGGCATCGTACGCAGGCTCGGCTGGATCGACACCCAACGCACCCAGACGATGGCGGCCGGCATCATCGAGCGCTTCAACGTGAAAGCGGGTGGATCCGGTGCCGCCGCGCGAAGTCTGTCAGGCGGCAATCTGCAGAAGTTCATCGTCGGCCGCGAAATCGACGCGACGCCGAAAGCGCTGATCGTGGCGCAGCCGACCTGGGGCGTCGACGTGGGTGCCGCCGCGCAGATCCACACCGCCCTGCTCGCGTTGCGTGCGAGCGGCTGCGCGGTGCTGGTGGTCTCGGAGGATCTCGAAGAACTGTTCACCCTCACCGACCGGCTGTACGTGATCGCGGCCGGCCGCCTCTCGCCCAGCGTCGAAACAGCCGGCGCAACGGCCGAGCGCATCGGCGAATGGATGAGCGGGTTGTGGCAATCATCCGCAGAAGCGAGCAGCAATGCGGCTTGAACCCCGCGCCACGCCGTCGAAGGTGATGATGTTCGCCTCGCCGTTGATCGCGCTGGCGATCACGGTGGCGCTGGGCACGCTGCTGTTCGTCGCGTTGGGCAAGGATCCGCTGCGCGGCCTGTCGGTGTTCTTCTACGAGCCGGTCAAGAGTGTCTACGCGTTGACCGAGTTGGGCGTGAAGGCCACACCGCTGATCCTCATCGCGCTCGGGCTGGCAGTGTGTTTTCGCGCCAACGTGTGGAACATCGGCGCCGAGGGCCAGTTGCTGCTCGGCGCGATTGCCGGCGGCGGCATGGCGCTGTTGGCGGGCCCACAGACCGGGAAGTGGATACTGGTTGCCGTACTGATCGCCGGGGTACTGGGCGGCATGGCGTGGGCCTCGCTCACCGCGTTGATGCGCGACCGCTTCCACGCCAACGAGATCCTGGTGAGCTTGATGCTGGTGTACGTCGCCGAGATGCTGCTCGCGTATCTGGTGTACGGGCCGTGGCGCGATCCGAAGGGCTTCAACTTTCCGCAGACGCAGATGTTCGTGCCGGGCACGCAGGTGCCGATTCTCGTCCCCGGTTCGCGGCTGCACATCGGTTTCCTGCTCGCGCTCGTCGCGGTCGCGGCGGTGTGGGCCTACATGTTCCGCACCCTCGGTGGTTTTCGCATTCTCGTAGGGGGCCTGGCGCCGCGCGCCGCGAGCTACGCCGGATTCTCGGAGCGTCGCGCGCTGTGGACCGCGTTGCTGCTCTCCGGCGGCATGGCCGGTCTCGCAGGCGCGCTCGAAGCGGCTGGACCGCTGGGCCAACTCACACCGTACGTATCACCCGGATACGGCTTCACCGCGATCATCGTCGCGTTCGTGGGGCGGCTGCATCCGGTGGGCGTGCTGTTCGGCGGGCTGCTGCTGTCGATGTTCGTGATCGGCGGCGAACTGTCGCAATCGCGCCTCGGTCTGCCCAAGTCGCTCACCGCGGTGTTCCAGGGCCTGCTGCTGTTCACGCTGCTCGCCTGCGACACGTTCATCCGCTACCGACTGGTATTTGCGAGGCAACGCGCATGGACAGCGTAGCGCTGCTGCTGGCCGCATCGATGAACGCGGGCACGGTGCTCGCGATCGCCGCGCTCGGCTTGCTCATCAACGAGAAGGCCGGCGTGGTGAATCTTGGCGCCGAAGGCATGATGCTGATCGCGGCGATTGCCGGCTTCGCCACTGCGGTGCACACGGGCAATGACTGGCTGGCGTTCCTTGCCGGTGCAATGGCCGCCGCGCTGCTGGCCGCCGTGTTCGGCTTCCTGGTCATCTGGCTCGACACCAACCAGTACGCCACCGGCCTGGCACTGTCGATCTTCGGCGCGGGGCTGTCGGCGTTCGCGGGCATCGGCTACGTGCGCGAGAAACTGCCGGCGCGCGGGCTGCATTCCATTCCGGGGCTTGCCGACATTCCCTTCATCGGTCCGGCGCTGTTCAAGCATCACCCGATGGTCTACCTGTGCATCGCGCTCACCATCGCGATCGCGTGGTTCCTGTATCGCTCGCGCCCCGGGCTGGTGTTGCGCTCGGTGGGCGAATCACCCGAGTCGGCGCACGCGCTGGGACTGCCGGTGCGCTGGATTCGTTTCGCTGCGGTGATCGTCGGCGGCGCGCTGTGCGGCCTGGCGGGCGCCTACGTCTCGGTGATCTACACGCCGCTATGGGTCGAAGGCATGACCGCGGGCAAGGGTTGGATCGCACTCGCCCTCACCACGTTCGCAACGTGGCGGCCGGCGCGCGTGCTGGTCGGCGCCTATCTGTTCGGCGGCGTGACGATGCTGCAGTTCCATCTGCAGGCGATCGGCGTGCAGGTCGCCAGTCAACTACTGACGATGCTCCCGTACATTGCTACGATCGTGGTGCTGGCGCTGATCTCGCGTCGCCCGCATTGGATCCGCGCGAATATGCCCGCCTCGCTGGGCAGACCGTTCCATCCGTCGCATTAATTCATTGTTTCGTTTCTCTCTCCCACCAGCAACAAAAAAGGAGCATCCATGATCGACCCGAACAAGCGCTCGTGGTGGTTCAGCGCGGCCTTGGTCGCGAGTGCGTCGCTGGCCTTGCTGTCAGCCTGCGGCAAGCAGGAACCGGCGAAGCCCGCAGCAGAAGCCGGCAAGAGCGAAGCGGCGAAGGCCGAAGCGCCCAAGCCCGCGGCCGAACCGCTCAAGATCGGCTTCGCCTACGTGGGCCCGGTCGGCGATGCCGGCTGGACCTTCGCGCATGACAACGGCCGCAAGGCGATCGAAGCGGCATTCGGCGACAAGGTGAAAACCACCTTCGTCGAGAGCGTGCCCGAAGGTGCCGATGCCGAGCGCGTGATCCGCGATCTGGTGGCACAAGGCAACAAGGTCATCTTCGGTACGACCTTCGGCTACATGGAGCCGATGCTGAAGGTTGCCGGCTCGGCCAAAGACGTGAAATTCGAGCACGCCACCGGCTACAAGACCGCCGACAACATGCGCACCTACGATGCGCGCACCTACGAGGGCGCGTACATGGCCGGCATCATCGCCGGTGCGATGACGAAATCGAACACGCTCGGCGTGGTGGCGTCGATTCCGATTCCGGAAGTCATCCGCAACATCAACTCGTTCACCCTCGGCGCGCAGTCGGTGAATCCGAAGGTGAAGACCAAGGTGGTGTGGGTGAACAAGTGGTTCGATCCGCCCAAGGAATCGGAAGGCGCGCAGTCGCTGCTCGACCAGGGCGCGGATGTGCTGTTCCAGAACACCGACTCCTCGGCGGTGCTGCAGACCGCGGAGAAAGCCGGCAAGTTCGCGTTCGGCTGGGACAGCGACATGAGCAAGTTCGGCCCCAACTCGCATCTTGCTTCGGCGGTCATCAACTGGGGGCCGTACTACACCAAGGCCACCAAGGACGCGCTGGAGAACACCTGGCAGACCGGCACGGTATGGTGGGGCGTGAAGGAAGGCTCGATCGATCTGGTGTCGGTGTCCGACAAGATTCCGGAAGAAGCGCGCAAACGCGTGAACGAAGTGAAGGACGGCCTGAAGGCTGGCACGTTCGCGATCTGGAAAGGTCCGATCAAGGATCAGTCGGGCAAGGAAGTGCTCGCCAAGGATCAGACCGCCGACGACAAGTTCTTGCACGACATCAAGTGGTACATCGAAGGTGTCGAAGGCAAGGTGCCGGCGAGTAACTGATTGAGTACCCCGCACGCCCTGATCATCGGCGGTTCGGTCGGCGGGCTGATCACCGCGGCGCTCCTGCGCAGTATCGGCTGGCGCGTCACGGTGTTCGAGCGCTCCAGCGGCAGCCTCGCCGGTCGCGGCGCCGGATTGGGAATCTCGGAGAATCTGCTCGAGATCCTGCGTCGCATCGGCGCACGCATCGACCCCTCGACCGGCGTGTTGATCCACGCCTACGATTGGGTCGATGCCACCGGCCAGACCCGCTTCGCCCATCAGCGTCCCTCGTACGCCAGCGCCTGGACTCGCATCTATCAACCGCTGCGCGAGCTGATTCCCGACTCGATCTATCGCGCGGGCATGACCCTGGAGCGCGTCGAGCAAAGTGACGCCGAGGTGACCGCAGTCTTCACTGACGGCTCACGCGCCAGCGGTGATCTGCTGGTCGGCGCCGACGGCGTGACCTCGACGGTGCGCCGGCAGTTTCTGCCTGAAGTGCAGCCGCGCTACGCCGGCTACGTCGCCTGGCGCGGCATCGTGGAAGAGCGGCAGATGTCGCCGGCCGCGCAGGCGATGATCTTCGGGCGTATCGTGGTCTCGTTTCCACCGGGCGAGCTGATGCTTACCATGCCCAGCCCCGGGCTCGACGACGACACGCGCCGCGGCCATCGACGCTGCTATTTCATCTGGTATCGCATCGCCGACGAGCACACCACCTTGCGTGACATGTTCACCGACGCGAGCGGGCAGCACCACGGCATAGCGATTCCCCCGCCGTTGATCCGCCCCGAGTTCACCCGTGCGATCAAAGAGATCGCGCCGCACCAGTTCGCGGCGCCGCTCGCCGAGATCGTCACGCTGGCACCGCAACCGTTGCTGCAGGCGATCACCGACATGGTCAGCCCGCGCCTGACGTTCGGGCGCGTCGCGTTGCTTGGCGACGCCGCGTTCATCGCGCGGCCGCATGTCGCGGCCGGCTTCACCAAAGCTGCGATCGATGCGCAGTGCCTGGCCGACGAACTGGCTGCCGCGGGCAACGACGTGTCGACGGCGCTGGCGCACTACGACAGCAAGCAGCAGTCGTTCGGTGCCAAGCTGGTCGCGCACTCACGCTATCTCGGCGCGTTTCTGGAAGGTCCTGGTGAATTCAACGCGCACGGCGAGCGGATCGAGCGCGACCCCGAGCAGATCATCCGTCAGTACGGCGCGCCCCATCTGCTACGCGAAGTGCGGCACGATCTGCTGCAACCCGCCGGCTGAGGCTTGCCAGCCACGCAGTTTCACCGCGCATTGACCTGCGCGCGGCGGCTGAGTACCGTGCGCACCATCGATTCGGCGTCGCCCTCACCTGCCAGACCACCGGGCGGCGCACGTCACGGAGAAAACTCATCATGTCCGCCAGCAACAATCCGCTTCCCGCATTTCAGTTTCTCGGCTCGATGCACGAAGGCATCCCGGTCGACACCAAGAATCTCGCCGCCTGCGTCGAGTTCTATACCAAGGTGCTTGGCCTGAAGCTGCTGCCGCGCCCGAAAGCGCTCGACGATCTCGGTCCGGGTGCCTGGCTCGGTGACGAAGGCAACACGGTGCAGTTTCATCTGATCGCCACCGAGCGTGACTACAAGCCCGGCCCCGGTGCGAAACACTCGCCGACCGGACGACACACCGCCTGGCTGGTCGACGACGTCGAAGCATTCCGCGCACGCATGCACGCTCTCGATATCCGCTACGGCGAGGCGAAGAACCTGCTCGGCGCGGGCAGCGCGCAGTTGTTCATCGTCGATCCGGAGGGGCATACCTGGGA
>CADECO010000223.1:0-9550 GCA_902825905.1 uncultured beta proteobacterium
CGCCGAGACGCCGACCGGCGCATCCACCGGACTCCACAACTGCTGGCGCCCGACGTGCCAGAGCTGGCCGAGCAGGCGGCATTCGTGCTGTTCGACCGCACGTGCCATGCGCTGCAGACCATCGAAATTGGCTGGATCGAAGATCGTCACCACATGCGGTTGCGGAACGCTGGAGGCGTGCACCGACAGGCCTTCGGTGATGATCATCGCCGCGCCACCGGCAGCGCGTGCTTCCAGATAGTCGATCAGCCGTTGCGTGACACGGTTCTGTTCGCTGTAGTTCGACAACACCGCCGGGAAGACGATGCGATTCTTCAGGCGCTTGCCGGCGAGCGTGTAGGGAGTGAGCAGTTGCATGGGGGATGAGAGTGGAGGCGACGCAGCAGGTGTGCGTGACGAACATCGAGTTGTGATTGTAGGGACTTCGGCCTTGCCGGCCTGTCGCCTTGGCGTGTGTTGCGAGCGTGCCTTGTTGCGCGCGTGCGTTGTTGCGTGCGTGCCTATTCGCTCGGCGCGTCGTCGGGCAGGTCGCGCTGCTTGGTCCACAGCCGGGCGTAGACCCCTTCCTGCGCGAGCAGCTCCTCGTGGGTGCCGATCTCCACCACTTTGCCCTGCTCGAACACGACGATGCGCGAAGCCTGCGACGCGTCGCGCAGGTGGTGGGTGACCAGCACCACAGTTCGCCCGGTCGAGACCTGGCGCAACGTACTCATCACCGCGGCACCAGTCGCTGCGTCGAGCGCGCTGGTCGGTTCGTCGAGTACCAGCAGCTCGGGCTCGCGCACGAGCGCACGCGCCAGCGCGAGGCGCTGTCGCTGCCCACCGGAGCAGGTGTCGCCTGAGACCAGCGTGTCGTAGCCCTCAGGCAGGGATTTCACCCAATCGTGGATGTCGGCGGCGCGTGCGGCTCGCTCGACTTCTTCGGCGGTGGCTTCGAGCTTGCCCGAGCGGATGTTGTCGGCAATGCTCGTGTGAAACAGCAGGCTGTCCTGGAACACCGCGCTTAGGCGCGACCAGTACTCGTTCAGCGGGACGTGCCGCAGGTCGTTGTCGCCGATCGTGACCCGCCCTGAGCTGGGTGCATGCAATCCCAGCAGCAGCTGCAGCGCGGTGCTCTTGCCCGAGCCGCTGGCACCGACGAACGCCACCACTTCGCCTTTGGGCACGTCGAACGTCGCATGACCCAGGCTGATGCGGTCGGCGCCTTCGTAGCGTAGCGACACGTCCTGGAAATGGATGCCCGCACCCAAGCCGTGATAGTGCTCGTGGCGTTCGCCCTTGGCATCGGCGATCGGATGCTGCAGCACCTCCTGCACGCGACGCATGCCGGCCGATGCGCTGATCAGGCTGGGCAGGTTCGCGGTCAGATTCCAGGTGTACTGGCACAGCCCCGAATAGAGCAGATAGAACGCCACCAGCTCGCCTGGCGTGAGCACGCCTCGCAACACTGCCCAGGCACCCAGACCGAGGATCAGCAGTTCCAGGAACTCGATGACGAGATATGGAATTCGGTGGCTGTAGTAGCTGTAGATGTTGTAGCGGCGCGTGGCGGCGATGATGCGATCGTTGCGATCGTCGAAGCGGCCGCGCGCATGCCGCGCCAGTCCGAACACGCGCAGGATCACCTGGTTGGCGAGGTTCTCGTTGAGATGCGTGGCCAGATCGCCGCTGTAGGTCTTGGTGGCGTAGCTTTCCTTGGCGGCGCGCGGCGACAGAATGCGCGGGCCGATCAGCATCAGCGGCAGCAGCAGGACGCCGACGATCGTCAGGCGCCAGTCGGTCCAGATCAGCATCGCCAGCGAGAACACGATGCCGAACACTGCCGAGGCGATGTAGCCGATCGCCCAAAGAGCCGGCTCGACGCTGCCTGCATCGCTGTTGATGCGAGCGACCAGATCGCCGTGCGTGGAAGTGCGCAGCCGTTGCAGCGGCAGCAACTGGATGTGCCCGAACAGCCGCGCGCGAATCGCCCCCGGAATCACGGCACACAGGCCCGAGATCATCCATTCGTGGATCAGCGCTGCAATGCCACCGACCACCGCCGCGATGAACAGCCCGACGAGGATCAGCATCAGCACATCGAAGTTGGACTTGAGGATCGCCTCGTCGATCAGGTAGCTGAGCGCCTTGCGCTGCCCCATCTGCAGGCCGAGTTCCACTGCCATCAGCACGAAGATCGTGGTGAAGGCGCGCCGATGCGGCCGCAGGAACGGCACCAGACCGACCCATAGCGACTTGGCCCAGCCGAACGCCGACTCGACCGTCTGGGGTCCGGGTCCGACGTTGTCGGGTACGCCTTGTTGAGGCGTGGGTTCAGGCTGCGCGGGGGCGGGCTTGGGATCGTTGACCGGGATTCCGGTTTCCACGAGCGGAGGGTCCTTGTGCTGGATCGGCCCCGGCTACAACGCGCGATCCGTCTGGGCGGATGTCAGCGCCACAGCTGCAAAATGCGGCGCTCGCGTCAACCGATCACCGCCATCGCCTCGATCTCGATCCACATGTCCGGATGCGCGAGGCGCGTGACTTCGATCGTGGTGCTGGTGGGATTGCCCGGACCGAAATACTCCTGGCGGATATCGGTGCACTTGAAGAACTCGTCCATGTTGGTCACGTACGTGTTGGTCTTGATCACGTCGGACCAGGTTGCACCGGATGCGGCAAGCGCCTCCTTGATGTTTTCGCACACCTGGCGGAACTGCGTGCGCATGTCGCTCTTGCCGACCACCGCGCCGTTCTTGTCCCAGGCGAGCTGGCCGGAGACGACGATCAGGCGTTTGCCTTCGACGGACACCGCATGCGGAAACATCACCGAGCCGTTGACGACGCGCGCATAGAGTTTGTCGGAGATGATGTTGGAGCGTTTGGCTTTGGGCATGGCGGTCGCTCTTATGGTTTAGGTGGGGATGCAAGGTACCCGCGACGATGACGCCCGCGGCCCGTCGCGTCAAGCCGGCACGGATCGAATCGCCCGGCTGGCTACAATCGGGTTGAAGCGGCACTAACGAACCAGGCAGACACGGCGCGAGAGCAATGAAAATCGCCATCATCGGGGCGGGCATCGGTGGACTGACCACCGCGCTTGCGCTGCATCGTAAGGGATTCGACGTCACCGTGTTCGAGCAGGTGCCGCAGATTCGTGCGCTCGGCGTTGGCATCAATCTGCTGCCGCACGCGGTGGGCGTGCTGTCTGCGCTGGGCTTGCGTGAGCGGCTCGCGGCAACTGCGATCGACGCCAAGGAATTGGTGTTCATGAACCGGCACGGCCAGGAGATCCTGGTCGATCCGCGCGGGCTGGCGGCCGGCTACGAGCATCCGCAGTATTCGATCCATCGCGGCGAGCTGCAGCTGATCCTGCTCGATGCGGTGAGCGCCCGACTGGGCAGCGAGCGTATCCGCACCGGGCACAAACTCGCTGCGTTCGAATCGCGCGGCGAGCAGGTACGCGCCCGCTTCGTCGATCGCGACAGCAACGCGCCGTGCGGCGAGTTCGATGCCGACGTCATGATCGCCGCCGATGGCATCCACTCGGTGGTGCGCGCGCAGTTCTATCCGAACGAGGGGCCGCCGAAGTGGAACGGCGTGCAGATGTGGCGTGGCGTCACCGAGGGCGCGCCGTTCCTGTCGGGGCGTTCGCAGATCTGGTCGGGCTGGAACCGGCAGAAGTTCGTGTGCTATCCGATCTCCCGGCCGCATGCCGATCGTGGGCGCGCGCTGCTTAACTGGATCTGCGATCTGCGCATGGAGCAAACCGAGCTGCCGCGACGTGAAGACTGGAATCGCCTGGGCAACCTCGCCGACTTCCTGCCGCGCTACGAAGGTTGGAAGTTTCCCTGCCTCGATGTGCCGGCGGTGATTCGCGGCGCGCAGGCGGTCTACGAATTCCCGATGGTCGATCGCGATCCGCTCGAGCGCTGGAGTTTCGGGCGCGTCACGCTGCTGGGCGATGCGGCGCACCCGATGTACCCGATCGGCTCCAACGGCGCGAGCCAGGCGATTCTCGATGCGGTGGCGATCGAGGAGTCGCTGGCGACGATTCCCGATGCGGAAGCGGCGCTACGTGACTACGAAAGCAAACGCTTGCCGATGGCGGCGGCGATCGTGCAGATGAACCGCAAGCAAGGCCTCGATGTGATTCTCGACATCGTCGAAGAACGTGCCCCGAACGGCTTTCACAACATCGACGACGTTATCCCGCAAGCGGAGCTGGCCGCGATCGTCGCGAAGTACAAGCAGGTCGCCGGACACCGGCAGGCGCGGGCCGGGAAGGACGGCTGACGGCTCCCCCTCGGCAATCAGGCGATCGACTACGGCAGGAATCCCAGATACGGCGAACCGCCGAAGTTGGCGAAGTTCGGCAGCACGGTGGTGACGTTGGTGTTGGTCAATCCCAGCCAACGACCGAGGGTGCCGGCGTACTGATCGACCGAAGTCGTCGGCAGCAGGTTGCCCTGTCCGACATCGTCGTTGGTGCCGAAGCGCACCACCGGAAACGTGCCGTAGACATTACCGCCCGACACCGCGCCGCCCAGCACGAAGTGATGCGCGCCCCAACCGTGATCGGAGCCATCGCCGTTGCTGGTGAGCGTGCGGCCGAAGTCCGACGCGGTAAACAGCGTCACGTTGTTCTGGATGGTCAGTTCCTGCATCCAGCTGGTGAACGCGTTCACCGCAGCGTTCATCGTCTGCATGCGCTGATTGTGCTGATCGATCAGGAAGTCGTGATTGTCGAAGCCGCCGAAACTCACGAAGAACACCTGCCGCTTGGCACCGAGCGTGTTGCGCACAGCGATCATCTTCGCGACCACGTTGAGCTGCGAGGCGAGACTGTTGTTGACAGGAATCGGTGTGGTGAGCGCCGGCGCGCCGGCCAGCGCCACCCGCAACTTCTCATTGGCATCGATCGAGCGCGTGGTCACCTTGCTGACTTCGTTCTCGAACAGATGCGATGCGGTCGTGCGCGTGAGGATGCGGCGATACGCCGTGCCCGCACTGGCCGAACCGAAGAGTGATCCGCTCAGCGCGCTGAAGTTCACCGCCCCCGAGCTGCTCACCTGATACTGGATCACGTTCTGCCCCGAGAGCAGCAACGCGTTGCCCGAGGCCGAGATGCAGGTGAAGATCGTATCGGTGTTCTGCGCGGCGAGCAGATCGCCCATCCGACCGCCCCAGCCCAGACGTGCGCCTTCACCGGTGGGCGAATTGGCCTGCCACACCGACTGCTGATCGTTGTGCGAGAACAGCTTCGGCGGCAGCTGCACGCTGCGCGCCTGATACTGCGCTTTGGTGGTGGGCACCACCAGCGGCCCGACGTTGGCGACTACCGCAAGCTTGCCCGCGTCGTACTGCTGCTTGAACGCGGTGAGCGCCGGATGGAACGCAAACGAACGTCCGCCTTGCGCCGCCACCGGACCGACCGCGGTCGCGGTGAGCGCATTGCGGTCGAGCGCGATCGACGTCCGCGCGTTGAAGTAGTCGGTGTGCTCGGCCAGATCGTACGGAATGACGGTGTTGGTGTGATCGTTGCCACCGAACATGAACAGGCACACGATCGCGCGATAGTCGGGCACCTGCGCCGATGCGGCGCCGATCGTCGCGAGGTTGAGCGCGAACGGCGCACCTGCGCCCAACATCGACATTGCGGAGGCCGTCTTCAGGAAGCGGCGGCGCGATACTTGGTTCGTCATCGTCGATTCCTCCTATTTCTGCACGATGAATTCGGGTGCCGAGGTGGCGAACAACACCGCGAGATACACCCGGTTCTGCCGCGCGGCCGTGACGTTGGTGACGTTGAGCGATACCGAGTTCATCGCGGTGCGTATCTCGGTCTTGGTCTCGGCCGTCATCGCGCCGTACATCAGCACCAGATTGAGCCGCTCTATCAGCGCATCGGGGTTGTCGGCAAGCGCCAGCTCGGCGCTGTAGTCGGGCTGGATGTCACGCGGTGAGCCCGAGCCCACGCCGCTTTGCACCGCGGTGCGCATGAAGTTGCCGTAACCGACTACCGACGACTCATGGATGATCTGGAACTCTGGGGCCACCAGATTCGCGGTCGCGATGTTGGTGTTGGGCGGCACGTAGCCCGGTCGGTAGAAGTTGAACACCGAGGGCGATCGCATCGCCGATTGACCGAGCGAGCTGGCGGCATCGTCGGTCACCCCGAGCAGATAGTTGCCTGAAGCCGAGCGGGCACCG
Source organism: uncultured beta proteobacterium (assembly GCA_902825905.1). Taxonomy (GTDB): domain Bacteria; phylum Pseudomonadota; class Gammaproteobacteria; order Burkholderiales; family SG8-39; genus CADEDU01. Next base: position 6,193 of record CADECO010000223.1, read on the forward strand.
AACGCGCGCATCCACGCGGCCGCGCGCAGCACGGGCTCGCGCACCTTGCCGAAGTTCGGGTCGTTGAGTTTGGTCAGATCGCGAGCCTCGGCATCGAGCAATACCGCCGTGATCGTTGCCTTCATGTCGCCGCGCGCGCCGGAGCCGACGGTCCAGCCGCGATAGGTGTAACGGCCGGTCGCGAACGCCTGCGCCACGCGCCCGACGTAGGCCGCGCTCGGATTGCTCGTCACCAGGCGCTGAATCAACTGCTTGCCGAAGAACGGCCCGACATTGGGGTGATTGAACAACGCATCCAGGGCGATGCGCAGGCTGCCGTCGGGGTCGGCGGTGCCTTGCGCGGGAATCACCGTGCCGAGAAAGCGTTTCTCCAGCGTCGAGTGGAATTTCGGATACGACTGCATCGGCAGCACATCGCGACTCGGATCGACGGTGCTGCCGTTGAACCGCGCGTCGGTCTTGTCGGGGCCTGCCCAGCTGAAGCCGGTGAATACGCGCGACAGGCCGACGATGTCGTCGTTGGTGTAGGTCTCGTCGGGCTGGCCGTTGACGAGCTTCTGCGTGCCGTCAGGATTCAACTCGTACAGACCGATGGTGAAGAGCTGCATCACTTCGCGCGCGTAGTTCTGGTCGGGCACGCGGTTGCCCGATTCCTTCTGATTACGCAGATGCGACAGGTACAGCCCCATCATCGGATGGCGCGTCACGCCTTCGAGCAGCTCACGAAAATTTCCGAACGCGTGCTGGCCGAGCATGTCCAGATACGAGGCCACGCCGCGGCGATAGTTGGAAACGGTGGAGTCCTGCAGCGACACCACGAAGATCTGCGACAGGGCGAACGCGACGCGTTGGCGCAGCTGGTCCTGGCCGGAGATCGCCTGCTTCCAGAACGAGTTGACGACGTGATTGTCGTTGAGCGACTGCCCGGCAGGCAGCGTCGCGCTCACCGCATCCATCTGATCCTTGTGCAGGGTCTGCGGCGCGGCGAATTGTTCCTCGAACCAGTACGGGTAATAGCTCGACTGGAGCTTGGTGATCTCGCTGGAGTTGGCGCCGAAACTCGCCTGCGCCAGGAAGCGCGATGCCTCGGCGGAAGACGGCGATGTGCCGTAGTCGACTTGCTCGCTGTCACCGCCGCCGATACAGCCGGCAACGCTCATGCTCAACGCGACAACCAGTGTGATCGACGCGCTCCGTGCGCGCGCAGCCGGCCGCGTCAAGGCGCGCGTCGTGCGCGCGACCCATCCCCCACGCATGTCTCTCCCTCCCGAACAGCTTTGAGTGTTGTGGGCGGGAAAGGTATGTGAAAGATGTCAGCGGGCGTTAGGGCACTATTCCACTCGATCGCCCGCCGGTCGCGGATGAATGGCCCGCGCAACACCCGGGGCGCACTTGTTCACGGCAGTGTCGTGCACGCGACGCGCGCTACTCCACTTTGATCTTCGCTGCCTCGATCACCTTGCGCCACTTCGTCTGCTCGTCGCGCATGAAGGGCGGCAACGCTTCGGGCGGTCCCGGCATCGCTTCGAAGCCGACATCGCCGAGTTTCTGTTGTACGGAAGGATCGCTCCACGCCTTGGTCATCTCGGCGTTGAGCCGCTGCACGATCTCGCGCGGCGTGCCGGCCGGTGCGACCACGCCCGACCAGGCAAACGCGTCGAAGCCTGCGTAGCCCGATTCGGCGACAGTCGGCACGTTTGGAAATTGCGGCATGCGCGTGGCGTGCGCGACCGCGAGCCCTTTCATCTTGCCGCCTCGCACTTGCGGTCCGCCGCTGCCCAGATCCGAGAACATCGCATCGAGCCGGCCGCTCACGAGTTCCTGTACCGCGGCGGCGGCGCCTTTGAACGGCACGTGGGTCATCTTCGCGCCGGTGGTGAGCAGGAATAGCTCCATCGTGAGGTGATGCGGTGCGCCGACGCCGGGAATGCCGTAGTTCAGCTTGCCCGGATTGGCTTTGGCGCGATCGACGAGATCCTTCACGCTCGCGATCGATGAATCCGCTGGCACCACCAGCATCAGTGCGGCGCGGAGCAGCCGACCGATCGGCGCGAAGTCCTTGAACGGGTCGTACGGCAACTTCGCATAGAGAATCGGATTGAGCGACAGCGAGGCGAGATCGCCGACGAAGATGGTGTAGCCATCAGGGGCCGACTTGATCAGCGCTTCGGCACCGACAATGCCCGATGCGCCCGGGCGGTTGTCGATCAGGAACTGCTGGCCCGTGCTCTCGGCCATCTTGCCGGTCACCAGCCGCGCGGCGAAATCGAGGCCGCCGCCGGGTGGATACGGCACGATCACGCGTACCGGCTTGGACGGGTACGCCTGCGCCCGGGCCGTGGTGGCCGTGACGCACGAAAGCACCGCGCAAGTCATCACCGCGGCGGTCAGACGATGGATCAGCATGGAGTTCTCCTCGCTTTGTTATGTCGAAGCCGTCACGCGCAGAGCCTGCAGCACCCGCTCCGGCGTGATCGGCAATTCCAGCACTTGCGCATCGAGCGGCGCGAGCGCGTCGTTTACGGCATTGAATGCGGCGGCAAGCGTACCCGTCACGCCCGCTTCGCCGGCGCCCTTCGCCCCTAACATCGAGGTACGGGTCGCTGTGCAGACATGATCGATCGCGATGTCGGGCATTCCGGCTGCCATCGGCACCAGATAATCCGCGAGCGTGCCGTTGCGCAACGCGCCATCGGCACCGTACTCGCAGCTCTCGAGCAACACCTGACCGAGCGCGTGTACGACCGAGCCGCGTATCTGCTCATCGACCAGCAACGGATTGATCACGGTACCGCAATCGTCGACGACCCACACCTTGCGCACGTGCACGAAACCCGTATCGGCGTCGACATCGACCATGCAGCCTGCCGCACCGTTTGCGTAGATGCCGTCGAAGTGCTTCTGCGCGTAGTGGCGCGTGGCGATCGGCTCCGGCTGAAACTCGCGCGCGAAGAAATCCGGACGGAAATAGATCGCGTTGGCAAGCTCGGCCAGCGTCACGACTAGCTGGTCACCCTCGTCGCCGATGATCGCGCCGTCGCGCAACACGAGCCGTGCAGGAGCGTCGGGCTTGAGTGCCCGTGCTGCCGCGACGAGCTGTGCCCTGAGCGCGAGGCTCGCCTGCCACAGCGCTTCGCCGGCGATGCCGGTGCCGCGCGAGCCCCAGTTGGCGCCACCGAACGGCGTATGCAGCGTGTCGCCCAGCACCACCTGCACGCGATGGATCGGCACACCCAGTGCGCTGGCCGCGATCTGCGCCATCGCCGTTTGCACACCCTGACCCGAGTCGGTGAGGCTCACGGCGCAGGCCAGGCCACCGGTGGGCGTGAGCCGCACCATCGCGCCGTCCTGCGTGGCG
>CADECO010000224.1:0-9486 GCA_902825905.1 uncultured beta proteobacterium
GGTGCTGTCCACGCTCTACGGCGTATCGCCGTGGCTCACGTTGTGGCTGTGCCTGGCGTTCACGGCGTTCGCCGCCTGGGCGCTGGGTGCGATCACGCTGCGATTGTCGGGCCACTACCTGCCGCTGTGCACGATCGCCTGGGGCATCGCACTCTATTTCCTGTTCGGCAATCTGGCGATCCTTGGCCAATACAACGGCCTGGACAACGTGCCCGCCGTGTCGATCGGTTCGTGGAAGCTCGATACCGGCCGCGAGACCTACTATCTGATCTGGCTCATCGCGATCGCGGCGCTGCTCGCCGGCCGCAATCTGCTCGACTCGCGCATGGGCCGCGCCATCCGCACCTTGCGCTTTCGCGCAGTGATGGCCGCGAGCTTCGGCGTGGATACCACCGCGCTCAAGACGCTGGTGTTCCTCTACGCCGCGCTGCTCGCCGGCGTCTCCGGCTGGCTGTACGCGCACTTCCTGCGGTTCGTGAGTCCGCACGCGTTCAACGTGAACGCCGGGATCGACTATCTGTTCATGGCGGTGATCGGCGGCGCGAGCAACGTCTGGGGTGCGGTCATCGGCGCATCCGTGCTGACCGTGCTCAAGGAGTGGTTGAAGGACATCCTGCCCAAGCTGTTTCAGGCGCAAGGCAACTTCGAGATCGTCGTGTTCGGGCTGCTGATGATGCTGCTGTTGCATCGCACGCGCGACGGACTGGTACCGGCGATGCTGCGCTGGTGGCCGCAGGGCGCGCGCGCATCGGAGGCGTTGGCTTCGACGGCATCGGCGAATTCGGATTTGCCCAGACGCGCGCAGCCACAGAGCGGGTCGCCGCTGCTCGAGGTACGGGCGCTGCAGAAGAACTTCGGCGGTCTGGCGGCCGTGTCGAATCTCTCGTTCGAGATGAAAAGCGGCGAGATCCTCGGACTCATCGGCCCGAACGGCGCCGGCAAGAGCACCGCGTTCAACCTGATCACCAGCGTACTTTTGCCCGATGGCGGCGAGACCCGGTTCCGCGGCGAGCGCATCGATCGCCTGTCGCAAAGCGAGATCGCCCGGCGCGGCATCTGCCGCACGTTCCAGCACGTCAATCTGGTCTCGGCGATGTCGGTGCTGGAGAACACCGCGATCGGTGCGCATCTGCGTGGCAGGCAAGGTACGGTCGCGGCGATGCTCCGGCGCGATCGCGCCGAAGAGGCGCAACTGCTCGCCGAAGCGCGCCATCAGTTGCAACGAGTCGGTCTGGGCGCGCATCTGCACGAAGCCGCCGGCAGCCTGCCGCTCGGTCAGCAGCGACTCGTCGAGATCGCCCGCGCGCTGTGTGCCGATCCCACTTTACTGCTGCTCGACGAACCCGCGGCAGGCCTGCGTTACGGCGAGAAGCAGGCGCTGGCCGAGTTGCTTCGCAAGCTGCGCGCCGAGGGCATGAGCATTCTGCTGGTCGAGCACGACATGGACTTCGTCATGGGCCTGGTCGACCGGCTGGTGGTGATGGATTTCGGCGAGAAGCTTGCCGAAGGCCTGCCGCACGAGATCCAGAACAACGAAGCAGTGCGCGAGGCATACCTCGGGGGCATCGAATGAGCGTGGTGCTCGAAGCGCGCGAGCTGCGCGTGCGCTACGGCAAGGTCGAAGCACTGCACGGCGCCAACATCCGTGTCGACGAAGGCTCGATCGTGACGGTGATCGGCCCCAACGGCGCGGGCAAGACCACGCTGCTCGCGGCGCTGATGGGGCTGATTCCGGCGAGCGGCGCGCAACTGCACGCGGGTGTCGACGTGCGCGATCAAAGCGTGGAGGCGCGCGTTGCGCAAGGCTTGTGCCTGGTGCCCGAGCGGCGCGAGCTGTTCGGCGAACTGTCGGTCGAAGACAACCTGCGACTCGGCGCGTTCTCGCGCTACCGACGCGGCGAGCGCAAGCTCGATGCCGACCTGCAGGCGGTGTACACGCGCTTTCCGCGGCTGCAGGAACGTCGTGCCCAGCTGGCCGGCACGTTGTCGGGCGGCGAGCGCCAGATGCTTGCGCTCGGCCGCGCGCTGATGGCGAAGCCGCGCGTACTGATGCTCGATGAACCAAGCCTTGGCCTGGCGCCGCGGATCGTGCGCGAGATCTTCCAGATCATCGCCGAGCTGCGCCGGACCGGCGTGTCGATCCTGCTGGTCGAGCAGAATGCGCGCGCCGCATTGCAGGTGGCCGACTACGGCTACGTGCTGGAGACCGGCGAGATCGTGCTCGAAGGCAAGGCGGCGGAGCTCGCGGGCAATCCGCGCGTGGTCGAAAGCTACCTGGGCCTGGCGCAATCGCAGCGCTGAGCGCCGACGCCGCTCAATGCATCGCGATCTGCTTGTGCTCGAAGCGCGAGAGCAGACGCACCAGCGGCCACAGGCACACGAGATAAATCAATCCGGCGGCGATGATCGGCGTGGCGTTGTAGGTGAGCGACTGCGCCTGACGTGCCGCGTACAACAGCTCGGGCAACGCCACGACGCTGGCGATCGAGGTGAGCTTGACGACCTCGAGCGTGTTGCTGATCAGATCGGGAATGACGTTGCGCGTGGCCTGCGGAATCACCACGTAGGTCATCGTCTGCGTCGCCGACAAGCCGGTCGAACGGGCCGCCTCGAACTGGCCGCGCGGCACGCTCTCGATGCCGGCGCGAAAGATCTCGCCGTAGTAGCTCGAGGTATTGAGCAGGAATGCGAGCGCCACCGCGCCGAACGCGCCCAGATCGATCTTCAGGAACGGCAGGCCGAACGCGATGAACATCAGCAGCACCAGCGGCGGGAACGCGCGGAAGAAATCGACGTAGATCACCGTCAGCCAGCGCACGATCGGGTTTCGCGCCCGCGCCAGCAGCGCCACCGTCAATCCGCCGATCACACCCAGCGGGATCACCACCAGACACAGCAACAGGGTCATGCCGAATCCCGACAGCAGATACGGCCAGGCCTGGCGCAGGATGTCGAGGTTGAAGAAGTTGGTGAGCAGCAGTTCCATTGCGATGCGCGCCTCAACGCTTCCACGCGAATCGCGTCTCGACCCAGCGGCCGAGATAGACGACGGGAATGAACAGGATCAAATAGGCGATCGCACCCAGCGTGAGCGGGGATGGGTTGTATGAAAACGAGTACGCCGATTGCGCCTGGTACAGGATCTCGCCCACCGCCACCACCGCGCCCAACGCCGTGCCCTTGGTGATGGCGATCGTGCGATTAGTGAGCGGCGGAATGGTCAGTCGCACCGCCTGCGGCATCACCACGTTGGTGAGCGTCTGAACGTAGGAAAGGCCGGTGGAACGCGCTGCTTCCCATTGACCTTTGGGCACGGCGAGGATGCCGGCCCAGAAGATCTCCTCGGCGAACGCCGCGAGCACCGCCGCGAGCGCGAGCCAGGTGGCAACGAAGCCGGAGAATTTGATGCCCACCGATGGCAGCGCGAAATACAGCAGGATGATCAGCACCAGCGGCGGCAACGCGCGCATCACGTCGACGAACGCGATGATGAAGAAGTTGACGAGCCGCAGACGAAACGAGCGCACCAGCGCCAGCAGCAGCCCCGCGACGATGCCGGTGATCACCACCGCAATCGCGAGCTGCACGGTGAGGAAGAATCCCTCCACGATCTTGGGCAGGTACTGGCCCATGACCTGGAAGTTGAAGAACGTGTCGATCAGACGATCGAGCATGCGTGGCGACGACGGGTGAAGCCCGAGAAGAGTGAGGGATGAGGAGTTGAAGAGGCGGAAGACCTCAGGCGCGCAGCCTTAAGGACTGCCCCGCAGCATCCCCCGCGCTCGCTGGCGACCAGCCGAAATCACGCAAGTCGAGATAATCGGGACTCAACTCGCTGATGCGATTCACGCCCAGCAGCGCGAGATCCTTGTCGATCTCGTTCTGTAGCAGCCGGATCGCATGCGCCACACCGTCTTCGCCACCGGCAGCCGCGCCGAACAGCATGGCGCGCCCGCACATCGCGAAATCGGCACCGAGCGCAAGCGCTTTGACGATGTCGGTGCCGCGGCGAAAGCCGCTATCGCAGATGAGCTTCAGCTTGTCGCCCACTGCCGCGCGAATCTCGGGCAGCGCCTCGAGCGGCGAGATCGAGCCGTCGAGCTGGCGCCCGCCATGATTGGAGACGACCACGCCATCCAGACCGAACCGCAAGGCGAGCTGCGCATCGGCCGGATGCAGGATGCCTTTCACCAGCAGCGGCTTCTTCCAGTGGTCGCGCACATGGCGGATCAGATCCCAGCTCACCGTCTCACGCCCGCCGCGCATGTTGCGCGATTCCGTCGTGGTCGCGAGCATCGACGGGCGGTTGCCCTGGTCGGTGTTCTCCATGCGCGGTACGCCGCCGTTGAGCAACGTCTTGCCCAGCACCGACACCAGCCAGCGGGGATGGCTCAGCCCGTCGAAGGCGAGTTTCGGCGTGAGCTTGAGCGGCAGCGAGAAACCGGTGCGCAGATTGATCTCGCGATTGGAGTTCACCGCGACATCGGTGGTGACCATGAGGATCTCGTAGCCGGCCGCGTCGGCGCGCTCGACGAACCGACGGGCGTTGTCGCGATCGCCGGTCAGATACGCCTGCAGCCAGCGTGCGTGATCGCCCGACTGCGCCACATCCTCCATCGGCACGGTGGACACGTTACTCAGCGTGAACGGGATTTTCATGCGCGCCGCGCCACGCGCGAGCGCCACATCGGCGCGATAGCTGGCGATGCCGGCAATACCCATCGGGGCAATGCCGAACGGTGCGGCGAACGTGCGGCCGAATATGCTCGTCTCGCTCGAACGCTTGGCGATGTCGATCGGCGAGCGCGGCCGAAAGCGGATCCGCTCGAACACGTCGCGATTGTGGCGCAGGGTCTGATCGTTCTCCACGCCGCCGGCGATGAAGCCGTACACGCCGCGCGGCAGACGGCGCCGGGCGATCTCCTGCAGATCGAAGATGTTGATGGCTTTGCGGTAGTGCATGCGTCCCCCTCAGTGCTTCGACTCGATCACTTCGATTCAATGCGCTTCGATATTTGCAATGAACTCGCGGATGCGCGGGTGCTCCGGTGCGTTGAAGATCCGCTCCGGCGGCCCCTGCTCCAGGATCCTGCCTTCGTCCATGAACACGACGCGATCGGCCGCGGTGCGGGCGAATCGCATCTCGTGCGACACCACCACCATGGTCATGCCGGCTTCGCGCATCTCGCGCATGACCTTGAGCACCGAGCCGACCAGTTCCGGGTCGAGCGCGCTGGTGGGTTCGTCGAACAGCATCACCGACGGTTCGAGCGCGAGCGCGCGCGCGATCGCCACGCGCTGCTGCTGGCCGCCGGAAAGTTCATTGGGAAAGCTCGGCGCCTTCTCGGCCAGTCCGACGCGCGCCAGCGCCGCTTGCGCTGCCGACTCGGCCTGCTCGCGCGATTGGCCGAGCACCTTGCGCAGCGCGAGCGACACGTTGCCCAACGCGCTGAGATGCGGATACAGGTTGAACGACTGGAACACCATGCCGATGCGCCGGCGCACCGCGTTGATGTCAACGCCGCTTGCCATGATGTCCACGCCGTCGACCTTGATCGAGCCGGCGTTCGGCTCTTCGAGCCGGTTGCAGCAGCGCAGCAGCGTGGATTTGCCCGAGCCCGACGGCCCGATCACGAACACCAACTCGCGCGGCATCACTGCCAGATCGATGCCGCGCAGCACTTCGAGCTGCCCGAACGATTTGCGCAGGCCGACGATCTCGAGAATCGGTGCAGTGCGCTCGCCGGGGACCGTTGCCGCGGGAGAGGCAGTCGGGGCCGTCGGTGCGGTCGGCGCGCTCAACGCAGTCGCGCTTGGTCGGCTTTGCGCGTCACTTGCACTGAGGCGTGTGGGTGCTCGCCTCGTGGCCGGGCAAGCCCGGCACACCGTAACCGGCGTAGACCGTTACCGCTGCGGCCTTGGGTTCGGGTGCGATACCGAACCACTTCTCATGCAGCTTGGCGATTGTGCCATCGACCTTCAAGCACTCGATCGCCGCATCGACCGCGTTGCGGGTCTTGACGTCGTCCTTGCGGAACGCAGCCGCCCACACCAGGCCCTGATCGACCTTGAGGCTGGCCAGCTTGATCTGCGCCTTGGCACGCGTCACCGAGTAGGCCGCGACCGTATTGCCCGACATGTGAATATCGGCACGACCGGAAATCAGCGCCTGCACCGCATCGGCATTGGTGCCGAACGATTCCACCTTGAAGCCGTACTTGGCCGCGTTCTCCTGCGCCCACTTGTCGTAGGCCGAGCCCTTGTTGAGCGAAATGGTCTTGCCTTTGAGCTCGTCCAGCGATTTCACGTCGGGCTTGCCCGCCGGCACGACGAACGCGTAGTAGGTGTTGAGGTAGCCCTCGGTGAACAACAGGTTCTGTGCACGCTCCGGCGTCACGGTCGTGGGAGCACCGACGAAATCGATCTTGCCCGCATTCATCGCCGGGATCAGGCCGGAGAACTCGCCGGCGAAGATCTCGACTTTGCGTTTCATCTTCGCGCCGATCGCGTTGATCAGATCGACGTTGAAGCCTTCGACGCCACCGCCGAGCTTGGGCATCGCGTGCGGGGCAAAGGTGCCGTCGACGCCGGCGATCAGCGGCTTGTCTTGCGCGATCGCAGCGCTCGAGAAAGCGAAGACCAGTGCGCTCAGGCTGCCGAGCAACACGCGGCTCAAACGAGCCTGGCAAAAGCGACGGGCGTGGAAACGTTGATCCGAAGCGTTCATCGACGCTCTCCTATCGGGAAATTGCAGGTGTGTTGCGGGTTCGGGGCGATCTGCGAGGGGAGCAATGGTGAGCGAAGGGGTGAGCGAAGGGGTAAGCGAAGGGGTGAGCGAAGCGGCGTTCCCCCTCGCGGCGCGCGAGGATAGCACGCACCTTTGCACCGATCAGCGCGATCGGCCCGGCCCTCACTGCAGCGGCGCACGGCCGCCGAATCAGGAGCTTCAACTGAGCATCGAGCACCCGGCCCGATCGCGTGCCCAGTCGGGGCGCCGCTGGGCGAAAGCGTCACGTCCGGGCTGATCGTCGTAGGGCCGACGCAGCACTTCAAGCAGCTCGTGGATGCCCGCGGCATCGCCCGCCTCGGCGCGATCGATCGCCTGTTGCGCGAGGTAGTTGCGCAGGACATAGCGCGGATTGGCGGCGTTCATGCGCGCGCGGCGCGCGGCCGGCTCGAGCCCATCGCGGCGCGCACGCTCGACATAGTGTTGCAGCCATGCGTCGAACTCGGCGCGATCAGCCGCGAGCTTCGCTTCATCGTAGAACGCGTGTTCGAGCGGTGCGAGGCTGGGCGCGGCCACGTCGACCTCGGCCAGCGCGCGAAAGAACAAGGTCATGTCGACCTCGGCATGCTGCAGCAACGCGTACAGCCGATGCATCAACTCGACGTCGTCGTCGCCCGGCTCGACCAGACCAAGCTTGGCACCGATATGCGCGCGATCGGATGCGTGGAAAGTATCGACGTAGCGCTGCAGACCGGCGTGCAATGGCTCCTCTCCACCCAGCGGCCCCACCAGTGCTCCGGCCAATCGCGTGAGATTCCAGTACGCGATCTGCGGCTGCTGGCCGAAGCGATAGCGGCGTTGTTGCGCGTCGGTGGTGTTGGGCGTCCAGTCGAGATCGAAGTCGTCGATCCAACCGTAAGGGCCGTAGTCGATCGTGAGACCGAGGATCGACATGTTGTCGGTGTTCATCACGCCATGCACGAACCCCACGCGCAACCAGTGCGCCATCAACCGCGCGGTGCGTTCGCACACCTGCGCGAACCATTGCGCCTTCACCTCGTTCGTGATCGGCGCGTCAGATCCACTCAGCAGTTCTGGATAGTCACGACGGATGGTGAAGGCGATCAACCGTTCGAGCAATTCGTGCTCGCCACGCGAAGCCGGCAGCTCGAAGTTGCCGAAGCGCAGAAACGACGGCGCGACACGGCACACGATCGCACCGGGCTCGGGCTTTGCACGGCCGTCGTAGAACATGTCGCGCACGACCTGTTCGCCGGTGCCGACGAGACTCAGCGCGCGCGTGGTCGGCACGCCGAGATGATGCATCGCCTCGCTGCACAGGAACTCGCGGACCGAGGAGCGCAGTACGGCGCGGCCATCGGCAGTGCGCGAGTAGGGCGTTGGCCCGGCGCCCTTGAGCTGCAGCTCCCAGCGCGCGCCCGCTGCGTTGACGATCTCGCCCAGCGAAATGGCACGGCCATCGCCGAGTTGTCCGGCCCAGTTGCCGAACTGATGGCCACCGTAGTTCGCGGCGTAAGGCTCCATGCCCGAAGCGAGCGCGTTGCCGCCGAAGATCTGCGCGAATTCGTCACGATGAATCTCGGCCTCGCTGATGCCGAGCAGCGCCGCCACCTCGCGCGAATGTGCGATCAGCCGCGGCTTGGCAACGGCCGTCGGAGCAATGCGCGAGAACAGCGCGCCATGCACCTGTCGACGGCGCGCGCTGACCTCGGGGTCGCCGGGCAGATCACGGATGAAGCTGTTGTCGAAGCGCAGTGTCTGAAGCATCGATTGCTATTCCATCGGAATATTCGCGTCGCGGATCACTTTCGCCCACTTCTTCATGTCGGTAGCGACGAAGGTATCGAACTCCTCGGGCGTGGAGCCGACGATCTGGTTGCCCAGTTCGGCGATGCGCGTACGCACGTCGGGCAGGTTGACGGCCTTGACCGAGTCGGCCTGGATCTTGCGCACCACCGCGCGCGGCGTGGCCGCCGGCACGACGAAGCCGAGATAGGCGACGACATCGAAACCAGGAAAAGTTTCGGCCACCGTCGGAAACTGCTCGAAGCCCGGCGCGCGCTTCTCGCTGCTCACGGCGATCACCTTCATCTTGCCGGCGCGCACGAACGGCATCGCCGAGAACAGCGGATCGGACATGAGCGGCACGCGCCCGCCCATCACGTCGGTCTGCGCTGGTGCACTGCCTTTGTAGGGAACGTGCAGCAGATCGATGCCGGCCAGGCTTTTGAGCAGTTCGATCGCCAGGTGCGAGGTGCCGCCCGCCCCCGGCGTGGCGTACGCGAGCTTGCCCGGATTGGCTTTGGCGTAGGCGATCAGGCCCGGCAGATCGTTGAACGGCGTAGCCGGATGCGCCACCAGTCCGAGCGGAAAGCTGGTCAGCCGCGTGACGCCCGACAGGTCCTTGAGCGTGTCGTACGGCATCGATTTGCGCAGCACCGGATTGATCGAGTAACTCGACACGACGATGCCGATGGTGTGGCCATCGGGCGCGGACTTCGCGACGTGATCCACGCCGATGACGGTGCCCGCGCCGGGTTTGTATTCCACGACGACCGATTGCGCCCAGATCTCCTGCAACTTCACGCTCATGAGCCGCGCGATCGTGTCGGTCGGGCCACCGGCGGTGAACGGCACGATCAGGCGCACGGTCGATTTGGGAAACTCCTGCGCGATCGCCGGCATGACGCAAGCGAGCAGCGCGAACACCAGCGCGCGGATCATGCTCCGCATCGATT
>CADECO010000225.1:0-9477 GCA_902825905.1 uncultured beta proteobacterium
TCCTCGTGCCCGACGCCAGCCTCGAGCCGGTCGACGACTCGACCGACGGCGCGCGCTTCCGCTTGGGCGTGGTCACGTCGATCGGTCGCTCGGCCGAAAATCACATCCGACTGGTCAAAGCCGGCGTGTCGCGCAAACACGCCGTGATCCGCCTGACCGAGCGAGGATTCCTCCTCGAGGATCTGGGCTCGCAGAACGGCACGTTCGTGAACGGCAGCCGGGTGCCCACCCACAACCTGGTCGACGGCGACGAGATCTGGATCGGCGACGTCAAAGTGCGCTTCGCGTCGGCCTGGGCGCCGCACAACGGGTGAGATCCACTCGATGAGCTCGGTGAAGATCACGAGCGTGGCGCACGACCGCGCACCGGTGCTCGAAGTGTCGGGTGTGCTCGACACGCCGGCCGCGCGCGACTTCGACCGCGAGGTGAACGCCGCGCTCGGTACCGCCGGCAAGTTCCTGGTCGTCGACTTCTCGCGCGTCGAGCTACTGACCAGCGCGTGTATCCGCGTGCTCGTCACGACCCACAAACGTCTCAAGTCCGCCGGCGGGGGCCTGTGGCTGGCGGCACTCAATGCCCACGTCACCGAGGTGTTCGCGGTCTCGGGCTTGTCCGGCCACTTCCTCACCGCGCCGACGCAGGCCGACGCGCTCGCCAAGTGCCAACCGAGTGGCGCCCCGGCGGCCTCGGCGGTGCGTCTGTCAGAGCTCTCGCGCCGGGTCATCGCCGCGCTGGGCCAGGCGATGCCAGACGTCCGCGTGCCGCCGCTCTCGTCCTCCGGTTCGACCTCGCAGTTGACCAGCGCCGTGCGGACGGCCCTTCAGAAGTAACGCTGGCGGCTGGCCGCCCACGGCCTCTCGATGCCGGAACTCCTCGTTCGCCGCGGCACCCAAGACGCAACTGCCCACCCGCTCGGCCGCTCGGCCCTGCTCGGACGCACGCGCCGCGCCGACGTGTGGCTGCCCGACCGAGGCGTCTCGGCCCGCCACGCGCTCGTGCGCACGACCGACGCCGGCACGTTCGTGATGGACCTCGGCAGCCAGAACGGCACCTTCGTCAACCAGCGGCGCGTCGACACGCCGGTGAAGCTGGTGGACGGCGACGTGGGGCGCCTGGGGGGCGAGAGGGGCGAGGGCCGGGGGGGCGGGGGAGCGCCTATGGTCCCAGCCTGAACTCCACCAATTCCAGCACCGTCTCTTCCTGCACCGTGCTGCCGGCGCGGGTCACCACCATCGCCTTCACCGGTCGCTTGGTCGCGGCGGCGTACCAGATCGTGTATTCGACCGACGGGGCGCGCGGATTGCCGCGGGCGGCCGGTTCGCGATTGCGAACCGCCACTTTGGTCGCGACGAAGCGGCCGGCCGGGGTGATGACCTCTTCCTCTCCCTCGACCCGCGCAACCAGCGCGATGTCGGCACTGCCCACTCGCCGGCTAAGCGGCCCCAACGTCTGGCCCGCACGCAGCGACTCATGCGCCTGCAGATACGGCGCGAACTCCGGCGGCGTGAGATCCCAGCCTGGCATGGCGTGCATTCGGGGCGACAGCGCCACCACGCCGGTGCCCCGCGCATTGGGGTTCGACGATGCTGTCCACGACTCGGCCACACCCTCGGGCCTGACTTCTTCAACCTTCGCGGTAACGAACAGGTCGCCTAGCCGGAATCGATCCTGCACCTTGTAGCGCCAGGTATCGCCAGTGCGCGGCAGCAGCTCCGCTCGCGCAACCGAGGGCGCAACTGAGGGCGATTGCGAGCCGGGTCGCGGTAAGACCGCGGCGAGCGCGTCGATTCGAGCCTGCGCGAGCGCCGCAAACCTGCCTTGAGGAAACTGAGCGAGATACGCACGATATTCCGCCTGATTGTTGCTCCCCTTGATGCTCTCCCAGAACGCAACGTCGGCGGCGTTGGGATCAACCGGTTCGCGTGGCGTAGCGAGCGGTATGTTGCCGGGTATGAAAGCGAAGTCGCCACGCAGCGACGAACTCTCCCAGGGAATCTGCTGTTCGCGACTGTCTTTCACGACGCCTTCGCGCACACGACGGAACATGATCTCGATCGGCACGCCGGGCACCAGCAGCTGCTGGGCAAGGTGCGTTGCATACCAGCCGTTGCTGCCTTGACCATCGGCGGCGAGCTTGCCGGGCGCTGTGGCGAACGCGAGCAGCGTGCCGACCGGTGCGTCCATCTGCGCCAGGCCCTGCGTGCCGCTCTTCGGCCGGCCGGCGAACGGGTTGTTGCGACATGCATCCAGAATGACGATATTGACGCGGCTACGCGCGCTCGCCATGCGATCGAGAATGAATCCGACGTCGAGCGCCGAGACCGGGATCTCGTCTTCGGTTTGGATCTCGGCATCGATCGGCACCAGGTAGTTGCGATCGCGCAACTGCAGCCCGTGGCCCGCGTAGTAGAAGAGCGCGACGGTGTCTTCGTTCAACTGATTGCCGAACGCGCGCATCGCTTCGAACAGTCCGCGCCGATCGAGGTTCTCGCGAAGCGTCACTTGAAATCCGGCCGCGCCAAGCGATTTGGCGACCAGCCGCGCGTCGTTGACCGGGTTGTCCAGCGGATCGGACTTGTACGTGGCGTTGCCCACTACCAGCGCGACCCGGCGCTCAGTTGGCGCCGTGCCCTGCGCCTGCGCGGCCTGAATGCCGGCGGCGAAAACGAGCACGAACGCAAGGAGGATCGTGCCGCGCAGGCACCATCCGTCGCCACGCAGTGACGCCATCCTCATCGAAGCCCGGCTCCAAACAGCGCCGCGCCTGCCTCGACCGGCGGAAGAGCTGGAAATGCGCGCGCAACTGAAGACGCGGCTGCGTGCGTGGGCACTGACCACCATAGCGAACCAACGCTGCCGCGGCGGGCACTTTGTGTCGGCGCCCAAGCCAATGGTGGTAGACCCGTCAGGGCCGCCTCGAACTCGTCCACGGTCATGCGCAGGTCAATGGCATTGAGTACCGTCGACTCGGTCCGCTCGAACCAAGTGTGATCGCCGCCGTCATCAAGTGATGTGCGATCGGTCGCGGCGGCAATCGTGAGTGGAAACCTGCGCCCGACGCGGTCAAGGCTCGCGACGATGATGCCGCACATCGATTGCCCGTCGCACAGTTGCGGCGCCAGCCAGAAGCGAAGAGGCTCGATCGGCATCGCTTGCTCGCCATCCTGCGCTTCAGCCAGAGCTGCGGCAAGACACGTCTGCAGCCACTCGTCCCACTGAGCGATGAATCGCGCGCTCAGGCGCCGGTGCGCGAAATCGCCCAGGCCGGGCAACTTGCCATACCAGCCCGGGGTAGCGGTCCCTGCACGCGGGATTGATCTCATCGGCGCTGAGGGCATTCGAACTGGTCGAGCGCGCTCAATCGCAGCGGGTTCGGACCGCCGCGGCTGGCGATCTCGAACCGGGCGCGTCGTCCTTCGACGTCGAACATCGCGATGATCCGGTTCGAATCGACCACTTCCACGCGTGCACGATCGAGTAGTCGCAGCAGCCCCCACGCGCCGGAGAACGCGAACGTTGATGGTGACCCAGCCGCGCCTTGCACCTGCACGCGCACTCCCGCGTCGCCGTCTGGGCCTGGCCACAGTATTCCCGCAGGCGCTTTCGTGTCGGGTGCGAATCGCAGCCCCTGGCCGTCGATTTCCACCGTGAACTGGCGGATGCCTGCGTCCAGTTCGATCAGCCGCCATTGCAACGAAGCGCCCAGCACTTTGCCGTCATCGCGGAAATACGCGTCACGCACGATGCGGGCACGTTGGAACTGGCGCAGCGAGTCGGTCGATTCGCCTCGCGTGTCGTCGCTGCCGCGATAGCTCCAGGGTTGCGTTCGCGTGTCGACCCAGTTCGCCAGATGCCGGCGGAATGCCGCATCGAGCACGCCGTTGGCGCCGAACATGCGCACAAAATCCGGCCGGGATACCTCCTCGCGGCTGGCGCGGACCAGGGGATAGCGGCCGGCGATCGACTGTGTACAGATCGGCAGCACCTCACGACGGACGTGCTGCGACAGCGCCTCGCGTTGCAGGCCAGCGAGATGCGTGGCGGCGTCGGCATGCAATTGCTGCATCCACGTTCGCACCGGCTCGGGCAGTTGCGGGAGCAGGGCCGCGAGTTCGCCCAGGCTCGGGGGCACGCCAGCCACATTGCGCTTGATCGCGTCCTCAAAAGCGGCCAGTTGCGGCGCGAGCTTGCCTAACATGGCGAGCAATTCGTCGAGATGACCGGGGCGCTGCGTGGCGAACCTGTGCAACGCCTGAAGTGGGGCGCCAAGGCGCGACTGCGCGCGTTCACCGAACGTGAGCTCGCGGGCGATCGACGTGGTCAGGGCCACCAGTGGCGAGTCCGGGCGAGCCAATGCGCCGGCGAGTTGCGCACTGGCGCTCAATGAGCTTGCTCGTACCAATCGCACGCCGTTGAGCGATGCGCTCCAGGCGGCGGCATGGTCGCTCAGATACAGCGCTTGAACGGCCTCGGCGAGTGAATCGACAGCCGGTGCCGCGGCAGCCTCGCTCGTGCCTATCACCCAGGCGCGCTCCTCGGCGAACTGCCTGGTGAGCGTGGGCGCGCGTTCATGAACGAGTTTCTGATAGCCCGCGAGCGTGAACGCACCTGGCACGACGGCGAGCGCAGTCGCGCCGGGAGCTGCTTCGATCACACCGGTCGCCTGCGGACCGGCCGCTCGCGCGAGGTCGAAGGCCGCGACATCCTGACGCGAGTCGATATGAGCGAGTCGGTTGTAGATCAGCGCGGGCAATGGCGTGGCGGCGACACGCTGTCGCACCAGGGTGAGGAGGTCGGCGTCAGCGGCGCTGGGGGCGCCTACTTCTCCCGTCTGGAGCAGTTTCTCCAGATGAAACGCGAACGCGTTGCGTCGTTCGGCATCGGCACCGGCCTTGGCATCGGCACCAGGTGCTGGTGAACTCTCCCATTCGGCAAGCAGATACCCTCGCAGCGAATCGCGATCGAAGTTGCGACCAGCGAAGAGCATCACGTACGCCTTCAATGCTTCATAGAGCATTGCTACGCGCTCTGGCGGTGCGCTTCGCATGCGCTGTTCGAGTCCGGCGGCGATGCCTGGCACCAATGCCTGACGGAGAAGCTGGTAGTAGCTCGCATCGGCAGCGGCGGCCAGGCTCGCGCTGTGGACCAGGCCGAACGTCCACGACTCGGACGGCGCGCCGGTCGCAAGCGTGTGCACCGACTGCAGCAGCGGCAGCAGCGCGGTGACATCGCCGGGATTCGCGGAACGCACGGTTGCCACTTGGGCGTCGATCCGCTCCAGTTGCTGCCCCCAGGTGCGCATCGCGGACTCGGCTTTGCTGCTCTGCCACCACAGCGCAACCACGGCCAGGGCGGCCGCCGCAACCGTACCGCCCACGGCGCTCCATTGCAGCAGCGCGCGACGGTGCTGCCAGCGCTGATTGATTCCGGCGACTTCGGCTTCGGCGAATACCACGCCGCGCAGCAACTGGGTCAGGAAGTAGCTGCGGCCGCTCGACCGATTTGGCGCCACGATGCGACTGGCCAACCCGAGGGCGCGCGCCAAACCTCCCAATGCGCGATCGATCGGTGTGCCTTCCTGCGTGCCGCTGGTGAAATACACGCCGCGCAACAGCGTGTGGGCGTGGTCGGTCGATGCGAACACTTGCTGCAGAAACGGCGTGAGCCGTTCCTTCAAGCCATGCCATTGCTGCGGAAAGCGATACAGCGTGGCGCGCCGGCCGAGATCGCGATCGTCGTGCAAACGATCGAGGAGCGTCCGATCCAGTCGTGCGCCGAGCAGCGACAATTCCGTCGGCAGCGTCGCCAGCAACCCCGCCGTGGAGGCCTGTTCGGTACCGGGAAAGGTCACGCCCCAGACTTGAGCGCGCTCGTCCTTGTCGAAATCGCCGAAGAATTCGATGAACCCGGCAAGCAGATCGACTTTCGTGATCAGCACGTAGACCGGGATGCGCGTCTGCAGCGTCGCGTGCACTTCCGCGATTCGTGCGCGCAGCCGCGCAGCGTGCTGCGCGCGTTCGGCTGTACTCGCTTGAATGAGATCTGTCGTGCTGATGGCCAGTAGCAGGCCGTTGATCGGGCGTTGCGGGCGGTGTCTGGCGAGCAATGACAGGAACGCCGACCAGGCCGTGCTGTCGGCGGCGCGATCCGATTCGTGCGTGGTGTAGCGGCCGGCCGTGTCGATCAGCACCGCTTCGCTGGTGAACCACCAGTCGCAGTTGCGCGTTCCTCCCACGCCGCGCAGGGCGCCCGGCCCGAATTTTCCGGCGAGCGGGAACTCCAGCCCGGCGTTCAACAATGCAGTGGTCTTGCCCGAACCCGGCGCACCGATGATCACGTACCACGGCAGATCGTAGAGCGATCGCTGGCCGCCGCGATTGCCGATCGCTGGGCCGTGCCGCTTCAGTGCGCCGAGCGCCTCCGCGAAGCGTGCATCCAGCACCTGCGCTTCACGCTCGCCGGCGCTGATGCCGTCGATGAGCGCACTGTCGCGGCGGCGGGCGCGCAGCAATCGCCACGACCATGCCGCAGCAACCATCGCTGCCACGGCCGCAATCGCACCCCATCGGCCGGCCGGCGACTCGAGGGGGCGCGCATCACCCAGGGCAAGGCCTGGGCCGGCGCTCCAGATCGTCCACGCCAGCGCCAGCAGCCCGAGCAGGATCGCTGCAATGCGTACCCAACCGTGCATGCGAACGGTGCTCATCGCGAATCAGCGCTCCGGCCGCGGCAGCACGAGTTGAACTTCCACCCGCCGATTGCGCGCTCGGCCATCGGGTGCGTCGTTGGCGGCGACCGGCTCGACGTCGCCGCGCCCTTCCACTCGCATGCGTTGGCTCGCAAGCCCGGCCTGTTCCAGCGCTTTGGCAACAGCCGCGGCACGGTCGCGCGACAGATGCCAGTTCGAAGGAAACCGCACCGTGTTGATCGGCGCATTGTCGCTATGGCCGACGACCAGGATCTGACCGGAGCGCGGACCGAGCGCGCCGGCGATCTTGTCCAGCAGCGGTTTGACGTCGGGCTGCAATTGCGTGGTGCCCGGAACGAACAGAACGTCGGTCGCCAGCGCGAGCACGGATCGCTGTGCGTCCTCGCGAAGATCGAGCAAGCCGGCCTGCGCAGCTTCGGTGAACGCGGCTCGTAGCCTCGACACTTCTCGCTGCGATTGCGCGGCGGGCAGTGGGGCGACCTGTGCGGCGATCGCGTGGACTTGCTTGAACAGCGGTGCCGCGGTGGCGGCGAGTTGCCGGTTCAGCAACAGGTAGATCGCCAGCACGCTCGCCAGGCCCAGCGCGAGCACCGCCCATAGCGGCACGACGGACACAATGCGCTGCGGCGGTACGCTCATGCCTTGCCAATGATCGGCGAGCACGCGCGCACCCGATGGCGTGGCGCCATCGCGCCTGGTCGCACGGACGAGTTCGAATACGCGTTGAGTGACGGCCTCGAGCTGCGGCCGTCCGTTCGGGACGTCGCGATAGCGGCCCTCGAGACCGAGGGCCAGGCACACGTGGAACAGCTCGAGCAGGTCGCTGTTCGCAGGAGGATCTTCACCCAGGCGTGCCAGCAATTCGAACACCCGATGGCCGCCGCGCTCTTCGCCGTAGAGCCGTTGCAGCAGGCGCGGTTCGCTCCAGGCGGGAGGGCTGCCCCAGGGCGTGCCGGCAATGATCTCGTCCAGCAGTGCGCACAGTACGAAACGCGCGGCGATGACCTTGTGTCGCGGAATGTCCTTGGCGCGCGCGCGTTGTTCGAATGCCTCGATCGCCTCGAGCAGATGTGCCTGCATCATGGGCGGGGCCGTCTGCACCGGTGTGCTGCGCAGCGCATGCACCACGTTGAGAATCGGATTGGCTGCGCCCACCAGCGGATTGAGGCCGGCTGTACCGAGTTCGGCAAACTCGGTCGGTTCCGCGGCCCGCGGTGCCGGCGTGGCGGTGCGCGGCGGTGCGAACGCGGGAAGGGTCGCATCCTCGTCGGCTCCGCCTGTGCCTTGCGGAGTGACGATCGTGGCGTCGGGATCCGGAATCGGCGCGACGGTGCGATCGTCGTCGGTCATTACCCCGGTTCCTGATCGATGATGGCTCTGCGATAGATGGCGTTACAGCCCCGCTTCACGAAGGAAGCGCGTCCGATCGGATTCGGAAGGCACGTGCTGGGCCAGGCGGTTGAGGAAGTCGCGTCGTCCCAGTCCTTCGGCGGCGGTTCGCTTGACCAGTACCCTGGCGATCGGCCCCATCGATTTTGTCAAGGCGCGCGTGGCGCGGTCGAGGTCGTCCTGCGAAATCGGGTCACGGCTGTTGCCGGGCGCGGACGTGCCCCCCGAGCGCGTACCGGAGGGCTCGATAGTGCGTGGGGTCGGGGTGGGTGTTCCGGGTCCGTTGACCACGGTCAGGAACGCGTCGCGATCCTTCGAGTTCGCGAGCGATTCGGCCAGCGTGGTCGTCAGTGCCACCACGGTGGCGTGATCGCGGGCGCCCCTGCGCACGAGCACGCGCGCGACCGGCCCGACGTACTTCGTGAGTTCGCGTTCGATGCGCGCCAGCACGGCGGCATCCCAGCCCGTGGGCGGCGCAGTCGAAACCACGCTCGGTGCGGTGGTCGGCGCGGCATTGGGCTGGCTGCGTGCGGTCAACTGCGACGGCTCCGCAGCCACGGCGCCGGAACGCGGCCGATCGGCAATGATCGTCGCCTCCGAGACCGACTCACTTACCGGCTGATCGTATTGCGAGAGGATCGCCGCGCGAAATGCCCCCGCGCTTGGGAAGCGATCTTCGGCTCGCTTCATCAGTGCGCGCGCGACCACGCCGTCGAAACGCGAATGGCAGCGCGCCGTGGGCATGCACGATGGCGGCTCCGGATCGTAGTAGCAGACGCTATGCATGATCGCTTCAGCGGTGCCCTTGAACGGAGCCTGCCCCGCGACCAAGTGATAGAACAACACGCCGGCCGAGAAGATGTCGACGCGATGATCGATCGCCCGACCGAGGTAGTACTCCGGCGCGATGTAGCCTGGCGTACCCATCACCACGCTGGTCTGCGTGCGATCCAATGTATCGATGCGGGCGATGCCGAAATCGGCGAGCTTGATCCGGCCGTTGCCCATGATGATCACGTTGGCCGGCTTCACGTCGCGATGCCATACCGAGTGGTTGTGCGCGAATTCGAGCGCATCGAGCAACTGCGACATCAATGAGACGACGTCGCGTTCCTCGAACGGGGTCTGCCGGGTGAAGTCCTCGCGCAGGCTGTTGCCTTCCACGCACTCCATCGCGATGTAGGCGTACTGATCGTCCTCGCCGTACTCGTACACCGAAACGATGCCCGGATGATTGAGCGCGCCGGCTGCCTGCGCTTCCTTGCGGAAGCGTGCGGCGACCATCTGCGCCTTGTCGTCGTCCTCGATCAGCTCGCGTCGGATGGTCTTGATGGCCACCTGCCGTTTGATCACCGGATCGAAGCCGCGATAGACCACG
>CADECO010000226.1:0-1283 GCA_902825905.1 uncultured beta proteobacterium
GGCTTGTGCCAGGGCTCGTCGGTCTACCTCGATCAGCTCGTCGCCTCGCTCGACGCGCCTCCCGGAGCGTGGACCGCGCCGAAGTGACAAACACGACGCAGTGGTCATACCAATGCTGACAATAGAAGCACCGGGGGGTGTGGCAAACTAGCAGACGTGAGTGCGTCGGCGTCTGCGTAGATGAATCTCTGGATCGCGGTAACCGCGATTGCCATCGCTGTGGTCCTGGGACTGCTGCTGCGATGCGCTTGGCCACCGTCGGGTCCGGTGCGCGTGCGCAACGCCCTGCTCGGCAAATCGGGCAGCGAATCGCAGTGCGCCTGGACACCTGCGGCAACACCGCCCGGCTTCCGCGTCGAGCACCATCGGTCCCCGGATCTCTTCACCGAAGCCGTCCGCAAGCACGGCCTGAACGCCGGGGGATCCGACTGGGTCAACGCCTTGCGGATCGCCACGCACCTGGTCGAAAACGCCAAGTTCGAAGGGCCGATTCAAGCGTCCCTCGAGACAACCTACCAGCGCATTCGGGAAGGTCATGGCTATTGCGCCGACCATGCCAAGGTGTATCTGGCCCTGGCACACGTAGCCGGACTGTTCGCCCGCCAATGGGCATTCTCGTTCGACGGATTCGGCGGCCACGGACACGTCACGGTCGAGGTATTCGATCGACAGCACAATCAATGGCGCTGGATCGACGTCTACAACAACTTTCACGCCATCGATCCGCAAACGCAGCAGCCGCTTTCCGCTCTGGAGGCGCGTCAGGCGTTACTGGGCACGCGCCCGATGCTCGAGATCGCGCTGAACGGCCCTGGCCGTCCAGGCTACGAGATCCGATCGAAGGCGATCGACTACTACCGGCGCGGGGCTAACGAGTGGTACCTCTGGCTTGGCAACGATGTGCTCACCTACGACGCCCACCCGCTGGTCAAGCTCGGCAATCGGATCGCAGGCGGAATCGGGCAGGCCATCGCCACGGTGCTGGGAATGCACCCCAGGCTGCTGTTGATCGTCACGGCTGAGAACCAGCCCGCTGTCGACGCGCTGGGAAAATTGCGCCGATCCGTGGTCGGGCTGTCAGCCCTGCTTGTCGCTCTGCTGGGTGCGCTGATCGCACAGCTGGTGATCCAGGCCTAAGCCGGCACCCGCTTCACCGCCTCCTGCGCCTGCCAGGCGGTCGCGCGAATCGAAGACCACGCCGGCCGATCGAACTCGCGTTGCAGTCCGGAGAGGACCGTCGCCGTGGGCAACTGCGAGCAGGCGATGAACAGCGCATCGACATC
>CADECO010000226.1:1383-9476 GCA_902825905.1 uncultured beta proteobacterium
GTCGAACCCGGCGGCAACCATGCAAGCATCTCGTGCTCCATGGTCGTGTTGTTCTGCGGGACCATCAAGCCGACGCGAAGCGGGGTAGCCATTGGACGTGTCTCCTCGATACTGTTCGTATGCGCCGCCGAGTCTAGCAACCCCGCCAGGACTTGCTACGCTTGCACCGGCCGGTCGCGGCATCTCTTCGGCGCGCGACCGATCTACACGCATACAAGGAGGCAGGCATGATGTTGTCGAAACGCGTAGTCGGCGCGATGCTCAACGCGGCAATCACCGCGACCATGCTGGCGGGCGCGGCCGGCAGTGCCGTCGCACAGACGTTTCCCAATCGCCCGGTGCGCATCGTGATCGGCTTCCCGCCCGGCGGCGGCATCGACATCGTCGCGCGCCTGATCGCCCCCGGCCTGGGCGAGACCCTCGGCCAGCCGGTAATCGTCGAGAATCGGCCCGGTGCAGGCGGCACGGTCGGGATGGATTCGGTCGCGAAGGCATCGGCCGACGGCCACACGCTGTTCCTGGGCACCACCGGCAACATCACGATCAATCAGTTCGTCTATCCGAAGCTGCCGTTCGATGTCGAGCGCGATTTCGTGCCGCTGTCGCAGATCGCCTCGGTATCGTTCCTCGTCTACGTCAATAGCGCGCTGCCGGTAAAAAACATCGCCGAGCTGTCGAGCTACGCCAAAGCCAATCCCGGCAAGATCAATTTCGGCACCAGCGGGAGCGGCGGCTTGCCGCATCTGGCGTGCGAACTGCTGAGCAACGCAGCCAGACTCCAGGCCGCGCACGTTCCGTACAAAGGCAGCGCCCCTGCACTGAACGATCTGCTCGCCGGGCAGGTGCAGTACATCATCGACGCGGTGGCGATCGGCCTGCCTCACGTCAAGGCCGGCAAGCTGCGGGCGCTGGCCACCACCGGCCCCAGGAGGCTCGCGAATCTGCCCGACGTACCCACGGTGGCTGAAACCATCCCCGGATTCGAAGCGGTGAACTGGTACGGTATGGTCGTGCCGACGGCCACACCACCAGCCGTCGTGCAGCAACTGCATGGCGCGCTTGCCAAGGAATTGGCGCGGCCCGACGTCCGCGAGAAGCTCGTCGCGCAGGGCATCGAGCCGATGGCCACCACGCCCGCCGAATTCGGCACGTTCATGAAGACCGAGGCGGCGAAGTGGTCGCGTGTCGTGAAGGACGCCAACGTGAAAGTGGATTGACTCGGCGCGCACGTCGAGGCGATCGCTAGCAACTGACAACGCACTGCCGTTTACGGAGACCATTCGATGCACATCCATTCCATCCTGCGCGCCGCGATACTGCTTGCGCTCGCCGCTCCGCTGGCCGCTTACGCGCAGGCCTGGCCCGCGAAACCGGTCAAGATCATGGTGCCGTTCGCCGCCGGTTCGTTCACCGAAGTCGCCGCCCGTGCGATCGGCACGGAGTTGGCCGATCAGCTCGGCCAGCCGTTCATCGTCGAGACGCGCGGCGGCGCGGGCGGCACCATCGGCACCGATGCCGTCGCCAAGTCCGCGCCCGACGGCTACCAGCTGCTGTTCATCGACAACTCGTTCGTGATCGCGCCGGGCCTCTATCCGAAGATTCCGTTCGACGCGCTCAAGGACATCACGCAAGTGAGCGTGGCAGCCGAAGCGCCGGCGATGATCACCGCGCGCCTCGACCTCGCCGCGAAAACGCTGCGCGAGTTCATCGATGCCGCCAAGGCCAAGCCGGCAACCATGACGTTCGGCTCCGGCGGACAAGGCTCATCAGCGCATCTGGGCATGGAGCACCTTCAGGCGGTGGCGGGCATCAAGCTGATGCATGTGCCGTTCAAGGGCGTGCTGCCCGCCTTGCAGGACACCGCCGCGGGCCGGATCGACGTCACGCTGTCGAGCGTCGGCTCCGCCAGCCCGATCATCAAAGCCGGCCGCGCGCGCGGACTCGCGATCGCAGGCAACGAGCGCCATCCGCTGCTTCCCGAAGTGCCTACCTTTGCCGAGTCGGGGCTGAAAGACTTCAACATGATCTACTGGTTCGGCTTCATGACGACCGGAGGCACCCCGCCCGCGATCGTCGAGCGCCTCGCGCAGGAAATCGCGAAGGCCGTAGCCAAGCACAAGATCAAGGACGCTTTCGCGGCTCAGGGCGTTCGCGCCGTCGCGAGCACGCCGGTGGCATTCACGCGCCGCGTGCAAAGCGAATTGAAGATGTGGCAGGACGTGATCCACAACGCCGGCGTGAAGGTGGAATGATGACAACAGCACTCCCGCAGAACGTCGCCAAGTCGAAGCTCGCGACGGGCGATCTGGTCCTTTGCATGGGGCTGCGCCAGGCACGCAGCGTCGATATCTGCATGATCGCCGCGGCAAGCGGCTTCGATGCGATCTACGTCGACATGGAGCACAGCCCGGTTTCGTTCGAGGCGACTTCGGCAATCTGCACCGGTGCGCTCGGCCTGGGCATCACGCCGATCGTGCGCCCGCCGGGGCACGATCCGCACACCTGCTCGCGCCTGCTCGACAGCGGCGCGCTCGGATTGCTGGTGCCGCACGTGAACACGGCCGCAGAAGCTCGCGCACTCGTGGATGCCACGCGCTTTGCGCCGCTGGGGCATCGCTCGGTGATGGGCACCGGTCCCGCATCGCTCTATCGCGCCTTGCCCCTGGGCGAACTCAATCGACTGCAGAACGAGCAGACGTTACTGATCGCGATGCTGGAGACACCTGAAGGCATCGCCAATGCCGACGCGATCGCCGCCGTGCCCGGCATCGACATGTTGCTGATCGGCTCGAACGACCTGTGCACGGAGATGGGCATTCCGGGCGAGCTGCGCCATCCGAAACTGCGCGAGGCGTACGAGGCCACCGCGCGCGCGTGCCGGGCGCACGGCAAGGCGCTTGGTGTCGGCGGCATTCGTGGCGACGTCGAATTGCAGCGCGATCTGCTGCAGATGGGCGCGCGTTTCATCATCGCCGGCAACGACGTCGGCTACCTCGCTGCCGCAGCCAAGAAGGACGTCGACGGCCTGCGCGCACTGAAGTGGAGCTGAGCGTCGATGGCTCATCCCGCCAATGAAACCCCGTCGTTTCGCGCACCGCCCGGTGCGTGCGACGCGCACTTTCACGTATTCGGACCGGCCGATCGCTATCCATACGGCGATCCGAATCTGCGCTATCAGCCCCCGCTCGCTCCGCTCGACGATTTTCTCGCGCACGCGGTGCTCTTCGGCATCGAGAAGTTCGTGTTCGTGCAACCGAGCGCTTACGCCCGCGACAATCGCTGCATGCTCGATGCAATGAGGGAACTACGCGCTCGCATGGGTACGACGCTGTACGACCAAAGCGTGCGCGGCATCGTCGACCTCGATGAAAACTGCACCGACGAGCAGCTCGCCGACCTCCACACGCTGGGCGTGCGCGGCGTGCGCATCAATCACAGTCCGGTCAAGCCGCACGTAGCGGGCTTCGCGCAGACCATGGTCCCGCGCATCAAGCGGTTCGACGAGCGACTGGCGAAAGCCGGCTGGATGCTCGATTTTCTCGGACCGGGCTGGCTGACGCGCGAGCTGCTTCCGACGATGCGCGCACTGCGCGTGCCCTATTCGCTCGCCCACATGGGCATGTTCCTGGCCAAGGATGGGCCGCAGCAGCCGGGCTTTCGCGAGCTGATCGCGCTGCTCAATGAAGGCGAGCGGCGCTGCTGGGTCAAGTTCACCGGCATCTATCGCATGGGTACCGCGCCCGGCTTTACCGACACCATCCCGATGGCCCATGCGCTCGTCGAAACCGCCGCCGATCGCATCATCTGGGGCAGCGACTGGCCGCACCTTTCCTTTGCCGACAAAGTGAGCGGTGTGGCGCTCTGGAATCTGCTCGGTGACTACGCACCCGACGAACGGACGCGTCGCCGCATCCTCGTCGACAATCCGCAGGCGCTTTTCGGCTGGGCGTAGAAACTCCGGACGCTTGCCGCGGTCAGAGTCGCTTCTACCGATCGAACCTGATTACCAATGTTCGAAAAACTCGATCGCCGCTCATTCATCAAGATTGCCGCCGCTACCGGCGCGCTTGGCGCGGTGCGCACAGCTGCTGCGCAATCCGCATCGCATACAGGCAAGCTCAAGCTGGGCAACGCACAGCCTTTTTCGTTTGAGGCATTGAAGCAGGAAGCGAATAGGCTGGTGAAGCTGCCCTATCGCAAGCCCGCCACGCCTGCACCCGAGATCACTGCGGGCATCAACTACGACGCGTGGGGACAGATCCGCTTCAACACCGATGCAGCACTGTACGTTGATGCCAAACAACGCTTTCCGATCGTGTTCTTTCACCTCGGCGAGTTCTTCACCAAGCCCGTGCGCGTGTTCGCCGTGGAAGGCGCCACCGCACGGGAAGTCGTGTACGACACGCGCTACTTCGACATGCCTGCGGACTCGATCGCACGCAAGCTGCCCGCGGGTGCAGGCTTCGCTGGTCTGCGCATCCAGGAACCCAGAGACGGAACCCTCGACTGGAAGACGAACGACTGGATCGCATTCCTGGGCGCGTCGTATTTTCGCGCGATCGGCGAGTTGCGCCAGTACGGATTGTCTGCGCGCGGCATTGCGCTCGACACCTGGCAGGCCGGGGCCAGCGAGGAGTTTCCGGATTTCACTCACCTGTACGTCGGCCCCGAGACCGCCGACGGCGTGCTCATCCATGCGCTGCTCGAAGGGCCCGGCATCGTCGGCGCGTATCGGTTCAACGCCACGCGCGCCAAGGGCGTGATCATGGATGTCGACTGTGCGCTCTACCTGCGCAACGCGTTCACCCGCTTCGGCGTCGCCCCACTCACGTCGATGTTCTGGTTCTCCGAAACCGTCAAACCCACCGCGCTCGACTGGCGCCCCGAGATCCACGATTCCGATGGTCTGAGCATCTGGACCGGTGCGGGCGAGCGCATCTGGCGGCCGCTCAACAATCCGGGCCGCGTCACGGTCTCCTCGTTCGCCGACAGCACCCCGAAGGGCTTCGGCCTGATGCAGCGCGACCGCAACTTCGATCACTACCTCGACGGCGTGTTCTACGACCGGCGCCCCAGCGTATGGGTCGAACCCAAGGGCGACTGGGGCAAGGGCACCGTCCAGCTCATCGAGATTCCGACCGACGACGAGATCCACGACAACATCGTCGCGATGTGGGTGCCGCAGAAGAAGGCCGAAGCCGGTGCCCGGTTCGAATTCGCCTATCGGTTGCACTGGTTGGCCGACGAACCGCATCGGGCGCCGCTGGCGCGCTGCGCCGCCACGCGCCTGGGCAACGGCGGGCAACCCGGCAGGCAGCGGCCCAGAGGCGTGCGCAAGTTCATGGTCGAGTTTCTTGGTGAACCGCTCGCGAAGCTGCCGTTCGGCGCCAAGCCCGAGGCGGTGCTGTGGGCCTCGCGCGGCACGTTCTCATACGTGTTCACCGAGGCGGTCTTCAACGACGTACCGGGGCACTGGCGCGCGCAATTCGATCTCACCGTCGAAGGACTCGAACCGGTCGAGATGCGGCTCTACCTCAAGCACGGCAGCACGGTGCTCTCGGAGACCTGGCTCTACCAGTACCACCCGTTCTGAACAACATACAAGGCACCACACAGAACATCAGCGGATGCTGTCGTTCGGCTTGAAACCCGATAGCCCGAGCAGTCCAAGCATGATTCCGACGATGATGCTCGTGGCGACGATCCCGAAGTATTCATCGCTGCGCCAGATGTAGAAGCTGTCTTCGATGTTGCGCAGATAGTAGAAGAACGCGCTCACGACGCCGACGCAGCCGACCACCATGGCGGCCCAGACGTACTTTCGGCTGGACGGGATGATCCATGTTCTGGTCAACCCCAAGAGCAAACAGACCAGCACGATGCCTATGGCGTTCACGGCGGAAATCGCCTGCGTCTGTGCCTTCTTTTGCTCTCCCACCGACCACGTGCAACACGAAAGAATCGTTTCAACGTCTGCGTCGCTGATTTCGCTGATCTCTTGCAGCGCCCTTCTGAGCTTGTCTTTGCTGTTGATGTCCTGCAATTCCTCCAGAGCAGGTCTGTGCTTTTGCAGGGTTTCCCTGACTCCGGCATTCAACCTTCCCAGGCTCTGACTGGTCAGCTTGAACACATAGGTTCTGCCATCAGCCTCGCCACGGATCGCTTTATTGCGAAACTCCGGATCGGCGATCAATACCAACGACAGCACAAACGGAACTACCAGCAGCGATATCACAGCGAGTTTCAGCCAATCGAGCTTTCGCTCGAGCGCAGACCGCACATCGATCGCGAGCACTTTCGCCAGGCGCGTCGTGTCCGCGCCCCAACTGGCGTCATTGACCGATACGGCATTGCGTCGAGCCAACGGCTTCAAGGCATCGGGAAGATCCTCTTCGCGCGGCATGATCGCGCCTTGCACGAGAACCGGAACGATGACGTGACCGCTGTCGAGGGCAGCCTTGACCTCCTTGGCAACCAGATCGCCAGGTTCATGCAGGCGCGGCTTGCCGCCGCTTTGGCTTGACAGCCAGCCTGGTCCGATGAGAACGATGACCGTGGCAGCACTCGCCGCAATTTCCTCGCTCTTTTGTTTGAAGCCCTCGCCGGGGACGATTCCGCCGATGTCCCGGAGCACCCGGTCCTTCCCGAAGTATTCCCCCAGGGTGTCTTCCAGCCGCCCGGCATACCCTTCGGTGTCCGAGCGTCGATAGCTGATGAAGATGCGGTTTCCCGCCGGCATCAGCTTCATCCGGCTGCGTGCTCGAAGCGCACAGGTGCCCATTCGAATCGAATCGTCGAGGGTCCGGCGGCGAGTTGTTCAGGCATGACGGGCTCCACCCTGATCTGAGAATCCGCGCCATACCGGGCCGGCCACCCCCACTACGCATGATGAACGGTGGCATGAATGCGAACGCCTCGGATGCGCCGCCGTTGGATCGGACGCCAACATGCTGTTCCCGCCCGACTCGACCGGCATTGACACATGTCAAGCGAGGATCCGCGGTCGCATTCGCGAACTGGCGTCTCGCAGAATCAGCCTGAGCGGGCTGTACGCCGGACAGCGAAGCCCATGCTCCGTTGCGTCAGATCACCTCGGAGCGACTCGTCTGGATGGTCGCATTCGATGCCTCGAGTGGAGCCATTGCAGCACGCGACCAGTCCTCGAACGCCGTCCCGAACTCCGCGATCGGGCCATCGTAGTCGTACTCGATCGTGTGCACGATGCAGTTGCCGTGTTCGATCAGCACGACGTTGTAGGCCGGTGCGAGCTTCGCCGCCTTGAGCTTGGGATGACCGGTGAAGTCCTGCCAGCTCTGATGGTTGGTGCCACGCAGCGATGCGAATGGAACGCCCGCGATCGTGCCCGACAGCGGCAGATGACAGTGACCGAAGAAGATATGCCGAATGCGATCGCGGTACTGCCTGAAGATCGCCAGCAGCGCCGCGCTGTCGGTCTGTCCGATCAGATCGAACGCGTACACGCCGATCGACGCCGGGTGATGGTGCATGAACAGATAACACGGTTCGCTCGCGGCCTCGAGCTGGGCACGCAGCCACTGCTGACGAAGCTCGCAGTAGTGACCGGCATGGGTGAGCGGCTGCGTGGTGTCGAGATAGATGAACCGGCCGGCGCTGGTGGGCTCGGCCGACTGCACGAAGCCGTGCGCATCCACCGCGCCGTGCGGAAATACCGCGCGGAACGGTTCGCGCTTGTCGTGATTGCCCAGCAGCAGCCGCACGGCGATCGGGAATCCTTCGAGGCGGCGGTGCAGTTCGCGATACGCCCCCTCCTCGCCCCAGTGCGTGAGATCGCCGGTGATGACGCAGCGCTCGGCCTCGTGATGATGCCGAGCGGCATGCGCAAGGCACTGCGCCAGGCGTTCGCCCGGACGCGTACCGAACAGCACCTCGTCGTCGACGGTGAGGTGCGTGTCGGTGATGTGGATGAACTTCATGGCAGATCCGGTGACTCGCCCGACTACTTCTTCGGCAGCAGCTTCTGCACGTCGGCGGCCATCTCGGCCAGCACGCGATCAGGCTCGGCGGCGCGCTTGCCGGTGACGATCGAGTTCATGTGGTCCTTGATGACATCG
>CADECO010000227.1:0-4987 GCA_902825905.1 uncultured beta proteobacterium
GCCCCGGTGCTGGAGGCGACCAGCCGGATCACCCCCGCACAGGTGGCCGCCACCGCGCGGGCGATGGTATGAGAACCCACGGAATCGGCGCCCGATGCGCCCGAATGGAGGGAGGAAGACGATGATCAAGACCCGCAGGTGGCTGCTTTCGGCCGCCGCCGCAGCCCTCGTGCTTCCGGCGATCGCCGGCGGTGCGGCCGCGCAGGCCTACAAGGCCGAATACAAGCTCTCGACCGTGGTCGGCAAGCCGTTCCCCTGGGGGATCGCCGGCGAGCGCTGGGGCGATCTCGTGCGCGAGCGCACGAACGGCCGCATCAACATCAAGATGTATCCCGGCACCTCGCTGGTCGGCGGCGACCAGACCAAGGAGTTCACCGCGCTCCGCCAGGGGACGATCGACCTGGCGATCGGCTCGACCATCAACTGGTCGCCGCAGATCAAGGAGCTGAACCTCTTCTCGATGCCGTTCCTGATGCCCGACTACAAGGCGATCGACGCGTTGACGGGCGGGGCGGTCGGCAAGAAGATCTTCGAGATCATCGCATCCAAGGACGTGACGCCGCTTGCCTGGGGCGAGAATGGTTTCCGGGAGGTCACCAACTCCAAGCGCGAGATCCGCAAGCCCGAAGACATGAAGGGCCTGAAATTCCGCGTCGTCGGCTCGCCCTTGTTCAACGACACCTTCTCCGCCCTCGGCGCCAACCCGACGCAGATGAGCTGGGCGGATGCCCAGCCCGCCTTGTCCACCGGCGCGGTCGACGGCCAGGAGAACCCGCTGACGATCTTCACGGTCGCCAAGCTGCACACGGTCGGCCAGAAGTTCGTGACCATGTGGGGCTATGTCGCCGATCCGCTGATCTTCGTGATCAATCGCGAAGTGTGGAATTCATGGACGCCCGAAGATCGCGAGATCGTGCGCAAGGCCGCGATCGAAGCCGGTCAGTGGGAGATCGGTGTCGCGCGTGAAGGGCTGGTCGAGGCCGGCAAGCCGTTGCTCAAAACGATCGAAGGGTTCGGCGTGAAGATCACGCAGCTCACGCCGCCGGAACGCGAGAAGTTCGTGATCGCCACGCGGCGCGTCTATGCGCGCTGGAAGGCCGACATCGGCAAGGATCTCGTCGACATGGCCGAAAAATCAGTGGAGACGCGCAAGCGCTAAGCGGCCAAGACGCGCAATCGTTGCGCCTCTGACTCACCCTCCCGCCATCCCCTCGCCCGCGATCAACCCGAGCGGGAAACACTGCCCCAGACCGTTGCCGGGCAGGTAGCCGTCGCCACCGCGTCCTGACAGGCCCGCCGCGGTGCCGCCGGCGGCGTACAGACCCGCGATCGGCGTGCCCTCAGCGCGCAGCACGCGCGCCTGCGCATCGACATCCAACCCGCCTTGCGTGTGTGCGAGCGCGCCCGTCACCCACGACGCATAGAAGGGCGGCGCCAGCGGCGCGAGGAACTTCGCGCGACCGAGCGGATCGCGCATTTCGCCGCGCGCGCAACGAGCCGCCGCATCGAACGTTGCCATCAATGCCTCGTGCGGCACGCCTGCGGCCAGCGCAATGCTCGGCATGTCGGCCGCCGCGATGATGGCGCCCGCATTCCACGCGTCGCGCACCGGCCCCTGCTTCATGACGATGTCGAAGATGCGCTGATCGAACACTTCGAGCGCAACGCCGCCCGGTTGCGCCAGCACATGCGCAGCGAGCGCCGAGGGGCCGACGTCTTCGTTCACGAAACGCCGCCCTTCGCGATTGACCATGAATGCGCCCAGCGGCGGCAGCGCCATGCCCAGCCGCGTGCCTTTGCCGGGATTTACATGGCCCTGCCCCTGATAGCCGGCCATCAGCGCCACCTGCGCACCGAGCGAGCGCGCCCAATCGATCGCACAACCGTCGTTCGGACCGGCGCCGATGTGCAGCGCGTGCGCCATCTCGGGAATGAACTCGGCGAGCAGGCGCGCGTTGGCGGCGAATCCACCGCATGCGAGCAGTACGGCGCGCCCGGAAATTCTTTGTACCGCACCCGCCACCTTCGCTTCGACGCCGGTCACGCGAACTTGCGCACCGCTGCCCTCGGTAAGCAAGCCGCTCACTTCGGCCCGATCGATCACGCGGATCGCGGCCTGCGCTTCGACCGCCGCGCGCATGAGCGCAAGCAGTTCGCGTCCGCTCTCCAGCGGCGTGGCATGCAGACGCGGCACGCTGTGGCCTGGCGCGGTGATGTTGGCCATCACGTGAATCTCGAGCCCGACGGTATCGGCAAGAAAGTGCACCGCGTCGGCCGAGCGCTCCGCCAATGCATCGACGATGCGCTCGTTCACCGCGCCGGCGCCCATCGTGCGAATGTCGCTCGCGAACAACGCAGGTCGATCGTCGATGCCGGCGCTGCGTTGATAGCGCGTGCCCGCCGCCGGGAACAGTCCGCCGCTCACCCGAAGATTGGACGGGCCGGCGAGATCACGATCGAGCAGCACGACGCGCGCGCCGCGATGGGCGGCGACCAGCGCAGCCATCATGCCGGCGGCCCCGGCACCCGCGACGATGATGGGATCGGTGGGTGGAGTCATCGCATCAGAGGGTTGCGTTTTGCATGCACCCTACTGTAGCCCATGAGCCTGTGACCCGATAGCGATCGTGGCCGGTAGAATCGGCAGCGCAACGAACGATCCATCCACTCGCGAGGCTCGGCATGAAATTCGGCATCAATTTTTTCCCGTCGTTCCGTCCCTCCGACAGCACGACCGCCGCCTACTACGACCAATGCCTGCGTCTGGCCGAGCGGGCCGATCTGCTCGGCTTCAATTCGATCAAGACCGTCGAGCACTCGTTCTACGACTACGGCGGCCATTCACCGAATCCGGTGGTGTTCCTCTCAGCGATCGCCGCGCGCACCAAACGCATCCGGCTGGTCACCGGTGCGGTGATTCCGGCGTTTCATCATCCGGCGCATCTGGGCGGCGATCTGGCCATGCTCGACAACATGAGCAATGGGCGGCTGGAGGCCGGGTTCGGACGCGCGTTCCTGCCCAAGGAGTTCGAGGTCTACGGCGTGCCGATGGAGGAGAGCCGCGGCCGCTTCGAGGAAGGCATCGCGATCATCAAGCGGCTGTGGACCGAGCAGAGCGTCACCCACCCGGGCAAGTACTGGAAACTGGACGACGTGCACCTGATGCCGCGCACGGTGCAGCAGCCGCATCCGCCGATCTGGATCGCGGCGATCTCGTCGGAGGAATCGTTCGTCTACGCCGCCAAGAACGGCTTCAACGTGATGATCGTCCCGTATGCCGGCAAACCCGGCGCGCTGGAGGAATACGTGAAGACCTATCGGCGCGTGTGGGCCGAGTCGGGACACGGCGCCGGCAAGGAGAAGATCCAGGTCGCGCAGTTCTGCTGCGTGGCCGAAACGCGCGCCAAGGCACGCGCCGGCTACGAACGCATCATGCACAAGTACCTCGAGACGTTCACCGACGCGGTCACGTCCTGGCAAGGCAAGAGCTCGTCGCAATACGTCGGCTACGACAAGCTGGTGGCCGGCATCAAGGCATCGACGCCCGATTCGATCATTGCCAACAACGCCGCGTTCGTCGGCACGCCCGACGATGTGATCGAGCAGGTCCGCCGCTGCGAGGCCGCGTTCGGCGCGATCGAGCCGTCGATGCAGATCAACTTCGGTGGCTCCAGCGACGAGGACGCGTTCCGCACGCTGAACCTGTTCGCCGAGAAGGTGATGCCGGCGTTCGCCTGACGTGCGGTGCGCTAGCGCCGCACGTTCACCAGCGCGATCCCCAGGCCGACCAGCATCGCGCCGCTGGCAAAGGTCGAGGAGATCGGCTCACCGAGCACGAGCGCCCCGGCGAGCACGCCGAACAGCGGCGCCAGAAACGACAGCACCGATAGTTTGGACGCGGAATAACGTGTGAGCAGCCAGAACCAGATCAGCAGCGTCACGAAGGCGATGACGACGATCTGGTAGATGAGGCTGCCGACCACGATCGGCGTGAGCGCAGTCGCAGTGACGCCGCTTTCGCCCATCAGCACCGACACGATCGGCAGCGTCGCCCCGGCCATGCCCAGTTGATACAGCAGCGTCTTGGTTGCGCTGGCGGCCGCCAACCGCGTGGCGCGCACCGCCACCGTGGTCGCGCCCCAGAACACACCAGCCAGCGCACCGAGCGCGTCGCCTAACCAGGTGCTTTCTGCGGATGGCGCGAGCAACCCGTCGGCGAACGCCACGGCGATACCCGCAAATCCGAGCACGACACCCAGCGTCTGGATCGGCGTGAGCCGTTCGCTGGGCACCAGCCACGCCAGACCGATGGCCGTTACGCACGGTGCGAGATAGACGAACACCGCCATGCGTGCGGCGGTGGTGTGCGCAAGCCCGGCGAAGATGAAAAAGAACTCGATCGCGAACAGCGCGCCGGCAAACAATCCGGGCCGAAGGGATCCGTCACGGTTCCATAGCGCAATGCCTCGGTAACGCGCCCAGCCCAGCACCAACAGCGCGGCGACAATCGAGCGGATGCCCGCCTGCATCACGTACGACACCCCCGGCGCCGCGAGTTTTGCCGCGACGTGATTGAAGCCCCAGATGACGCACAGGATCAGCATCGTCCCGACGGCAAAGCCATCGAGGTGCTTGTGCGGCAAGCTCACCGATGACTCTTGGCGATCTTGAGCGCGATATGTTCGCCGGCGGTGATCGGCGGATAGTGCGGCGCCTCGCCGGGTTCGAGGCAACTCGGCATGCAATGAATCGGCGCGTCGTAGTCCGGATGCACGAACATGCCCAGCGACAGGCGCCGGCTCTGCGCGAGCGACACATCGGGCGGATTGGCCACGCGATGCAGGGTCGAAGCCCACCGATCGTTGGTCCAGCGCGCCATCATGTCGCCGAGGTTGACGACCAGTTGCCCCGGCTGTGGCGCCACCGCCGCCCAGCGGCCATCGGGCAATTGCGCTTCGAGCCCGCCGATGCCATCGGTAATGGCCAG
>CADECO010000227.1:5087-9441 GCA_902825905.1 uncultured beta proteobacterium
CGGCTCGTCGGGCAGCAGGTTGGGCGCGTACTGCAACGCGGCCTCGGGCAGATGCGCGAAGGTCGCGCGATGGTCATCGACCGGTCCGAGGAAGATCGATTCGCGCAGATCGGGCGGCGTGTCGGCATCGAGCGTCTTGCCCAGCCCGCGCGTGGCCACGCCGTGATAGCCGCGCTGGCGTGCCGGGCCGCTCGGATGAAAGCGCTGCTTGCGCGCGTGCGGCAGATCGAAGAACGCCAGGCACTGCGCCACCATGCGGGTGAGCAGTTCGCGTGGCATGCCGTGGCCGGTCACCACCAGAAAGCCGACCTGCCGGCAGGTCTCATCGACGAGCCGCGCGGTCGCTTCGCGTTCAGCCGCCGAGCCCGTCGCGAAGCGCGCCAGATCGATGGTCGGGATCGCGCTTGCCGCCAGTTGCACCGTCCGCTCGCTCATGCCCTGCTCCATTCTGTTCATCACGCGATTCGCCGCGCATCCTGCTCGTCCGTCGCGGGTTGTTCGCCGGTGTGCCCGCGCCGATGTCGGGCCGACTCACCCGCCTGCACTGAGTTCGGCGTCGACCACCCGCTCGTACGGAATGTCTCGATGGATATGACTGCCCGATACGAGCGCGGCTTTCAACCGCACGAACGCAGCCAGCGGCAGCCCGGGCGACCGTGCCCACACGCCCGCACCGCGATAGCCCTCGATGATGCGCGTGAGCGTGCCGACGGTCTGATCCTGGAAGTAGCTCGCGATCGATTCGGCCACCGCCTCGGCCGACCAGGTGTGCAGCGCCGACTGGCCCGCGGCCAATCCTCGCATCAGGCGCCGGCAGGCATCACGCTGGTCATTGGCGAACGCGCGCGTGGTGATGAACGTGGTGTAGCCGATGTCGCCGCGCTGCGAGAAGCGATGCCACAAGTGGCCAAGCCCCGCCTGCACCAACTGGTCGCCGTATGGTTCGAGCACCTGCACCACGTCGATCTCGCCGCGCGAGAACGCCGCGACCTGCTGCGCCATCGGCCGATCGGGGGCGCGATTGAGCGAAGCCGGGTCGATGCCGGCGCGTTGCAGATCGTCCTGGAACGTCATCCACGAGGTGGGCACGTCGGTGGCCACGGCGATACGCGGTCCGCGCAGATCGCGCCAGTTGAACGCGACGTTGGGGGTGCGTCCGATGAGCAGGAACGGATCGCGCGCCACGACCTGGCCGACGCACAGGAGTGCGCTGGCGGGATCGGCGTCGTGGTACATCATCACGCCCATCCGCCCGCCCCAGGCGAAATCCATCTTGCCCTCGCTCACCCATTGCGAGGCGAGCGGCCCTTGCGGGGCGAGCACGTGTTCGATCGCCAGCCCTTCGCGCGCGAAGAAGCCGCCGGCCAGGCACAGATAGAACGGCGTGTACACCACCGTTCTTACGCTCTCGCACATGCGCAGGGCAATCACCTTCGTTCCTCTCGATCCGGCATGTGCCCTATTGAGCACGCCGGCTCCTGCGGCGTCAAGCGCATGCCGCCGGTGCGCACATCTGCGAAGATTGACGCAAGACCGGTTCATTACTCTGGAGTCGCCAATTTGGGCGACAAATCGCGGAACATCCTCGACTCAGGTTCCAGAGATTTGTCGTCCAAGTTGGCGACGGTTTAATTCACACAGGAGCCCATCACATGCCGCTGCGCGTCGCCATTCCCGACATGATCTCGCCCTCCTACTTTCCCGCGATCGCCGCGGTGGAGCTGGGCTTCTTCAAGAAGGAAGGGCTCGATGCGACGATCGAGTTGATCTTTCCGGTGACGCGAACGTACGAGGAACTGCACGACGGCAAGCTCGATTATGTCGGCGGGGCCGCGCACGCGCCGCTCTACGCGTTCAAGAACTGGGCCGGCTGCAAACTGCTGTGCGCACTCTCGCAGAACATGTACTGGTTCCTGGTGGTGCGCAAGGATCTCAACATCAAGCACGGCGATCTGCACGCGCTCAAGGGGCTACGCATCGGCGCGGCACCGGGCCCGGTCGATGGCTTGAAGCGCATGCTCACGACGGTGGGCATGGATCCGGCGCGCGACGTACAGATCGGCCCGGTGCCTGGCAGCGCGGCAGCGGGTGCATCGTTCGGCGTGGCGGCGGCCAAGGCGCTCGAGGAAGGCAAGCTCGACGGTTTCTGGGCCAACGGCATGGGGGCCGACGTGGCCGTGCGCAACGGCATCGGCACGATGATTCTCGATGCCCGGCGCGGCGACGGACCAGCGGGTTCGATCGATCACACGTTCGCCGCGTTCGTAACCACCCAGAAGAAGATCGACACCGAACCGCAGCAAGTGGCGGCGGCCACCCGCGCGATCATCGCTGCGCAGCAGGCGCTGAAGAACGATCCGTCGATCGCGCCCGAAGCGGCGAAGAAACACTTCCCCGCGTTGGAGACCAGCCTGATCGCCGCGCTGATTCGCCGCGACGCGCCGTTCTACGATCCGGCCATCTCGCGGCCCAAGATCGAAGCGCTCAATGCGCTCGGCCGCGACATGGGGTTGCTGAGCGGGCCTTGCAGTTACGAACAAGTCGTCGCGACCGGATATCAGTAGGCCTGCCAGATCGTGTTGCACGCGCGGCGAGCGCTGCTATCGTTTGCGTCGGACACAACACATGCACCAGAGGGTTGCCATGCACTCCCCGCAGGATCGCATCTATCGACGTGAAATGACCCGGCGCGATTTTCTGTGGCTGGCCGGGGCCACGTCCGCCACGTTCAATATCACCACCACCACGGTCGCTTCGACACAGTCCGCGACAATCACCGCTACTTACAACGGCACCGCGCAGGCCCCGCTGACGGTGAATGCGCCCTCCGGTGGTGGAGGTTCGCCAACGCTCGTGGGCTGGTGGAAGCTCGACGAGGGGACTGGACTTACCACGGCGGATAGCAGTGGAAACGGCTCAACCGGTGTGTTGACCGGAAGTCCATCGTGGACCGCTGGCCGCGACGGACAGGGCCTGACCTTCAACGGCGGCAACCAGGTGGATCTGGGTAATCCAGCCGTGTTGCGGAATTTGACATCGGTCAGCGTCTCGGCCTGGTTCAAACCCAGTGGGACCAACGGAGGTCAGCCGTTGGCCGTTTGGGACAGTGGCTCTGCGAACTTCTACTCACTCAATATCAATGACTCTGGATCGTCCGCGCTGCGCGGGCCAACGTTCACGATCATGACGACGGGAGGAGTCGAGACGGTCTTCTTCAACAAGACGGACTGGGATCCGGCGCAGTGGTACCTGCTCACTGGCAGCTTTGACAATGCCTCGAAAGTGATGAAAATCCATGTCAACGGCGCGCTGGCGGCGACACGCACGCTCGCAAGCGGAGCTTCCATGCTGCTTCCGTCGTACGGCACTCAGAAGGTATACATCGGCGGCGAGCCGGGATGGGCCGCGCGCGGTGTCATCGACGACGTTCGAATCTACAGCGGCGCATTGACCGATGCGGCGGTGGCTGGCATTTACGGCGGTGCCCCGCCTCCTCCTCCCTCGGTGGCGACAGTCGGTTTGACGCCGTCAACCGTCACCGGGGGCACCGGGGTAACCGGATCCGTTACCCTCAGCGGCGCCGCACCCGCGGGCGGAGCCTCGGTGGCACTGTCGAGTTCGAATGGCGCGGCCGTGGTCCCGGCCAACGTCACGGTACTCGCGGGGGCGCTAACAGCGAATTTCGCGATTACGACAAACGCAGTCACCTCGGCCCAAATCGCGAACATCACCGCTACCTACAATGGCTCCGCGCAAGGCACGCTCAGCGTGAATCCGCCTTCTGGTGGCGGAGGATCCGGCCCGGTGGGCTGGTGGAGGCTCGACGAGGGTTCGGGTTCGAGCTCGGCGGATTCCGGAAGCGGCGGCTCTCCTGGAACGCTGGTCAACGCTCCCTCGTGGACAACCGGGCGTTCCGGCCAAGCGCTGCAACTGAACGGCACGAACTGGGTCGATCTCGGTAACACCGCGCCGTTGCGGAACCTGACATCGGTCACCGTCTCGGCATGGATCAAGCCCGGCTTGGCAAACCACTACCACCCGATCGCCGCCTGGGATTCGGGTTCAGTCAATTTCTATGAGTTGACCTTGAAGGACAGCGGATACCAGCCCTTGCAGGGGCCGCGTTTCTCGATCGCCACACCCGCCGGGCAGGAATCCGTCTTCTTCAACAAGATCGACTGGGATCCGAACCAGTGGTATCTGGTAACAGGCAGCTTCGACAACACGGCAAAGGCCCTGAAGGTCTACGTCAACGGCGCGCTCGTGGCGAGCCGGACGCTACCCGCCGGCACGACGATGATGCTGAGCGGCTGGGGAACGCAAAAGGCGTATCTCGGTGGCGACCCCGGCGACG
>CADECO010000228.1:0-9396 GCA_902825905.1 uncultured beta proteobacterium
ACCTGAGTGCTCGAACGCCGCATTCGTCGGGCCGTGGTTTCGTACCAGAGACGTGTACGTGCGCGATGCCGACGGTTACTACTTCCACGAGGGCCGCGCCGACGACATGCTGAAGATCTCCGGCCAATGGGTGAGTCCGGCCGAGATCGAGGAGCACGTGCTGAAACTGCCGCAGGTTGCCGACGCCGCGGTGGTCGGTGCCACCAATGAAGACGGCCTCACCCGGCTGGCGCTGTTCATCGTGCCGCACGACAGTGCATCCGATCGAGGCTTGCTCGCGACATCGATCCAGAGCGCGCTCACCGCGAGCCTGTCGGTGTACAAGTGTCCGCGCGAGATTCGCCTGATCGACGATATCCCGCGCACGGCCACCGGCAAGATCCAGCGCTTCAAGCTGCGGGCGAGCATCGATCGCGGAGTACGATGACATCATGAAGACCTTCCGCTATCCCGTCATCGTCCACTGGGGCGACACCGATCCGGCGAAGATCGTCTTCTATCCGAACTACTTCATCTGGTTCGATGAATCCACGCGCCTGTACTTCGACAGCGTCGGGCTGGTATGGGACAAGCTCATGAGCGACTACGGCGTGCCCGGGCTGCCGATCGTCGAAGCCAAGGCGCGGTTCATCGCGCCGAGCTGGTTCCGCGACGAGATCGTGGTCGAGTCGAGCATCGGCCAGTGGAACGAAAAAACCTTCGAAGTGAAGCACCGCATCTTCAACGGCGAGCGCATCGCGGTGGAAGGCTACGAAATTCGCGTCTGGTCGAAACCGCATCCCGATGACCCGAAGCGTTTTCGCGCCCACCCGATCCCCGAGGAAATCAAGCGCGCGTTCGATTGAGTCCGCTTCAATCCTCCCCCTTCAACCCTTCACCCTTCCCCTTCACTCCTCACGCCACCGCGCATGCCCAAACAGATCATCACCTCACCCGATGCGCCGACCACGGGCTTCACCGACAAGTCCACGCCTTCGCCGCTCGCGCAAGCCATCCGCGCCGGCAACCTGCTGTTCGTCTCGGGGCAGGGCCCGCTCGATCCGAAGACGCGCGAAGTAATCTCGGCCGACATTCGCGAACAAGCGAAACAGACGCTCGCCAACCTGCGCAGCATCCTCGCTGCCGCCGGGCTGGACTTTCGGCACGTCGTGAACATGCGCGTCGTGCTGCGCAACACCGAGGACTTTCCCGCCTTCAACGAGACGTTTCGCGAGGTGATGGCAGGCGAGAAGGTCACGCGCACCTGCATCGGCGGCACGCCGCATCGCAAGGGTGTGAACGTCGAGATCGACTGCGTCGCCAGCTTCGACTGACGCGGGGTTGCCTGCGCGCGCATGAGCGTCGATCTCACCTGCTCGATTCCGAACAACGTCGGCCTGGCCGAGCACCCCGCGCTGCACCGTCTGCTCGAATGGTTCGATGGCCGCTACCGCGACTGGTGGCGCGACTGGGGTCCGCTCGGCGTACGCGAGCACGAGGTCTATCTGCGCACGCCGGTAGGTGTCGATGCGCAAGGCTGGGCGCGCTACGGTTTCGTGCCGCTCACGCAGTATCGCTGGGGCGTATTCCAGATGCCCGCGAAGCCCGAGCGGCGCGCGCTGTTCGGCGATATCGCTGGCCAACCGGTGTGGCAGAGCGTCCCCGACGAGCATCGCGCCACCCTGCACAAGCACCTGGTCACCCAGGGTGACACCGAGCCGGGCTCGGTCGAGCAGAGCTTTCGCCTGGCGGCCACCGCGCCGAGCCTGTACGACCTGCGCAATCTGATCCAGTTTCACGTCGAGGAAGGCCGGCACCTGTGGGCGATGGTGCACCTGCTGTTCGAGCACTTCGGCGCCACCGGCCGCGACGACGCCGAAGGATTGCTCGCGCGACGCTCGGGTGACGGCTCGAATCCGCGCCTGCTCGACGCCTTCAACAACCGCATCGACGACTGGCTGTCGTTTTTCATGTGGTGCTTTCTCGCCGACCGTGACGGCAAGTACCAGCTCCTGTCGGTGGCGGAAAGCGCGTTCGATCCGTTGGCGCGCACGGTGCAGTTCATGCTCACCGAGGAAGCGCACCACATGTTCATCGGCGAAGACGGGTTGCGCCGCGTCGTGCAACGCACGCTCGATCTGATGCGCGAGCACGACACCGATGACGTGCGCGCCTATGGCGGCATCAATCTCGAGCAGATCCAGCGCTATTTCAACTTCTGGGCGCCACGCATCTTCGATCTGTTCGGCAACGACGAATCGCAGCGTGCGTTCGACGTGTTTCGCGCGGGCATCAAGGGCCGGGTCCACGAGGCCGGCCACGCCGAGCACGCCCGGCTCGACGATCCGGTGGCGATCGAGCGGCGCGAGGGCGATCGTTTCGTAGCAGTCGATGTGCCGATGCGCGATGCGCTCAACGGCACCATGCGGCAGACGTACCTGAAAGAAGTCGAAGCGCTGATGGCGCGGCTTAACCGCCAGATCGAGCGGGCCGGCGTGGCTTTTCGTCTGCGGCTGCCCAGTCCGCGCTTCAACCGCAATTTCGGCGTGTACACCGGTCTGTGCTTCGCGCCCGATGGCACGCCAGTGGATCCGGCAACGTTCGCGTCGCGCGCGGATCAGTGGCTGCCCACCGAGGCTGATCGCGCGCATCTGGCGGCGATCATGCAACCGGTGCGAGAACGGGGGCGACTGGCGGGCTGGATCGCCCCACCGCTACGCGGCATCAACAATCAACCGGCGCTCGATTTCGACTACGTGCGGCTCGCCTGACGTATCCGCGCAGTTTCAGGACAAGCCGCTGATTGCGCGGATCTGCGCCGGCGGAACGCCATGCCTTGGGCGCCAGCAAGGCTCAGCCGACGTGCGTCAGCACGTGCTCGGCAATCTCCCGACGCGTGGCGATCCACACGTCATCGAATTTCTTCGCCCGCTCGATCAGCGTTTCGTACACCCATGCTCCGGCGGCCCGGCCAAAGACGTGCGTGTGCGCGGTGATATCGACCATCAGCGCCCGGCGTTCGCGGTTGCGCATCGCGCCGAGCGTGTCGTCGAACATGTCGAGCATCACCCGCGGTGCCTGGCCGTAGCGCACGCATAG
Organism: uncultured beta proteobacterium; assembly: GCA_902825905.1. Classification (GTDB taxonomy): domain Bacteria; phylum Pseudomonadota; class Gammaproteobacteria; order Burkholderiales; family SG8-39; genus CADEDU01. Next base: position 3,079 of record CADECO010000228.1, read on the forward strand.
CGGCAGATCGTTGAGATCCATCGTCAGCGGAATGCCCACCAGCCGCCGCCCGCCCTGCTCGATCACGTAGGGCAGATCGTCGTCATTGCAGTCGCCATGCCACAGGAAGCCTTCCTCGGCGAGGATGCGCGGCGTGATCATGCTGCCGGTGCCGCGCGGGCTGATCCAGCCGATGCTGGCGTTGCCGCTCGCCTTGGTGAGCGCCGCCTGCGTGCGCCGCAGGTTCTCGCGCTCGGCTTTCTCGTCGAGGTACACCGGAATCACGTCCATGCCCCACGAGTGCGCGACGATCTCGTGGCCACGATCGTGGATCGCCTTGACCGTCTCGGGATAGCGCTCGGCCAGCACGCCGTTGACCATCACGCTCGATTTGATGCGCTGGCGATCGACGATGTCGAGCAGTCGCTGGATGCCACGCACCGCGCCGAAACTCGCCCACGAGTGCGCGTTGGTGTCGAAGAAACCGGGCTGCAGCACGTTGCCCATCGGGCCGATGCCCGGCGCCTTGCCGTCGGACCAGCCTTCGTACGCGATGTTGAACACGATCGCGATTCGTCCGCCGTTGGGCCAGCGGAAGTCGGCGTCGAGCCGGGTGATGCGGGGGGATGCTGCGGTCACTGGGATCTCGCTCCTCGTCGGGGTCCGGCTCGAAACGTCGCAGGCTTATGCCCACTCCGGCCGAGGCCGTAGCCCCGCATACGCGAGGCACCCGACGATTTACCGCGGAGCGATCGCCACTTTCAAGAGGAACCGCTGGTGGCGAATGAACGGCGTGAAACTCAGGTGATGCGATAGATCACGCCGACGATACTTGCAGCAAAGCAAGTGAGCATCGCCATCGAGAACAGGAATCCGAACTTGCTCGAATACCAGGCGTCGCGAAGCGATGGTGCAGAGAACACACGAAACACAGAGTCGATCATCGGTAGGCTCGCAGCGATTGGGGTCTTGGTTCTCACCGAGCGCCTCGAGATGTGACTCTTGGCGAACGGCGGGCTTTGATTACCTCCGGGTGCACCCTTTTTCCTACATGGGTGCTCCCCCTTTCTTTCCGAGTGCGCAGGATTGCACCTGGAGCAGCCAATTTACTGTACCGAGCCGACGAACGTCAAAGAAACGTTACATGACCGGTACTATTTCCCGACGAGCGGTCGCGGTCAGGAAAAGTCGCGGCCATTTACACATCCATTCAAACGTCGATTTTTCTCGTCGAATCAGCGCGTTGGCGGCATCGGCGGCGCTTCGCCTGCCGGCAGGCTGGAGCGCTGCACGACCGTCATGATCGAGGCGACCACGCTGGCCACGTCGCTCAGGTTGGTCGGCACGATCATCGCGTTGTTGGTCTTCGCCAGGTTGCTGAAAGCGCCGACGTAGGCTTCGGCGATCTTCAGATTTGCCGCCTGCTGGCCACCCGGTTGCGCCATGGCGTTGGCGATGGTGGTGATGGCCGCGCCGGTCGCATCGGCGATCAGCCGAATCGCCGTCGCGTCGCCCTGCGCCTTGTTGATGGCCGATTGCTTCTCGCCTTCGGATTCCAGGATCTTCGATTGCTTGTCGCCCTCGGCGAGGTTGATGTCCTGCTGCTTCTCGCCTTCGGACTTCGCGATCACCGCGCGCTTCTCGCGCTCGGCGGTGATCTGCGTCTGCATCGCGCGCAGGATCAGCTCCGGCGGAGTGAGATCCTTGATCTCGTAGCGCAGTACCTTGACGCCCCATGAGCGTCCGGCTTCGTCGAGCACCGACACGATCGAGCGATTGATCGATTCGCGTGATTCGAGCGTCTTGTCGAGCTCCATCTTGCCGATCTCGGCGCGCAGCGTGGTCTGCGCGAGCTGGGTGATCGCCATCAGATAGTTGGCGGTACCGTACGACGCGAGCTGCGGATCGGTCACCTGGTAGTACAGCACGCCATCGACGGCAAGTTGCGTGTTGTCCTTGGAGATGCACACCTGCTCCGGCACCATGAACGACACCTCCTTGAGCGAATGCTTGTAGGCGACGCGATCGATCACCGGAACCAGGAAATTGAGCCCCGGCTCCAGCACGCCGTGAAACCGGCCCAGCCGCTCGATCACCCACGCGTTCTGCTGCGGCACGACCCGCACGCTCTTGAGGATCAGTACGACGAAGAAAACGATGATGATCAGCGTGACGGCAGTACCAAGCCCGGGCATGTTCAGCTCCTGCGTGAGGCGATTCTTGGTCAGACACGCACGCCATTGCGGCCGGCGCCCGTGCGATGGATGGATGGATCGGTGGAATGCGTCGGATCAGACCGGCGTCTTGGAGACCTCGAGCGTGCTGCCACGCACAGCGGTGATGTAGAAGATCTCGCCGGGATCGCCGCGACACTCACCGCTGATGCGCGCATCCCAGAGTGCATCGCGGTAGCGAACCCGCGCCAGCCGATCGGGCTGATTGACCCACGTATCGAGCGCCACGGGTTGGCCGACGTCGAGCGGCCGCATTGGCGTCGCGTTGGCGCTCTTACGCCGCGCGTTCACCCAGACGCAGCTGACGATCCCCAGCAGCACCGCCACGAGCACCTGCACGGTGAACGACGCGCCGGCCCAGGCCGCGGCCGCCGCGACGAACGCGGTGACACCGAGCACCAGCAGATAGAACGTACCCGATGCCATCTCGGCGATGACCAGCACGAAGCCCACGATCAGCCAGACGAGATAAGCCTGCATGCCACCTCCGACCCCGCAAATGCGACGGGGTGATGGTAGCAACTTAACGGTGACGAAGGATCAGCCGAGCGGCATTCGGCGGGACTTCTTGGTCAGCATTGGGCCGCGACGATGGCGACCGGTTCAGCACCTCAACAGGAGGCGGATACACCGAGCGCCTGCAGTACCTCTCCGGTCTTGCGCTGCTGGACGAACGCCACGGCGCCCGAAATATTCGAGCGCACCGGCAGCATCAGCGCGCGGCGCAGATCGATCCGTCCGCCTTCGAGTGCGAGCGGACCGAACCACTCTCGCACCACGCGGTCGTGCCGCAGGGTCACGCCACGGTTTTCTCCTGCGGTCACCTTGGTCAGCAGACCGTCTTCGAAGAGCGCGACATACAGCGCCGCATCACCAGCAGCCGCGCTTTCGGGCACCGTCGCGCTGGCCTGCACCTCGGCGGTCGCCTGACCACCGCGCCGGAGCGCAAGCGTGATCTGCGCACGCGCCGGCCGGGCGTTGATGGCGCGCAGTTCGTTGGCGAGCGAGCTGTGCTGCGACCAGCGTCGATAGTCGCGACCATTGACCATTACCTGCGGGGTGTACGAGACCGTGCCGCCGCCGAGCTTCACCTGTTCACGCTGACGCACCGCGAACGCGGCGCGCGCGTAGGGGTCTTTCCAGCCGAGGTGATCCCAGTAGTCGACGTGCAGCGCAAGTCCGACCGCCTTGTCGGCGCCGACGCCGCGCCGGGTCAGTTCATTCAGCCAACGATCCGCAGGAGGACAACTGTCGCAACCCTCGGAGGTGTAGAGCTCGACCAAAGCGACCGTGTTCGCACCGCTCGTGGCGCGGCACTCATCGATGCCCGTCGTCTGCGCGAGTGCTGTGATAGGCACACACCCCATCCCCAACATGCCGAGGGCGGTGACAAAACGCTGGAGTCGATCGGACAGGAAGCTCACGGCATGACCTTGGAACGTGATCGGGGTGCTCGCCGGTCGCTGCAAGTTCGGGTCCGATTGCAGCGCGGTAACGCCTGGATACGTGCGCGATGTCCGATTGGATGCGTGGCCCGCACTGCAGTTCCGATTGCGCGCGCATCTGATCGCGCGATCGACAGGCGGCATGTGCAAGCGCACGGACTGCGCGAGACAGGGGCGGAATCCACGTGGTGCCACGTCGGCAGGGCGTATTACGCACTCGATCAGCCCTCGGTCGCCCCTGAATGGCGGAACCGTTTCTCACCATTCGCTCTGCCATGGACACCATCCGGGAAGCGGGTCACGTTTGTCATCAATTCGTTTCACATGACGCGAGGGGGCCGCACTACCATCAGCGCCCGCCTTATCCGGCGCGACGCATCAACCGCTCTCGCGAGGACCCCGTTCCGTGTACGCGTACAAGTGGCCTGGCCTGTTGTTGGGCTTCGTCGTTTTCCTGATCATCGTCGAATGGCGTATCGCTACCCGCAAGAAGGGTGGCGTGACGGCGGTCGATCGCAAGATGATGCGCGGCATGTTTGGCGTGGGCCTGGTGCTCGCCGCGGCGGTGTGGTTCCTGCAAGACAGCGGGGAGTAGCGGATCCCAGCGGGGGAGAGTGAATCCCAGCGGGGATTGGCGAACCCGCAATCCAGCCGCTCTGCGATGATTGCGCGGTTGCAGCAATGCGTCCGCCCCATCCATGAGCCTTCGCGTCGGCGTCCTCGACCAATCGCCCGTCATCTCCGGTAGCACCCCCGCCGAAGCGATTCGCGAGACGGTCTCTCTCGCTCAGCTCGCCGAAGAGCTCGGCTATCACCGCTACTGGCTGGCCGAGCATCACTCGATCGCAGCGTTGGGCGATCCTTGTCCAGAGATTCTGCTCGCGCGCATCGGTGCGGCCACTTCACGCATCCGCGTCGGTACCGGCGGCATCCTGTTGCCCTACTACAGCGCGCTCAAGGTGGCCGAGTGGTTCCGCATGCTGGAGGCGCTCTATCCCGGGCGTATGGATCTCGGCCTCGGACGCGCCCCTGGCGGTGACATGCGCACCGCGCAGGCCGTTGCCAGCGGCAGGGTGATCACCGGCGAGGAATTCCCGCAGCAGGTGGTCGATCTGGTGGGATTCCTCGACGGGACGCTGCCCGACAACCACCCGTTCAAACGGGTCACCGCAATGCCGGCCGGCGAAGGCTCACCCGAAGTCTGGATTCTCGGTTCATCGGACTACGGCGGATTGCTCGCGGCGCATCTCGGATTGCCGTTCGCGTTCGCGCACTTCATCAACGCACACGGCGGCGGGCAGGTCGCACAGGCGTATCGCGAGCGGTTCCAGCCTTCGGCACGCGTTGCGCGAGCGCATTCGGCGGTGTGCGCGTTCGTCATCTGCGCGCAGACGCAGGCCAAAGCCGAGGAACTGGTGAAGGTGATCGATCTGCGCCGGTTGCACATGGCCAAGGGCATCGATCACCCGGTGCCGACGCAGGCCGAAGCCGACGCCTATCGCTACGACGCGCGCGAGCGCAACTACGTCGAGTCGCAGCGTGAGCGGGTGATCGTCGGCGATCCGGGTGCGGTGCGCGATCAGCTGCTCGCGCTCAAGGAGACATTCGCGGCGGACGAGCTGCTGGTGTTGTCGATCACCGGCGACTACGAGACCCGGCGCGACTCGTATCGACTGGTCGCGCAAACCCTGGGGTTGTGCGCCTAAATCAGGGTTGCATTGCGCTCGCGCGCCGGGAACCGCGATTGCGCGGTCGAGCGCATGCGAGCCTGGCCTCGATGCGAGACGACCAGCCGATCCGCGCAAGCGTCAGCGGATCTTGGCGAAATCCGGCTTGCGCTTCTCCACGAAGGCGCTCAACGCTTCCTTCGCGGCGGGCTCGGTTAACATGCGCACGAACGTGGTGTTCTCTTCGGCGATGGCGGCTTCGATCGACGCCTGGTACTGGCGCTTGAGCAAGGCCTTGGTGATGCGGATCGCGCTGGTGGGCCGCTCGCCGAGCTTGCGCGCGGTGGCCCGGGCGGTGTCGAGCAGCTGCGCGGCGGAGACGACATCGGTGAGGATGCCCGCCTCTTTCGCTTCGGCCACACCGAACGGCTCGCCCAGCAACAGCAACTTGGCCGCGCGCTGATAACCCGCCGCCAGGGGCAGCAGAAACGACGACGCTGCTTCCGGGCAGATGCCCAGATTCACGAACGGCAGCACGAAGCGCGACTCGGCCGTTGCGTAGACAAAATCGCAATGCAGCAGCATCGTCGTTCCGATGCCGACCGCCACGCCGTCGACCGCCGCGATCAGCGGCTTGCGCGCGCGCGTGATGCCCATCAGGAACTGAAACACCGGACTCGATGAGCCGCTCGGCGGATTCATCAGGAAGTCCTGCAGATCGTTCCCAGCGGTGAACGCGCCCGCGACGCCATGCACGACGATCGCCTTGACGCCGTCGTCATCGTCGGCGGCGCGCAGGCCGTCGGCCAGCCCCTGATACATCTCGGCGGTGAGCGCGTTCTTCTTGTCCGGGCGGTTCATGCCCAGCAACAGCGTCGCGCCGTCGCGTTCCATCAGTACGGTTGCCATGTGCAGGCACTCCTTCAGCGTCGATCAGCTGGTGGGCAGCTTGTAACCCTTGAACTGCTGGCGCAGCGTGAGCTTCGAGAGCTT
>CADECO010000229.1:0-2658 GCA_902825905.1 uncultured beta proteobacterium
GAGGCGATGTTCGCGGCGTTGCGCGAGCAGGGTATTCGCGTGGCAATGGACGACTTCGGCACCGGCTACTCATCGCTTGCACAGTTCCGGCGATTTCAGTTCGACGAGATCAAGATCGACAAGTTGTTCGTCACCAATCTGCTGCACGACAAGGGCGACCGGCAGATCGTGCGCTCGATGATCGAGCTGGCGCACGGCTTCGGCATGGATGTCGTGGCCGAGGGTGTCGAAGACGAACGCACGCTGGGGCTGTTGCACGAGATGGGTTGCGATCTCGCGCAGGGCTATCTGTTCGCCAAGCCGATGACCGACGTCGACCTGCGCAAATGGTGGCTCGAAGCCTCAGCGCGGGCTGGCGCGCCGGCGCACGGCGAAGTCCATCAACTCGGCGGCCAGTCCCCGGAATTGCTCGTCTAGATCGGGCACGAGACAGTCGCCCTGGTCGTCGAACAGGCGTCCGGTGGTGATTGCGGCCACGCCGGTGGGGGTGGGCCAGGCGCCCAGCGCGTGCACCACCGAGCGCAGCGACAGCATCGTCGTACCGATCGCCTGCCAACCGAACGCCGTGGCAATACAGCCCACCGCGCGGCCACGCAGATAGGGTTGCGGATCGTGCTCGGTGTCTTCGAGGTAGTCGAGGACGTTCTTGAGCAGGCCGGAAAAGCTGCCGTGGTAGCCGGGGCTGGCGAGGATCACGCCGTCGGCTTCGCGCGTGGCCGCCAGGATGCGTTGTGCGACCGGCGGACGTGGCGTTTCTTCGGCGTGATACATCGGCAGAATCAGCTCGGGGCCGGCGAACACCTCCACCGCGCCACCGGCCCGCTCGATGAGTTTCGCGGTGTAGCGCAGCGCGCGCTCGGTGGATGATCCGGCGCGCGTGGTGCCGCCGATGCCGACGAAGAAGGGATGCTCACGCATTGCGCTTGCAGTGCTCATGATCACCCCGCCTGTTCCGGATACGCGCCGTACATGTTGAGCAACGCGTCCTCGTAGAAGCCCGGCTGCACCTGCGGCAGCATGCGTTCGAAGAACGAGCGCATGCGCGCGAACTCGATCACCTGCCCGGCGAGCGTGCGCAGACTGCGTTCCAGTTCCGGCGACACGCAGGCTCCCGTATCGTCGAACGCCGGAACCGTGGTGTTGATCGCCACGCCCAGTGGAGTCGGCCAGCCGCGCAACGCGTGCACGACCGAGCGCAGCGACACCAGGGTCGTACCGACCGCCTGCCAGCGCTTGGCCACCGCGATGCAGCCGATCGCGCGGCCATGCAGGTAGGGCGAGGCGTCCTTGGCCATGTCCTCGGTGTAGTCGAGCGCGTTCTTCACCAGACCGGAGATCGCGCCGTGGTAGCCGGCGCTGGCGAGCATGACGCCGTCGCAGGCGCGCAGGCTCTGGATCAACGCGCGAGCGACCGGCGATCGCTCCGGATTCTCCGGTGCGTACATCGGCAGGATCAGTTGCGGTCCGGCGAATACTTCGGTGCGTCCGCCCAGGCTCTCGACAATGCTCGCGGTGAAGCGCAACGCGCGCTCCGAGATCGACGAGGGGCGCGAAGTGCCGCCGATGAAGGTGATGAGCGGCGAGGGATTGGCTGGTGTCATCGCTAGCTTGTCGATCAGAGCGCCTCGGCGATCGCTTTGCCCAGGTCGGCCGTCCTGGCGCGGCCGCCGAGATCCGGGGTGCGCGGGGCGCTGCTGCCGCCGCCCAGTACCGACTCGATCGCGCCGAAGATGCGATCGTGAGCGTTCTTGTAGCCCAGGAAATCGAGCATCAGTGCAGCCGACCAGATCTGCCCGACCGGATTGGCCACGCCCTTGCCGGCGATGTCGGGCGCCGAGCCGTGCACCGGCTCGAACAGCGACGGGAACTTGCGCTCGGGATTGATATTGCCCGAGGGCGCGATGCCGATCGTGCCGGTGCATGCGGGTCCGAGGTCGGACAGGATATCGCCGAACAGGTTGGAGGCCACCACCACGTCGAACCAGTCCGGGTGAAGCACGAAGTTAGCCGCCAGGATGTCGATGTGGTACTTGTCGGTGCGGATGTCGGGATAGGCCTTGGCCATCTCGGCGAAGCGCTCGTCCCAGTACGGCATCGTGATCGATATGCCGTTCGACTTGGTGGCCGAGGTCACGTGCTTCTTCGCCCGGCGCCGCGCCAGTTCGAACGCGAAGCGCATGATTCGATCGGTGCCGTGCCGCGTGAACGTCGACTGCTGCATGCACACTTCGCGATCGGTGCCTTCAAAGATGCGACCACCCACCGCGGAGTACTCGCCCTCGGTGTTCTCGCGCACCACGAAGAAGTCGATGTCGCCGGGCTTGCGATCGGCGAGCGGACATTTCATCCCGGGCATCAGCCGCACCGGCCGCAGGTTCACGTACTGATCGAACTCACGTCGGAACTTGATGAGCGAGCCCCACAGCGAGACGTGATCGGGGATCTTCGCCGGCCAGCCCACCGCGCCGAAGAAGATCGCGTCGTGGCCGCCGACCAGTTCGCGCCAGTTGTCCGGCATCATCTGGCCGTGCTTCTCGTAGTAGTCCCAGCACGCGAAGTCGAAGTGATCGAGCTGCAGCTCGATGCCGTACTTGCGGGCTGCGGCGTCGAGCACGCGCACGCCTTCGGGCATCACTTCCTTGCCGATGCCGTCGCCGG
>CADECO010000229.1:2758-4683 GCA_902825905.1 uncultured beta proteobacterium
CCCCGCGATTTGAGCGTCGAGTCGTATCCGACGCTCGAAATCGCGGAGTTAGTGCGTCACCGCTTCATCCTGACGCACTAACTGCTAGTCGGCGTATACGCCCGCCTTCTTGATCAACGGCCCCCACTTCGCCGTCTCCGCCTTCAACTGCGCTCGCAGCGCATCGGGCGTCGCGCGCGCCGCCGCCACCGGCTCGGTACCCAGATCGGCCATGCGTGACTTCACGCCACCATCGGCCAGTGCTGCCTGCAATGCGCCAACGAGTTTGTCGACCGCTTCCTTGGGCGTGCTCTTCGGCGCATAAATGCCGTGCCACACCGCGACTTCGAAGCCCTTGAGCCCCTGTTCATCCAGCGTGGGCACATCCTTGAGGGAAGGCACGCGTGTCTTCGTGGTCACGCCGTAGACCTTGATCTTGCCGCCCTTGATCTGGCTGGTGGTGTTGGTGGTCTGGTCGCACATGAAATCGACCTGGCCGCCGAGCAGATCGTTCATCGCCGGGCCGGTGCCTTTGTATGGAACGGTGGTGAGGTCGGTCTCGATGGCGCTCATGAACAGCATGCCGCACAGATGCGAGGCCGAGCCCAGGCCGGCGTTGGCGTACGACACCTTGGTCTTGTTTGCTTTCACGTACGCGAGAAGATCTTTGAAGTTGGTGGCCGGGAAGTTGCCGCGCGCCACCAGCGTCATCGGCACATCGGAGACCAGTCCGACCGGCTCGAAGTCTTCCATTGGCTTGAATCTCAGCCGCTGATACAGCGCCGGCGCCGTCGACATGCCGATGTGATGCAGCAGCACCATGTAGCCGTCGGGCTTGGCCTTGGCGACGCGTTCAGCGCCGATCGTACCGCCGGCTCCGGCCACGTTCTCGACCACCATGGTCTGCTTGATGGCCGTGCTCATCGCCTGGGCGATCGAGCGTGCCAGCGTGTCGGTCGGACCGCCAGCGGCGAACGGCACGACCATCGCGATCGGCTTTTCGGGATAGGCGCTTTGCGCGACGCAGCTCCATGCCGCCATCGCGAAGGTCATGAGGCCTGACGACAGCTTGCGCGGGTTCATCATCTCGATTCTCCAGGGTTGATCGCATCGTTGTTTCTTGTTGTCGCGACATTCGGTCGCAGCCGGCAGTCTCGAACGGTTGGCGCGATGGTTGGTTGACTCACGTCAACATCGAGCGGCACATGCTGTGTCCAGGACCGTCAATCCTGATGCCATTCACGCGCCCGATCCACCGCGCGGCGCCAGTGTGCGAGCCGGCTCACGCGCTCATCAGCGCCGATGCGCGGCTCGAATCGCGCTGCTCCGCGCCAATTGTCGGCGATTACGCTCGCTTCCGACCACAGCCCCACACCCAGTCCAGCCAAATATGCCGCGCCCAGTGCGGTGGTCTCGAGCGTGCGTGGCCGCACCACGGGCACACCGAGCAGATCGGCCTGGATCTGCATCAGCAGGTCGTTGGCCGCCGCGCCGCCGTCCACGCGCAGCTCCGACAATGCGATGCCGGCGTCGAGTTGCATGGCTTCGAGCACGTCGGCCGATTGCAGCGCGATCGCCTCGAGCGCCGCGCGCGCCAGGTGTGCACGGGTGGTCCCGCGCGTGAGCCCGACCATCGTGCCGCGCGCGCGCGGGTCCCAATACGGCGCGCCTAACCCGGCGAACGCGGGGACGAACTGCACTCCGCCCGCATCGGCCACGGTCGCCGCGAGCGCTTCGATTTCGTGCGCGGCGCTGATCAGCCCCAACCCGTCGCGCAGCCACTGCACCACCGCACCGGCGATGAACACGGCGCCTTCGAGGGCGAACTGCCGCTCGTGCGCGTCGGCGGCACGGGTGGTGAGCAGGCCCGCTCGCGAATCGACGCGTCGATTGCCGGTGTTGAGCAGCATGAAGCAGCCGGTGCCGTAGGTGTTCTTCGCCATGCC
>CADECO010000229.1:4783-9355 GCA_902825905.1 uncultured beta proteobacterium
CCGCCGGTGAGTTTCCAGATGAGCCACGAGTCGATCGTGCCGAACGCCAGTTCGCCGGCCTCGGCGCGCGCGCGTGCGTCGGGTACTTCGTTCAACAGCCACGCGAGTTTGGTCGCTGAAAAATACGGATCGAGGATCAGACCGGTCTTGGCGCGCACCGTGGGCTCGAACCCTTGTTCGCGTAGTGCCTCGCAATGCGCGGTGGTGCGCCGGTCCTGCCACACGATGGCGGGCGCGATCGGCGTGCCGGTCCGGCGATCCCACAGCAGCGTCGTCTCGCGTTGATTGGTAATACCGATTGCAGCGATATCATGCGCGCGCAGGCCGGCCTTTGCGATCGCTTCGCGCGCGACGTCGAGCTGCGTCGTCCAGATCTGCGCGGCGTCGTGCTCGACCCAGCCCGGCGCGGGAAAGAACTGCTGGAATTCGCGTTGCGCCACGGCGCGTGCAGTGCCCTGGACATCGAACACGATCGCCCGGGAACTGGTGGTGCCCTGATCGAGTGCGAGGAGAAACGTCATGCCGACACCTCGATAGACCGGTTATGAATGCGCGGGTCACGGTATTGTTATTCGCTGTCACATCTGCGTGCTAGAATTTTCGCATCGCAGCAATTCGGTTGTTCGCTGACCGGTTGTTCGCTGACGATGGGAAATCGATCGTCCACTCGACATTTCCCGTCGTGTCGCCAGCGATCCGCATCAATCGAATCCCGAACAGAAAGACCCGCTCCCCGTGCCGCTTTCGACTCCGGCCGTTGCCCGCGAGCCGTTCCACACGCGCCGCATCGAGTTCAACGCCTACCGTCGTGCCGACGCGTTGTGGGACCTGGAATTGCGACTGATCGACGTCAAACCCCACGATTGTCCGCTCGAAAGCGGCGTGCGTCCGGCGGGCGTGCCGATGCACGACATGTGGATCCGCCTCACCGTCGACGAAGACTTCAAAGTGGTCGACGCCGAGGTGGTGATGGACGGCATGCCCTACGAACCGTTCTGCAGCCGGATCACGCCCGAGTACAAGAAGCTCATCGGCCTGAACCTGCGCTTCAATTTTCGTATGCAGGCCGCACAGATTTTTCGCGGCACTGCGGGCTGTACCCACCTCACCGAGATGCTCTCGCTGTTCCCGACGGCGGCGGTGCAGAGTATGTTCCAGAAGCCGCTCGACACCGACATCAAGCCGTTTCAACTGGATCGCTGCCACGCGCTGGACACCAGCGGCGAGGCGGTGCGCCGCTTCTATCCGCGTTGGGTCCGCGACGCGGCCTCCGCAACGAGAAAGGTCTGATCCGCATGAAGATCCACGAGTATCAGGCGAAAGAACTGCTGCGCCGCTTCGGTGTGCCGACTCCGCGTTCGGTGCCTTGCTTCAGCGTCGACGAAGCGCTCGAGGCAGCCAAGACCATCGGCGGCACGGTATGGGTGGTGAAGGCACAGATCCACGCCGGCGGCCGCGGCAAAGGCGGCGGCGTGAAGCTCGCCAAGTCGATCGCCGAAGTGCAGGTGCATGCCACCAGCATCCTCGGCATGCAACTGGTGACGCCGCAGACCGGTCCGCAGGGGCAGAAGGTGCGCCGGCTGCTGATCGAAAGCGGTGCCGACATCAAGAAGGAGCTCTACGTCGGGCTAGTGGTCGACCGCGTCACGCAGCGCATCACGATGATGGCGAGCGCCGAGGGCGGCATGGACATCGAGGAGGTGGCCGCCAAACACCCGGACAAGATCTTCAAGATTTCGGTCGATCCGGCCGGTGGTCTGCAGCGCGGCGATGCGCTCGACATCGCGCGCAAGCTGGGCTTGCCCGAGGCCTCCCACGCGCAGGCGGCCGAGCTGCTGCAGAACCTGTATCGCGCGTTCTGGGACACCGACGCCAGCCTGGCCGAGATCAATCCGCTCATCCTCACCGGCAGCGGACAGGTGATGGCCCTCGATGGCAAGTTCAACTTCGACGACAACGCGATGTTCCGGCATCCGGAGCTGCAGGCGATGCGCGATCTCGACGAAGAGGATCCGGCCGAAGTCGAAGCGTCCAAGCACGATCTGAACTATATCCAGCTCGACGGCGACATCGGCTGCCTGGTGAACGGTGCCGGGCTGGCGATGGCGACCATGGACACGATCAAGCTCTATGGCGGTAATCCGGCCAACTTTCTCGACGTGGGCGGCGGCGCCACCACCGAGAAGGTTACCGAGGCGTTCAAGATCATGCTGCGCAATCCGGGGCTGCGGGCCATTCTGGTGAACATCTTCGGCGGCATCATGAAGTGCGACACCATCGCGACCGGCGTGGTGGCGGCTGCGCGTGAAGTGAAGCTTGCCGTGCCGCTCGTGGTGCGCATGAAGGGCACCAACGAGGATCTCGGCAAAAAGATCCTCGCCGACTCGGGCCTGCCGATCATCACCGCCGACAACATGGGCGAGGCAGGGCAGCGCGTCGTCGCTGCGGCGAAGGGCAAGGCGTAGGGCGCAGCGGTCAAGCGCCTCGGTTGCTTTCGTCGGATCTCGAGTTGAACAGGTACGAGCAGTCCTTTCCCGGAGCAGAGCGATGTCCATCCTGGTGAACAAGAACACCCGCGTCGTCACCCAAGGGATCACCGGCAAGACCGGCCAGTTCCACACGCGCACTTCGCGCGAGTACGCGCTGGGCCAGCAGTGTTACGTCGCCGGCGTGAATCCCAAGCGCCCGGGCGAGAACTTCGAGGGCATTCCCATCTTCGCCACCGTGCGCGAGGCCAAGGAAAAAGCCGGCGCCAATACCTCGGTGATCTACGTGCCGCCGCCCGGTGCCGCGGCCGCGATCTGGGAGGCAGTGGAAGCCGATCTCGATCTGGTGATCTGCATCACCGAAGGCATCCCGGTGCGCGACATGATCGAAGTGCGCGATCGCATGCGCAAACAGAACCGCCGCACGCTGCTGGTGGGGCCGAACTGTCCGGGCGTGATCACGCCCGAGGAGATCAAGATCGGCATCATGCCTGGCCACATCCACAAAAAGGGCCCGATCGGCGTCGTGTCGCGCTCGGGTACGCTCACCTATGAAGCGGTCGGCCAGTTGAGCGAACTCGGATTGGGACAATCGAGCGCGGTGGGCATCGGCGGCGATCCGGTCAACGGGTTGAAGCACATCGACGTGCTCAAGCTGTTCAACGACGATCCGCAGACCGAAGCGGTGATCATGATCGGCGAGATCGGCGGGTCGGATGAAGAAACCGCCGCGCAGTGGGTCAAGACCAACATGAAGAAACCGGTGGTCGGCTTCATCGCCGGCGTCACCGCTCCGCCCGGAAAGCGCATGGGGCATGCCGGCGCGATCATCTCCGGTGGGAAAGGTACCGCGCAGGAAAAGCTGTCAGTGATGGAGGCCTGCGGAATCAAGGTCACGAAAAATCCCGCGGAGATGGGCAAGCTGCTCAAGTCGGTGCTGAAGTAGCACGGGCCGACGGCGCGAGCCGTCCCGACAAGGTTGACCTGAGTCAATCGCCGCGTTCGCGCGTCGGGGCTACCATTGCCCCGCCCTCACCATCGCCAAACGCCCGGCGGCTGCGCGACCCTGCGCGGCTCGTTCGCGCGCGGAACGCTCGCCTCCACGCCCCATGACCAGCCGCGTCATCCCGCTCAAAGAAATGAAAGTGCGCCCTACGCCCAAGGGGCGCCAGGTCGACCCCGCCGCGCTGGCCGAAGTGCAGGCGCTGATCGGCCACGAATCGCGCCGGCGCGATCTGCTGATCGAGCATCTGCACAAAATCCAGGACAGGTTCGGCCATATCGCCGATCGGCATCTCGTGGCCCTCGCCGCGGAGATGAAGATGGCGATGACCGAGGTGTACGAAGTCGCCACGTTCTATCACCACTTCGACGTGGTGAAGGACGGCGAGGCCGCCCCGGCCGCGATCACCGTCCGCGTGTGCGAATCGTGGGCGTGCGAGATGGCCGGTGCGCGCGAATTGCTTGAGAAGTTGCCGGCGATCCTCGGTGCCGAGGTGCGCGTGTTGCCCGCGCCATGCATCGGCCGCTGCGAATCGGCGCCCGCGTGCAGCGTCGGCCAGCATCCGGTGCTGGGCGCGACGGTCGATGCGGTCAAGGCCGCGGTGGACGCTCGCGCGGTGAAGCATCCGCCCTCGATCCCGGTCGCCAACGCCAACGCGCTCGACGTGCAGGCGTATCAGCCGCCCGGTGAAGTCAGTCCCGCCTACGTCGACTTCGAACGCTACCGGGCGAGCGGCGGCTACAACCTGGCCAAGGCGTGCATCGAGAACAAACCCGCCGGCGACCGCAAGCCGCTCACACGCGAAGCCGCGATGACGGCGATGGAGCACTCGGGCCTGCGCGGTTTGGGCGGTGCTGGCTTCCCGGCCGGGCGCAAATGGAAGATCGTCGCCGCCGAGCCCGCGCCGCGGCTGATGGCGGTCAACATCGACGAAGGCGAAGTGGGCACGTTCAAAGACCGCTTCTATCTCGAGCGCGATCCACATCGCTTTCTCGAAGGCGTGCTGATCGCCGCGTGGGCGGTCGACATCTTCGAGGTGTACATCTATCTGCGTGACGAGTACGCCGGCTGTCGCGCGATCCT
>CADECO010000230.1:0-9349 GCA_902825905.1 uncultured beta proteobacterium
CGCCCCGACAATCGCCGCACCCACGCTTAGTCGGGCCGACGTGGTGGTCGCAGTCGCGGATCGCGCTGCATGGCTGCCTTGGCGAGCAGATGTGCCGACACCGGAGCGGTGAGAAACAGGAAGACCGTCACCAGCAGTTCGTGCAGGCTCGGGATGCCGCGTACCAGGGTGAAGTACCCCATCGACGCCAGCAGTGCACATCCGACCCCCAGCGTGGTGGCCTTGGTAGGGCCGTGAATTCGCTTGAGGAAATCCGATAGCTTCGCCAGCCCCCACGCGCCGATCAGCGCAAAAACGGCGCCGACGATCATCAGTACCGCGAGGAACCACTCGATCACGAGCTGCGTCGCACTCATCGGACGATGTTCCCCTGAAGCATGAACTTCGCGATCGCGACAGTGCCGATGAACCCGAGCAATCCGATCACCAGCGCGACTTCGAAGTAGACGGCGGTATCGAAGCGGATACCGAGCAGCACCAGCAACGCGAGCGCGTTGACATACAGCGTGTCGAGCGCGAGCAAGCGATCAGCCAGCGCCGGGCCGCGCAGCAAGCGCCATGCCGTCAAGGCCAGCGCAAGCGCAAAGAGCGCGGTGGCGACGGTCAGCCCGAACATGAGCGGTGCGGTGAGCGGATTCATGCGTCGAAGATCTCCCGAAGCGGTGCTTCGTAGCGCGTCTTGATTCCATCGATCAGCACCGCCTCGTCACCGACATGAAAGGCGTGCACCAGCAGATAGCGCCGATCGGCCGTGACGTCGACGGACAGCGTACCGGGCGTGAGCGTGATGATCCCGGCGAGCGCGGCGATCCCATGCGGGTCGTGGAGCGCGAGTGGAACCCACACGAACCCAGGCTCGATCGCGCGTTCCGGACCGAGGATTCGCCGTGCAACGTCGATGTTCGCAATCACGATATCCCACAGCACGATTGCGCCAAGTCGCAGGATCACGCCCGGCCGTGTGAGCGCGGGGCGGTCCGGACGCAGCCGCTCGGTGAACCAAGGCAAGGCGATCGCCAGCAAAGCGCCGAGCACCACATGTCCGAGGCTCAAGGCGTTGTTGAGCAGCAGCCAGACGGCGAACAACACGCACGACAGGATCGGCGCCGGTAACCAGTTTCGACCGAGCGGACTGGTCGATCTCATTTCACCATCCCCTCGCGCGGATTCCAGGCAGGGGCGACCGGTTGCTTCCCGAGCACGGCATCGATGTACGCCTGCGGCGCGAACAGCTGATCAGCCGTGGCATTTGTGTAGCGCGCCAGGGGCTGAGCCAGCACGCTCACAGCGACGAGGCACATCAGCAGGATGCCCAGCGAGAAATATTGCGCGGGAGCGGCCCGCAGATGCGCGCCGTCACCATCGGGCGCTTTCCAGAACACGGCGCTGCCGGCGCGACTCAATCCGACCACGACCGCAAGGCCGGACACCAGCACCAGCCCCCACACCCAGGCTTGCAATGGTGTGTCCGACGCTGCGGCCAGCAATTGCACCTTGCCGAGAAAGCCTCCCAATGGCGGCAACGCGGCGACGCTGATGGCGCACACGAAATACGTGAAGGCGAGCGTGCCGCGTGGACGATGC
This sequence comes from uncultured beta proteobacterium, assembly GCA_902825905.1. Classification (GTDB taxonomy): domain Bacteria; phylum Pseudomonadota; class Gammaproteobacteria; order Burkholderiales; family SG8-39; genus CADEDU01. The sequence continues at coordinate 1,585 of CADECO010000230.1, forward strand.
CAGGCTTGAGCGCCGATGCGATCATTGTTGTCGGCTCGCGCCCGGCTAACGCCGTCGATCAACAGGAACAGCGCTGCTGCGACCAGCGTGCTCGGAATCAGATAGAACAGTCCGGCTGCAACCGTGCGCTGTGTCGCCAGACCCAGCGCCAGCAGCAAGGTCCCGGCCGAAGCGACCACGAGGTATGCGGCCAGCGCGCGCAGCCGGACAGCGGCCACGACACCGATCGCCGCCAGCCCAAGCGTGGCCAACGCGAGCCATACCAGCCAGGGCGTGGCCAGGTGCGCCGCAGCGCCAGCCGTCGTGCCAAACACCAGCGTGTAGACGCGCGCAATCGCGTAGACGCCGACCTTCGTCATGATCGCAAACAGCGCCGACACCGGCGCCGCAGCCGCGGCGTACGCATCAGGCAGCCAGAAGTAGAGCGGCAGCAAAGCGGCCTTGACCGAAAACACCACCAGCAACAGCAGTCCGGCCGACTGCGCCAGGACCGCCTCAGTGCCCGCCAATGACGGCACCTTGCGGGCCAGATCGGCCATGTTCAGCGTGCCGGTAATACCGTAGAGCACCGCCACAGCGATCAGGAACAAAGCCGAACCGGTCAGGTTGAAGGCGACGTAGTGAATCGCCGACCTCAGACGGGTCGCGCCACCGCCGTGCAGCAGCAGGCCATACGAGGCGATCAGCAGCACCTCGAAGAAGACGAACAGATTGAACAGATCAGCGGTGAGAAAGGCACCGTTCAGGCCCATCAACTGGAACTGGAACAACGCGTGAAAGTGCGCGCCGCGCTCGTCTTCGTCGCGGCAGGCATACAGCAGGCCGGCGATCGCGACGACGGCGGTCAGTACCAGCATCAGGGCGCTCAATCGGTCGAGCGCCAAGGCGATGCCGTAGGGTGCGGGCCAATTGCCCAGGAGGTACGCGTCCACACCGCCACGCGCGGCATGGATGAGCAGTCCTATGTCGACGACCAGAAGTGCAGAGGTCGCGGCCAGGCTCAGCACACGCACGGCCCACGGTCGGGTGCGATCGAGGAGCAGGATCAAGCCGCCCGCCAGCAGCGGCAGCACGATCGGCACGATGATCCAGTGCGACCAGATCATCGCTGCCGTGCCCCTGCATCATCGGCGGCGTCGCCCGCATCGCGCTGCGCCGCCCCGCACTCGACGCCGTCAACGTGATCGGTCCCGGTCGCTGCACGGGCCGCTATCGCGATCGCCAGCAGCACGGCGGTCATCGCGAAACTGATGACGATAGCAGTGAGCACCAGCGCCTGAGGCAGCGGATCCGCGTAGCTCGCCAGCGAAGGCGCGCGATCGGGAGCGACGATGGGCGCCATGCCGATCCGCACGCGCCCCATTGCGAAGATCAATACATTCACGGCGTAGGAAATCAGCGTCAAGCCGAGAATGACATCGAAGGTGCGCGCGCGCAGCAGCAGATATACCCCTGCGCCCGCGAACACGCCGATCGCCGACGCAATGAGGAACTCGATGCTCATCGCTCGCTCGCCATGCCCGCGATATCGTCCGGATTCACCGCATCGGGCGCCCGCAATCGGGAAACGGCCGACAGCGCAACGACGGTCGCGCCGACCACGGTGAGGTAGACCCCCAGGTCGAACAAGGACGCACTGGCCAGGGGAACAGCACCGATCAGTGGTATCACCGGGTAGTCGTAGCTGCTGGTGAGAAATGGACTGCCGACAAGCCAGCTGCCCACGCCGGTAAGGCCCGCGATGAGCAGCCCCCAGCCGATCCACCCGCGGAAGTCGATCTGCATGCGCGCGTCCACCCAGCGCATGCCGTTCGCGACGAAAACGAGAATCAGCGCAATGGCGAGGACCAACCCGGCGATGAATCCGCCGCCCGGTTCGTTGTGACCGCGCAGGAAGAGGTAGATCGAGACCATCGCAGCCAGAGGCAAGAGCATGCGCGAGACCAGTGCGAGCATCAGCGATGAGCCAGGCCCGTCGTTGTCGCCGCCATCGACTGCGGCGTACGTGCTTGAGCGCCTGCGCATCGTTGCCAGCACTGCGAAGACGATCAGGCCGGCGATCCCCAGCACCGTGATCTCGCCGAGCGTGTCGAAGCCGCGGAAGTCGACGATGATCACGTTGACCGCATTCGCCCCGCCACCCGACGGTACGGTGTTCTCCAGGAAATACGGGGCGATCGAATCCACCGGCCGCTGCAGCACCACCCACACCAGTGCGCCGATCCCCAGGCCTGCGACGATCGCCACGGCGGCATCTCGCCAACGTCGTGCGACGGCTCGCGCACCTGTTTCGGCCGCACCTTCAGCGGGCAGCCAGCGCAACGCCAGCGTCATGAGAACAATCGTCACGACCTCGACCAGCACCTGCGTCAGAGCCAGGTCCGGTGCCGACAGGTAGACGAACGCCAGCGTCACAACCAGGCCGGTCGCCCCAAGCAGCACCAATACGAGCAAACGCTGCCGATGAACGAACACCGTCGCCACCGCCGTCAGGACCCCGATTGCCCATACGATCAGCTCGACCGCGCCCGCGGGTGTGCTCGAAGCGATCGGCTCGAGCAACGATCCGCTCCGCACGAACGGCAGCGACCCCGCGAGCACGGCCAGCACGACCAGTAGCAGCAGGTAGCGTTGCAGACTCCCGTTCTGCATCGCGCGCGTGCACGCGATCGCAGCGCCGACGATCCGATCGATCAGGAACAAGAACATATCGCGTCCGCCCCGCGGCAGATGCACGATGCGGTGCAGGTTGATGAATCGCTGCAGGCCGAAATAGAGCAGCAAGCCCGCGACGAGCGCAGCGACCGACATCAGCAGCGGCGCGTTGAAGCCGTGCCAGAGGGCGAGCTGATACTCCGGCAGCGGGGCACCCACTGCCGCCCTGGAGGCGCTGGCGAGGATCGGACCGATCACCGCCGCAGGCGCAAGGCCGACCGCGATGCATAGCAAGACCAGCAACTCGACCGGCGCGCGCATGAAGCGCGGCGGCTCATGCGGCGTGCGTGTCAGTCCGACCGGTTCACCATTGAAGAACACGTCGTGGATGAAACGCGTGCTGTAGGCGACGCTGAATATCGCGGCAATCAGCGCGCCGGCCGGAAGGACCAGCTCCATGAGCCCATGCCCTTCCTTGGCGAGCGTCTCCGCGAAGAACATCTCCTTGGACAGGAATCCGTTGGCAAGCGGCACGCCTGCCATCGCCGCAGCCGCCACGATCGCGAGCGCGCCGGTCCAGGGCATGTACTTCCACAGTCCGTTCAACTGGCGCATGTCGCGGCTCCCGGTTTCGTGATCGATGATGCCGGCGGCCATGAACAACGACGCCTTGAAGGTCGCGTGGTTGAGAATGTGGAACACGCCCGCGACGATGGCGAGCGGTTCGTCGAGGCCGAAGAGAAGCGTGATCAATCCGAGGTGGCTGATCGTCGAATAAGCGAGCAGGCCCTTCAGATCGTGCTTGAAGATCGCCACGTAGGCACCAACCAGAAGCGTGGCCAGGCCGGTGAGCGTCACGATCCAGAACCACGGCTCCGAGCCGCCCAGTGCCGGATACAGCCGCGCGAGGAGGAACACGCCCGCTTTCACCATCGTCGCTGAGTGCAGGTACGCAGACACCGGCGTGGGCGCGGCCATTGCGTGCGGCAGCCAGAAATGGAACGGAAACTGCGCCGACTTCGTGAAGCATCCCAACAACACGAGCACCAATGCCGGCAGGTAAAGCGGATGCGCGCGGATCGCATCGCCCGACGCAAGCACGACATCGAGGTCGTAGCTGCCTGCAATGTTGCCGATCAGCAGCACACCAGCCAGCAACGCGAGGCCGCCTGCACCGGTGATGGTCAGCGCCATCCGCGCCCCTTCGCGTGCCTCGCCGCGTTGATGCCAGTAGCCGATCAGCAGGAAGCTGGTGAGGCTGGTGAGCTCCCAGAACACCACGAGCAGCAGCAGGTTGTCGGCGAGCACGACGCCCAACATCGCGCCCATGAACAACAACAGGAACACGAAGAAGCGCCGCGGCGGATCTTCCGGCGCAAGGTAGTAGGCGCCGTACAACACGACCAGTGCACCGATCGCGCAGATCAACCAGGCGAACATCCACGCCAGGCCGTCCATGCGAAATCCGAACGCAAGGCCGATCTGCGGCAGCCACTCGATCTGCCAGCGAAGGACGTTGCCCGCGAGAACTTCCGGTCCGAGCCCCGCAACAATGCCGCAGCCTGCCAGCGTAGCCAGCGCTGCGCCGGTCACGGCGCCACGTCTGGAGCGCGGCGAGATGGTCGCCATCATCAGTGTTGCAGCCGCGAACGGAAGCAACACCAGCACGGCCGTGCCGGACGCTGCCAGGCTCATCGGTGCGGGGGTGCGGCGACCGCCGCGGGTTGACGCACCATGACTGCGATCACCGTAACGATCGTGATCGGGACCACGAACGAGAGCATGGCACCCGAGTACGCGGCGAGCGCGTCGTGCTGTTGCGCAGCCAGCACCAGGTAAGCGGTGTAAGCCGCGTAGTAGAGGATCAACACCGCGCCTTCCCACCGCGCGATCTCGCGCCCGGTCAGAAACACCGGCAGGCATGCGAGCGCGGTGGCGACCATCACCCACGCGTCGAAGTTGAGGATCGCAGGCGCGATGGCGAGTCCGTTCGCGGCGACCAGCCCGGACAGCCCCAGGCAGCCAAGGATGTTGAAGGTGCAGCTCCCGACGACGTTGCCCACGGCGATATCCCGCTCGCCTTTGAGGGCCGCGGCGATCGATGCGGCCACTTCGGGCATCGACGTGCCCGCCGCGACGATCGTCAGACCGATCACCAGATCGCTCACGCCCATCGCTTTCGCGAAGAAGACGGCCGCGCCCACCAGCCACTGCGCGCCGAGTACGAGCAGACCCAGGCCGACCACTACGAGCACACCTTGCACCAGGGCCGTGCCGTCCCATCCGCTCACGCCGGGCGAGGCGCGCCCGGCTTCATCCGTGCGCCCACGCTCTTTGCGCGACTGCATCACCAGGAAAACCGTGTAGGCGATCAGCAGGCCGAACAGCAAGGCGGCTTCGGCACGGGTGATCGTGCCATCGAGGGCGAGCGCGATCAGAACGAGCGAGGCGCCGATCATGATCGGCACTTCCTGGCGAATGAGCTGAACGTGCACCACGAGCGGCACGATCAGCGCCGACACCCCCAGAATGAACAGCACGTTGAAGATGTTGCTGCCCACGACATTGCCCACTGCAATGTCGTTGTTGCCGTTCCACACCGCGCCCACCGAGACCGCCATCTCGGGCGAACTCGTTCCGAATGCGACGATCGTCAATCCGACCACGAGCGGGGAGATGCCCCACGACAGGGCGAGCTTGGACGCGCCACGAACCAGGGCCTCGGCGCCGACGATCAACGCGCCCAACCCCAGAACGAAGTACAGCACCTGTTCAATCATCGCTCATGCTTCGTGGGCCTTTCGGATCCGTCGCACCGGCAGTCTCCGTTGCGGACAAAACCGCGTTCGACGCCAGGGAACGGCCAAAGTTTCAACTGGATTGATTCGCGCATGCGTCCGTATCATTGCGCTCACAGGCTCAACGACGCATCTCGCACGATGCCACAACATCTGAACAATCTGTTCGACAACAACCGGCGCTGGGCCGAGCAGACCGAAGCTTCGCGCCCGGGCTTCTTCACCCGACTGCAGCAGCAGCAATCGCCACAGTATCTGTGGATCGGCTGCGCCGACAGCCGCGTGCCCGCCAACGAGATCGTCGGCCTGCTGCCGGGCGAACTGTTCGTGCATCGCAACGTCGCCAACGTCGTGGTGCATTCCGATCTCAATTGCCTGTCGGTGATCGAGTTCGCCATCGATCTGCTCAAGGTGAGCCACGTGATCGTGGTCGGACACTACGGTTGCAGTGGTGTGCGTGCCGCGATGCTCGGCACGCGCGTGGGCATCGCCGACAACTGGCTGCGTCACGTGCAGGATGTGCGCAATCGCCATCAGTCGTGGCTCGACCGATTGCCCGACGACGAACGCCGGCATCAGGCGTTGTGCGAGTTAAACGTACTGGAGCAGGCGCTCAACGTCTGCCAGACGACCGTGGTGCAAGACGCGTGGTCGCGCGGCCAGGAGATCGTCGTGCACGGCTGGGTGTACGGATTGCATGACGGTCTGCTGCAGGATATCCGCATGACGGTCGCGTCGCCGCAGTCGGTGGCTGCGGCCTACGAGGCAGCGCTGCGCGAGCTGAAGGCTCGGTACTGAGCACGACCGATCACCGCCCCACGCAGCTAAAGATCGTCTCGATCATGCGCGTTGCGCGCGGGCCGATGTCCACGCCCCCGTGCATTCTGTTCGGCGCATAGCAAAAACCGAGCTTCGCTTGCGGATCGGCAAAGCTCTGCGCCCCACCAGCACCGCTGTGCCCGAACGTGCGCGGATTCGGCCCCATCGGACGATCGGGCGGACAGTTGAGGAAGTAACCCAGGGCCACGCGGAAGTTGAGCCCGGTGCCCGGCGACGTACCACGCCATTGCTCGACGATCGCACGCTCGAGCGCGGCCGATGAGATGACGTTGATGCCATCGAGCTCGCCGCCGCGCGCCAGCGCGCCGTACAACCTCGCGACCGAGCGCGCCGTGCCATGTCCGTTGGCCGAAGGGATCTGCGCGGTACGCCAGCCGATCGAGTTGAAGTCTTCGCCTTGCGCCAGTTGCGCCCAGCCGCGCGCGAGGATTGCGCTCCCCTCGTCGGTCGGCGGCCGGTCGAATACCGTCCCCTTGCCCGGGATCATTTGCGCGCAGCGCGCAGCGTCGTGCTCGGACAAACCGATGTGATAGTCGAGCCCGAGCGGTGCGCACACGCGCTGCTGCAGAAATGCGCCGAGCGACAGACCGGTCACGCGGCGAATGATCTCGCCCAGGATGAAGCCCTGCGTGGCGGTGTGATAGCAGGGGCGCGTCCCCGGCGGCCACAGCGGCGCTTGCGCGGCGATAGCGGCGGTCATCGCGGTCCAGTCGTAGATCGCCCCGCGTGGCGCGGCATCCGCGACCGGAACACTCGCCAGATGCGATAGCGCCCAACGTACCAGCACCTGATCCTTGCCGTGCTGCGCAAACTCGGACCAGTATCGCGCGACCGGTGCATCCAGATCGATCGCGCCCTCGTCGACGAGGATGTGGATGCACAACGCCGACACTGCCTTGGCCACCGACATCATGCATACCAGCGTGTCGGCGTTCCAGGGCAGGCTGCGTTGCGCGTCGCGATGACCGCCCCATAGGTCCACGACCACGCGCCCGTCGAGCACGGCCGCAACCGCGGCGCCCACTTCGTCGTCATCGCGGAAATTGCGTTCGAACGCTTCGCGCATGGCCTCGAAGCCCGGCGCGCAGAATCCTTCGATGCGAAGATCGCTCATGTCAGGCCTCATCCGTTCGCAGCACGTACACGTCATCGGGCGCCCACTGCACGCCCACCTTCTCGCCCGTAGCCAGATCGCGCTGCGCGGTACGCACCAGCAGTTCCAGGCCGGAGGGCTCCAGCTTCACGGTCACCGCGCTGGTCCCGCCTTGATAGACCGCGCGAACGACCTGTGCCGGCACACCCAGCCGCCCGCTCCGATCGATGGACACCCGCTCGGCGCGCAGGCCGATGGTGACGGCAGCACCCGGCGCAAGAGAGTTGGCGCATGCGAATCGCATTGCATCCGCGGCCACGGTCGCGCCGTCGATCACCTGCCCTGCGAGCAGGTTGCCGAACCCCATGAAGTCGGCGAC
>CADECO010000231.1:0-7680 GCA_902825905.1 uncultured beta proteobacterium
CTCAACCCGCGCGTCGCAACACGCGCCCCGGTCGCTCACCAGTTGCTGCTCCGTTGCGCCACACCGCGCGCCCATTGACGAGCACGCACTCGATCCCTTTGGCCGGCGAGACCGAACGCGCGAAGCTGACCGTCTCGTCGACCGTGTTGGCATCGAACACGGTGATGTCGGCGAACGCGCCCGGCTTGAGCACGCCGCGATCGGGCAAGCCGAACGTGGTGGCGGTCAGACCGGTCATCTTGTAGACGGCCGTCTCCAGCGGGAACAGATTCAGACCGCGCGAGTAGTGGCCCAGCACGCGCGCGAATGTACCCCACAGACGTGGATGCGGTGCCGCGTCGTGCGGCAGACCGTCGGAGCCCACCATCGTGTGCTCGAACGCCAGGATGCGCTGCACGTCGGCTTCGTCCATCGAAAAGTAGATGCCTCCAGCGGGCAGCAATGTGTCGATGGTTTCCTTGCGCGAGCGGCCCATCTTCGCGGCGATCTCGTCGAGATCCATGCCGGAGTACTCCGGATGCGGCTTGGACCAGGTGACCAGCGTCTTCGAATCGATCCGCGTGCGGCTCTCCGAGAGGATCGTCGACGATGCACAGTACGGATAGCAGTCGAGCCCGATGCGCTGCCCCTTCATCCGCTCGGCGATGAAGGGCAAGGTCTGCTGCGATCGGCCATGATTGGGCAGCCCGGTGACCTTGTGATGCGAGATCACCACCGGCACGCCTACCTCGCGGCCGATGCGAAACGTTTCTTCGAGCGAATCGAGTACGCCTTCGGCCTCATTACGCATGTGCGTGCAGTAGAGGCCGCCGCGCGTCTCGAGCGGCACGCAGATGTCGATGACCTCTTCGGTCGGCGCAGCGAACGCCGGCTCGTAGTACAGCCCGGTGGACACGCCGATCGCTCCCGCGCCGAGTGCTTCATCGACCATCGAGCGCATGCGTGCACGCTCGGCCGCGTTCGCGGCGCGATCGAGCCGATCCATCGTCGCCACGCGCAAGGAGGTATGTCCGACGAGCAGCGCGGCGTTCGTTGCGGCCGGCGCCTCTTGCAGCGCCTGCACGTACTGGCCGAACTTGCCGAACCGATACCAGCTGCCACCGTCGTCGAGCAGATCGAGCGGCGGGGTCACGGCCTGACCCGGCCCGAACGTGACCGGCGCGAGCGACACACCACAGTTGCCCGCGACCACCGTGGTCACGCCCTGGCTCACTTTCGGGGCCATGTCCGGCGCCGACAACATCAGCCGGTCATCGTGCGTGTGTGCATCGATGAATCCCGGCGCGACGATCTTGCCGGTGGCATCGATCTCCGCGTCGCCGTGCGCACCCGCGAGTGCACCGAGTGCGACGATGCGATCGCCCTGGATGCCGATGTCGGCGGCGAACCGCGGCGCGCGCGTGCCGTCGATCACCGTGCCGTTACGGATCAGCAGATCGAATCGTTGTGTCATGTCCGCTCCCAGTTGCGTTTGCCTTCAATCCACTTTCGCGCCGGAGCGCTTGATCACATCGGCCCATTTGGGCGCCTCGCGCCGCGCCAACGCCACAAACTCCTCGGGCGTGCCACCATCGGCTTCCGTATCGAGCGCCTTGAATCGCTCGAGCACCGCCGGCGCGGCGAGCGCTTTGCGAATCTCAGCGTGCAGTTTCTGCACGACGTCTCCGGGCAGATTGGCCGGACCGATCACCCCGCCCCACGCGACCGTCTCGTAGCCAGGCACAGACTCACCGATCGCCGGCAGGTCGGGAAACACCGCTGAACGCCGCGGACCGGAGACGCCCAGTCCGCGCACGCGCCCGGATTTGGCGTGCGGCGTGATCGACGACAGGTTGTCGAACATCATGTGCGCCTCGCCGGCGATGAGATCGTTGATCGCCTGCGGGCTGCCGCGATACGGCACATGCAGGATGAACGTGCCGGTCAGCGCCTTGAACAGCTCCCCGCCGAGATGGCCGGTGGTGCCGTTGCCCGGAGAAGCCATCACCAGCTTGCCCGGATGGGTCTTCGCGTAGGCGACCAGTTCCTGCACCGTCTGCACCGGCAGCTTCGGATTCACCGCGAGCAGATTGAACACCCGCACGCAGTTGGAGATGAGCGTGAGGTCCTTGTCGACGTTGTACGGAACCTTGGCGAGCAACGACTGGTTGATCGCGAGCGACACGATGTTCCCGTAGCCGAGCGTGTAGCCGTCGGGCGCGGCTTTCGCGATGTCCATCGTGCCGATCGTGAACGATGCGCCGGGTTTGTTTTCCACCACAATCGATACGCCCATCTGCTGCGACATCTGCTGCATCAGCAGGCGCATCAGCACGTCGGGCGAACCGCCGGGCGCCGATGGCACGATGAAGCGAATGGTCTTCTCCGGATAGGCCGCGGCGCTGATGCTCGCCCAAGCCAACAGGACTGCTGTCAACAACGCCTTCATGCAGCGTCTCTCCTTTCAATGAACCGCGTGTGGATTTTGGACTGGAGTTCGGATTGGACTTCGGACTGGACTTCGGATTGCGCGCGATTGTCGCTCATCGCGAAAAAACGCTGCAGCGCACGCCCTATGTCCACGACGTCGATGCGGCATCCCTCGACCGCTCATTGACGATGCGCGCACCGCCGATCGATCCGTTCGCGCGCAACTGATCACCGGCGAGTGCGGCCGATGATCGTTCATCGGTTCGCAACCGGTGCTGCCTACACTGACCCGACAACAAACTCGAAGCTCACGTCGCTCGAGGTAAGCGTCTGCGTGAATCGAGACCGTTCGAAACGGCACGGCTCCAGGAACCATCCGCGGTGGCGCGCGCGTTGCGCATCGTGTGGCGCACGCGCTGTGCACGCCCGGTGCAGCCCCTGGTGCAGCGATGCGCGTTTCGGCACGCGTCTCTTTCAATAGCCACAGCGATCTCGCTTGCTATCCGAAAACGGAGGAACCTCTGATGCGAGTACTTGTTGCCGCTCTAACCGCGTTGCTGTGCAGTTCGTGGTCGATCGCCGCCGAGTTGATCACGCCTGACAATGCGATTCCCAACCGCTACATCGTCGTCCTCAAGGACGACACCGACGTCTCCACGCAGGAAGCCGACGGGCGCATGCAACGTCGCAGCAGCATGGCCGATGAGATGACGCGCCGCCACGGTGGACGCACGATGCAGGTGTATCGACGCGCGCTGCACGGCTTCGTGGCCGAGATGACGCCACGACAGGCGCGCACGATGATGCGCGATGCACGCGTGCGCTTCATCGAACAGGACAGCGTGGTGAGCATCTCGGCGACGCAGCAGAACGCCACCTGGGGGCTCGATCGCATCGATCAACGCGACCGGCCGGTCGATCGTCTCTACAACTACAACGCAACCGGCGCGGGCGTGCATGCGTACGTGATCGACACCGGCATCCGCACCACGCATCAGGAATTCGCGGGCCGCATCGGCAATGGCTTCTCGGTGGTCAACGACGGGCGCAACACGACCGATTGCAACGGCCACGGCACGCACGTCTCCGGCACCATCGGCGGCGCGGTGTACGGCGTCGCCAAGCAGGTCACGCTCCACCCGGTGCGCGTGCTCGGCTGCAACGGCTCGGGCACCGCCTCGGGCGTGATCCAGGGCGTGGACTGGGTGGCGAACAATCACACCAAGCCGGCCGTGGCCAACATGAGTCTGGGCGGGGGAATATCGACCGCGCTCGACAACGCCGTGCGCAACGCGATCGCCGCCGGCGTCACATTCGCGGTCGCCGCTGGCAACTCCAACGCCAACGCCTGCAACGCCTCGCCTGCGCGCGTGAGTGAAGCGCTGACGGTCGGCGCCACGACCAGCACCGATGGCCGCTCGTCGTTCTCCAATTTCGGCACCTGCGTCGACGTGTTCGCGCCCGGCAGCAGCATCACCTCGGCGTGGATCACCAACGACACCGCCACCAACACGATCAGCGGTACGTCGATGGCCTCGCCGCACGCAGCCGGCGTCGCCGCGCTGGTGTTGCAGGGACAGCCGAACGCCACCGCGGCGACGATCGCGCAGGCCGTGGTCAACGGCGCGACGTCCGATCGCCTGAGCGGAATCGGCACCGGCTCGCCCAATCGTCTGCTGTATTCGCTCGCCGCCGCAACGCCGGCCGATCAGGTTCCCGTCGCCGGCTTCACCTTCAATTGCACCGGTCTGATCTGCGCGTTCGACGCCGCCGGCTCCACCGACGACAAGGGCGTCAGCGCGTACACCTGGAATTTCGGCGACGGAGGAACGTCCTCCGGGCGAAGCGTTTCGCACACCTTCGGCAGCGCGGGTACGTTCAACGTCGTGCTGACCGTGGCCGACACGATCAATCAGACCGACACCGAGACCAAGGCCGTCACCGTTGACAATGGCAGCAACGGTGCACCGTGCACCAACTGCACGCAATACAGCGGCAATCTGAGCGGCACCGGTGCGCAGCAGTTCCAGCCCAACGGCACGTACTACCTCGCCAACCAGGCCGGAACGCATCGCGGTTGGTTGCGCGGCCCGGCCAACGCGAATTTCGATCTGTACTTGTGGCGCTGGAACGGTAGCGCATGGGTGGTCGTGGCCAGCTCGACCGGTGACGGCGCGAGCCAGGACATCGCGTTCAGCGGACCGAGCGGCTACTACGCCTGGCGGATCGTCTCGGTGCAGGGCGGCGGGGCCTACACGTTCTACCTGCAGCGGCCGTAGCCGCCGTCATTGTGGAAAGTACGGATACATCCGCACGCCGCGGATACATCCGTACTCCGGTCCCGTTCGTATTGTGCTCCAGGCGCGCATGGCTATGATCGGCGCGCCGCACACACCGGAGCGCATATGAATCGCCGCATCTTTCTTTCGACCCTGGGCGCCGCGGGCCTCGCGTCGCATTCCCTGAGCACTTTCGCACAGATGATGAAAGCCCCCACGTTGAACCGACCGCTCGAACAGATCCGCACCGATTGGAAGTCGTTGCTCGCTGCCGACGCCGCCAACGTGGCGGCTTCGCCCACGCCGGCGCAGAAAATGGCGAACACCGAATGGCGCAAGCAGCTCGGGCGCGAGGCCTATCACGTACTGCGCGAAGAAGGAACCGAGCCGCCCGGCAGCAGCCCGCTCAACGACGAGAAGCGCCGCGGTCTCTACGTCTGCGCCGGCTGCGGCCTGGCGCTGTTCACCTCGGAGATGAAGTTCGACAGCGGCACCGGCTGGCCGAGCTTCTTCACCAGCATTCCGAATCACTTCGGCACCAAGCGCGACTTCAAGCTGATCCTGCCGCGCACCGAGTATCACTGCGTGCGCTGCGACGGCCATCACGGCCATGTGTTCAACGACGGTCCCAAGCCCACCGGCGAACGCTGGTGCAACAACGGCGTAGCGCTGCGGTTCGTGCCGTTCGAAAAAGCTTGACCGGCAACCGCCGCTCTACGGCCAGCGCGGCAATCAGTTCGCGGTGAACCCGGTTTCCCTGACGATGCGCGCCCACTTCGCCACTTCCTGCTTCAGGTAGTCGGCGAACTGCGCGCTCGGCCCACCCTGCGCGGAAAAGCCGAGCGCGCTCAGGCGTTCGCGCACATCGGGCTGCTTGATCGCCTCGTTGACCTCGGCGTTGAGCTTCTGCACGACATCGGCGCGTGTCTTGGCGGGCGCGAGAAAGGCGATCCAGGTGTGATCCTCCACGTCCGGCAGACCTTGTTCGGCGAGCGTCGGCACGTCGGGCAACACCGGCGTGCGCGTTTTGCTCGCCACCGCCAGCGCGCGCATCTTGCCTTGCTTGATCAACGGCACGGCGGGCGGCATCGAGGTGGTCACGAAGTCGACCTGCCCGGAGAGCACCGCGGTGATCGCCGGCGGCCCGCCTTGAAACGGCACGTGCACCGCATCGAGCTTGGCGAGTGTCTTGAGCACGTACTCGGCGGTCAGATGCGGCGTCGTGCCGACCCCCGCGCTCGAGAAACTGATGCGCTTGCCGGCCGCGCTCTTGATGAACTCGTGCATGTTGCCGGCCGCGACGTTCGCGCTGAACACGAACACCGTCGGCGTGTTCGCGGCGACGGCGATCGGCGCGAAATCGGCGAGCGGATCGTAGCCGGCATCCTTCGACAAGCTCGCATGCGCGGCAAACGCAGCCGTGTGCACGAGCAGCGTGTAGCCATCAGCGGGAGACGCGGCCACCGCTTTGGATGCGATGCTGCCGCCGGCCCCGCCCCGATTCTCGACCAGCACCGGCTGCCCCAACCGCTCGGCCATCTTCTGGCCGACCAGGCGCGCGACGGTGTCGGCCACCCCGCCTGGCGCAAATGCGACCAGGATGCGGATCGACTTGGTTGGAAACGGTTCCTGCGCGCTGACCGCGCCGATACCACAGAGCGCCGCGCACAACACCGTCGAAAGAAAGATCAAGGTCGGGTTCATGAGGGTCCGCTGGGGGTTGGCAGGCTTTGATCGCTCGCCGCGATGTTGCAAGCATGCCGTAAAGAAACTTTAAGGTCACCGCGAAATCGCTGATGCCGGGCATACTGCGCCGCCGTCGTATTCACCAACGCCCCCTTGCCACGCCCATGACTCGTATCCTGCGATTCCTATCGGTAACCATCATCGCGTCGTGGTTCGCCGTCACCCCCGCCCACGCCCAACAACTCGCGCACTACGATGTCTACACCGACGGCGAGACCATTCATCTGTTGACCGGCTACGGCCGCAAGGGCGAACCGAACATCGCACTGTGGCATCGTCGCTCGACCGACGGCGGCCAGAGCTGGAGTGCGCCGGTGCGCGTCAACACCGATGGCGATCGGCTCTCGGCGCATCATCCTGGCGAGAATCCGCAGATCGCCGCACGCGGTAATCGCATCGTAGTGGCGTGGACCGCCCCGCCGGCGGGTGCGCGACGCGGCGGCCCGATCGGCATGACGATCTCCGACGATGGCGGCAAGACGTGGAAGCCCGCGCAGCCTTCGTTCCCCGAAACGACCGGCTCGCAGACGTTCATGGAGATGACCTTCAGCGCGAACGCGCTGCACATGGTGTGGCTGGAACGGCGCGATCGCACGCAGTCGCTGCGCTATGCGCAATCGAGCGACGGGGGTTTCACTTGGGCCGCGCCGCGCCCGCTTGCTCCGTCAACCTGCGATTGCTGCTGGAACAGTCTGGCGGTGTCGCCGGCCGGCGAAGTCTCGGCGCTCTATCGCGGCGAGCAGCCGCGCGACATGATGCTCGTCACCTCGAAGAACGGCACCGCCTGGCGGCAGACCGGTTCGATCGGCGGATTCGGCTGGGAGGTGCGCGGCTGTCCGCACGTCGGCGGCGGGTTGGTGCACGACGCCAAGGCGCTGCATGCGATCGTGTGGACCGGCAAGGACGATCGCGTGGGCCTCTACTACCTCACCTCCACCGATGGCGGCAGCAGTTGGAGTGCACCGCGTCGCATGGGGAGCGCCGATTCGAAGAACGCCGATCTCGCACGCGCCGCCGACGGATCACTGGTCGCGGTGTGGGACGAACCGCGTGCGCTCGGCGCGATGATTCAGCTGTCGCGCTCGACCGATGGCGGCGCGAACTGGTCGGCGCCCGAGCGTGTGGGCGAACACAAAGACGCGACGCTGCCGCGCGTGGCGGCAAGCGCGAAAGGCACCGCCGTGTTCTGGATGGAAGGTTCGCCCTGGCGCGGCGGGGCGCTGAAGGTCAACGGCCGCGAGGTGCC
>CADECO010000231.1:7780-9274 GCA_902825905.1 uncultured beta proteobacterium
TTGCCGCGTTACTGCTCGAACCGGCGCCGGCTCGACAACACCGCGAGATCGACGAATTCCGAGCCCTGGCGGTTATCGGCGCCGAAGCGCACGCTGAAGCCGTCGAAATTCACCGGCGGCATCGATTCGAGCGAAGCCATGAAGCGGTCGGCGCTGATGCGTCGATCGGCGCGCAGCAGCGCCTCGGCAAACACGCGCGTGTTGATGAACGCTTCGTAACCCAGATACGAGAACGGCTGATCGGGCGTGATACGGCGCCACGCGTCCTGGTACTCGCGCGTAGTCGCAACGCTGCGTTTCCACGGGCTGGGCGTGAACGCCGCGAACACGCTGTACGACGACACGCCATTGGTGCGATCGATGAACTGCGCGTTGGCCTGCCCGGCGAGATTCATCGCGAACAGCTCGATGCCGTGCTCGCGCATCGCCTTGAGGATGCCGGCGCTGTGCTGCACGTTGGCCAGCAGCAGCACTGATCTGCTGGTGCCGGGCTCGGCCACCTGCTGCGCCGCCTTGACGTACTCCGGATTGCTCGGATCGAGCCGCACCACCCTGGGCATGGTCACGCCCATCTGCGGAATCAGCTTCTGCGCGATCGGCAGATAGGCGCGGCCGAAGCCGTCGTCCTGATAAATCACCGCCAACTCGCGCACGCCCATTTCCTTGGTGTGCTCGACCAGCGTGCGCACCTCAGCCACCGCGCTCGGGCGAATCGCGAACACGTGCTTCTGATCGGCACCGCGCAGGCTTTCCGCGCCGGCAATCGGTCCGACCAGCGCAATGCCCGTCCCGCGCAGCGCGTTCGCCTGCGCCGCGCAGCCGACGGTACCGAAGCAATTCACGAAGGCGATCGGCTGATGCTTGGCAATAACATCGGCCACTGCCTCGCTGCTGCGCTTGGGATCGTTGCCATCATCGACGCTGACCAACTCGATCTGGCGACCACCGATGCCACCGGTGCGATTCAGCACCTCGATGTGCGCGCGCGTGCCGGTTACGACTTCGCGCCCGACTGCCGCGAGTGGACCACTCAACGGTACGACGATGCCGACCTTGATCCGGGGTGGCTGCGGTGCGGGTTGGGACTGTGCGAGCGGCGCGACCAGCGCCATCGCGAGCGCGACGTTCAGGGAAAACAGGGAGCGATTCATCGTTTACCTCCGACGTTAGCTTGGGGCCGATACCAGAGGTCCGACCCTCCGACTCGCGGATACTGTGTCCGCTGTACCCGACACGACCGTTCGTCATCCACTGACGAACTACCGCTGCTTTGAGAAATCAATGCAAAAGACAGGGGCCGTTGTCGATCACGGTCATGCTAGCGCAGTGCACGCTTTTGTAACGACGGTTATTTCTGATTTCCGACGAGTGCAAATTCACGCTGGCGGAGCGGGCACACTTGCTATGTCCAGACTATCGCAAGCGGTGTTGCACTGGACAGTTGTCCAGGCGATCGGCGCGATTCCGAGCCTGTGCGGCCGCGCCGGGAAGCGC
>CADECO010000232.1:0-4214 GCA_902825905.1 uncultured beta proteobacterium
CTCGAAGATTCGCGCCGCGCGCTCACGCTGGCATTGGAGGCCGACGTGCGCGATGCCGCCAGCGCCTGGCGCACCGCGATGGCCGATGCAGCGGCCGCCGAGCGCTTGCTCGCGGCCAATCGCGAATCATTGAAAGCCGCGCTGGCCTTGTATCAGACCGGCAAGGCGACCGCGCTGGACGTGCTGTCGGCGCAAAGCGACGTGGTCCGCGCCGAGGGTGCGCTCGCGCAGGCGCGCTCGGCGTATGCGATCGCGCGCGCGCGCGCCATGCGCCTCACCGGCGCAACCGAAGTCAGGCAACTCGAGCACTCGCCATGAAGACAAGAACTGTGCGCTGGACGTTAGGCGTTCTCGTGTTGCTGATCGCGGCCGGGTTGCTGGCGTATCGGCTGCTGTTGCATGCCGTGCCGATCGACACGGCGAGCGTGCGCAACGCAACGGTCAGTCTGCGCATCACCGGTCCGGCAACCGTGCAGGCACGCATTCCGGTCACGTTGAGTGCGCGCACCACCTCCACGGTGACCGACATCCACGTCGACCAGGGCGATGCCGTGAAACGTGGCCAGGAATTGGTACGTCTGGACGATCGCGATCTGCACGCCAAACGCTCCGCGGCGGCTCAAGCCACCGAGACGGTCCGTCGCAACATCGCCGCAGCCGAGGCGAACATCGCCAAGGCCCAGTCCGATCTGGAGCTCGCCCGCGGCAACTATCAGCGCGACCACGAGGTATTCAAGGCGGGCTACGTGTCGGCCGCCGCGATGGACGCCGCGCAAGCCGGCATGCGCGCCGCCGAAGCCGGACTCGCGAATGCCAAGGCAACGCTCGCCGCGCGTCAGTCGGAAGCCTTGTCGATCGGTCAGGAGAGCCGATACGCCGACGCGTTGCTCTCGTATACCCGCATCTACGCGCCGCTCGATGGCATCGTGGTGCAACGGCTCATGGAAGTGGGCGCAACAGCGGTACCCGGCAGCCCGATCCTGAAGATCGTCGATCCACGCTCGGTGTGGGTCGCGGCACGGATCGACGAATCGCTCGTGGGCCGGCTCGAGGTCGGCATGCCCGCGAGCATCCGCCTGCGGACCGGCGAATCCCTGTCGGGCAAGGTCGCACGGATCGCTCAGCAATCGGACGCCGCAACGCGCGAGTTGCAGGTCGAGATTGCGTTCGACTCGGCACCGAAGCGATTCGCGATCGAACAGGAGGCACAGGTGTCGATCGTCGCAGGCAACGAATCGGGGCTCGCGGTTCCCGCGTCTGCCATCGTCCATCGCGACGAAAAATCGGGCGTGCTGATGGTGCGCGACGGTCGCGTGCACTTTCAACCGGTGCAGCTCGGTCTGGCCGACGGCGCGCAGGTGCTCATCAAGAACGGACTGGCTGCCGGCGATCAGGTCGCCGCCGATCCGGCTGCGGTCAAGGCGGGCACGCGGGTCGTCGCACGCGTGGCACCGCAGAACTGACGCGATGGACCTGGCCGCCAAAGACATCCGCCGCCATGTCGGCAAGTTCGTCGCCACGATCGTCGGCGTGGGGCTGCTGCTCACGATCGTGCTCGTCATGAACGGGATCTACCAGGGCAACATCGCCGACGGTGTCTGGCTGATCGACAATACCGCTACCGATCTGTGGGTCGTCGAGCGCGGACGCGGCGGACCGTTCAACGAGTCCTCGCGCATTCCCGGCGATTCCTACAAGAGCATCGCCGCGACACCCGGCGTCGAGCGCGCGAGCCCGTTCATCGTCTATGCGGCGCAACGCGAGATCGGTGGAGCAAACCAGCAATTCACCATCATCGGCTACGACGTGATGGGCGGGCTGGGTGGCCCCGGCCGCATCGTTCGCGGCCGCCGCATCGAAGCGCCGCACTACGAGATGGTGGCCGACGAGCGCCTCGGCGTGCGCCTGCACGATGCCATCGCGCTCGGCTCGCGCACCTACAAGGTCGTCGGCATCACGCGCGCGGCGGTCGACTCGGGCGGCAATCCGCTGGTCTATCTTTCGTTACCCGACGCGCAGGAAGTCTTGTATCTGCAAGATAACGAAGCCATGCGCGCCGCGCGCATCGCCAACCAGCGGCGCCTGGAGCGCACCGGCCTCACGCCCGATCAGGCGGCGAAGCTGCTGCCCGCGCTCGCCGGCTCCACCGACACGATCAACGCGGTGCTGGTGAAGCTCATCCCCGGCACGAGCCCGCAGCAGGTGCGCCAGCACATCCAGGACTGGTTGTATCTGAACGTCTACACCACCGACGAGGAGCGCGACCTGATGCTCGAAGGGCGTCTCAAGCGCATGTCGGCGGTGCTGGGGCTGTTTCGATCGCTGCTGGTGGTGGTCTCGATCGTCATCATCGCGCTCATCATCTACGTTCTCACCATCGAGAAGATCAAATCGATCGCCACGCTGAAACTCATCGGCGCGCCCAACTGGGTGATCGTGCGCATGATTCTCGAGCAGTCGCTGGTGCTGACGATCCTCGCGTTCGTGTTCGCCTACGGCATGGTGCAGGTGATCAAGGAGCGTTTTCCGCGGACACTCGTCTTCCTGCCCGAGGAGACGACGCTCACCTTCGGCGTGATGCTGGTGGGCGGATTGATCGCGAGCCTGATGGCGATCTGGCACGCGCTGCGAACGCCGCCTTCGCTCGCGCTCGGAGGCTAGCGATGGCTGCTGCCGTGGAAGTCGCTGCCCTGTCGAAAATTTTCGGCAGCGGCGATCTCGCCGTGCACGCGCTCACCGATATCAACTTCAGCGTGCAAGAGGGCGAGCTCGCGGCCTTGCTCGGTCCGAGCGGCTCGGGCAAGAGCACGCTCCTGCTTTGCATCAGCCTGATCCTGGAGCCGACGCAAGGGCGTATCGCCATCAACGGCAAGGCGATCTACGACAACGGCTGGACCGGTCTGGACGTGCGGCGCTTTCGCCGCGAGAACATCGGCTTCATCTTCCAGGCGCACAACCTCATTCCGTTCCTCACCGCGCAGGACAACATCGCGCTGTCGATGCAATTGAACGGCGTGAGCACGCGCGAGTCGATGCGGCGAACCGGCGAGCTGCTGCGCTACCTGGAGATCGCGCATCGTGGCGACTCGTTCCCGGCGAGTCTTTCCGGCGGCGAGCAGCAGCGCGTGGCAATCGGCCGGGCACTTGCGAACGAACCGCGCCTGATCCTCGCCGACGAACCCACCGCGGCCCTCGACACCGACCGCGGCGGCAAGGTGATGGCCCTGCTCAAACGCATCGCCCGCGAACGCCGGTCGGCGGTCATCACCGTCACGCACGACAAACGCATGATCCAAGGGTTCGACACCGTCTATCAGTTGAACGATGGCCGGCTGGCGCTGGCGCCAACTGCGGAAGCGGCGGCAGTCTGAGTGCGCATCGGCTGTCTCGCGCTGCCGCGGCACTGACGCAAGTCGCAATCACTCCGATCTGAGGCGAATCGACGGAGTGTCGCGTGCGACGCTTGCGAGTGCGTCGGCGAACCACGCCACCCAGCGCCGCTACCTCCGGCACCGCTGTTAGCATCCGTCGCCGTGAACGACTGCCCGGAAGCGCGCGCGGTGCCATGAATACTCCCGACTGGTGGTCCCTGTCGACGGCGCAGGTCGTCATCGAATTCGTCGCGACGCTCGCGTTCGCCCTCTCTGGGGTGCTCGCGGCGGCACGGGCGCGCCTGGACGCAGTGGGTGTCTGCGTCGTTGCCGGCGTGACCGCGTTCGGTGGCGGCACAGTACGCGACCTGCTGCTCGACCGGCGGCCGTTCTTCTGGGTGGAACACTCGCACCAGGTGTGGGCCGTGTTCCTGCTGTGTCTGGGGGCGATGACCTTCCTGCGCGCGCGCCACTTCCACCCGACCGAGCGCGCGACG
This sequence comes from uncultured beta proteobacterium, assembly GCA_902825905.1. Classification (GTDB taxonomy): domain Bacteria; phylum Pseudomonadota; class Gammaproteobacteria; order Burkholderiales; family SG8-39; genus CADEDU01. The sequence goes on from CADECO010000232.1 coordinate 3,869, forward strand.
CAGTGGCCCGACGCACTCGGGCTGGGCCTGTTCTCAGCGAGCGGCACCCAGCTCGCTCTCGCCGCCGGGATGCCTGCGCTGCTCGCGGTGTTGATGGGCGTGATCACCGCCATCTTCGGCGGCGTGCTGCGCGACGTCGTGTGCAACGAGGTGCCCGCGGCGTTCAGCGACCACCGGCCCTATGCGATCTGCAGCTTCGCCGGCGGCTGGGCCATGATCGGGCTGCATGCGTTCGGCGCACCCGCGTGGGCCGAGCTGGTTGCAGCGACGGCGGTGGCGATTACATTGCGTATGCTTGCGCTCTGGCTCGACTGGCGCTTGCCGGTGTGGAAAACGGGCGATTGAG
>CADECO010000232.1:4314-9254 GCA_902825905.1 uncultured beta proteobacterium
ACCGCCAAATGACTACTTCCACGCTCCCCGTTCTCGTTGCCGGCGGCGGCATCGGCGGCCTGGCGGCGGCGCTCGCCCTCGTGCGCCGCGGATTCACGGTGAAAGTGCTCGAGCAGGCGCCCGAGATCGGCGAGATCGGCGCGGGCATCCAGCTCGGACCCAACGCGTTCTCCGCGTTCGATGCGCTCGGTGTCGGCGAGAAGGCGCGCGGCCGGGCCGTCTACACCGAATGCATCGTGATGCACGATGCGATCGACGAGTATCAGATCGGCAGGATCCCCACCGGTGAAGCGTTCCGGGCGCGCTTCGGCAATCCGTACGCGGTGATCCATCGCGTCGACGTGCACCTGTCGTTGTTCGAAGGTGCGCAGGAGACCGGTCGCGTCGAGTTCCTCACCTCCACGCGCGTCGAGCGCGTCGAGCAGGACGGTGCCGGGGTCACCGCGTTCGACCAGCATGGCCGTGCGCACCGCGGCATCGCGCTGATCGGCGCCGACGGCGTGAAGTCGATCGTGCGCGAGCAGTACGTCGGCGATCCGGCGCGCGTCACCGGACACGTGGTCTACCGCGCCGTCGTCGACAAGAACGACTTCCCGGTCGATCTGCAGTGGAACGCCGCGAGCCTGTGGGCCGGTCCGAATTGCCACCTGGTGCACTACCCGCTGCGCGGTGGCGAGCAATACAACGTGGTCGTCACCTTCCACTCGCGCGAGCAGGAAGAGTGGGGCGTGCGCGACGGCAGCAAGGAGGAGGTGCAGAGCTACTTCGCGGGCATCTGCCCCAGGGCACGCCAGCTGATCGAGCTGCCCAAGAGCTGGCGGCGCTGGGCCACCGCCGATCGCGAGCCGATCGGCCAGTGGAGCTACGGCCGCGCAACGCTGCTGGGCGATGCGGCCCATCCCACCACTCAGTACATGGCGCAGGGCGCCTGCATGGCGATGGAAGACGCGGTCACGCTCGGCGAGGCGCTGCGCGTGCACGACAACGACTGGACCAAGGCGCTCGATCTGTATCAGCGATCGCGCGTCGCGCGCACCGCGCGCATCGTGCTCTCGTCACGTGAGATGGGGCGCCTGTACCACGCCCAGGGCGTCGAGCGCCTGGTGCGCAACGATCTGTGGCGCGGCCGCACGCCCGAGCGCTTCTACGACGCAATGGAGTGGCTCTACAGCTGGAAGGTCGCAAACTGCCTGGCGACTTGAGCGCGACGGTTCAGCCGCCCTTGCGATCACGCAGCTGAGCGTCGATCAGCGTTCGTAGCAGGTCCAACGACGCCGGCACCGCGCGCCGGGCCAGCGTCACCAGCCCCAGGCGAGCGGTAGCCGCCAGCGGCGGCGTCATGCGCAACTCCGCCAGTTGCGGCGCGCTCGCCCGAATTGCCAGCAGTACCGCGTCGCTCGATTCCGTCACCTCCACGAGGCTCGCGATCTCGTCGCAGCGCATGCCCACAGCGTGGTCGGGATGTGCCTGCGGGCCATAGCGCTGCACCAGCACGCGCGCCACCTCGTCGGACAGAGGATTGCTCGCCAGCGGGTAGTTGCGCAGCTCATCGAAGCGCACCGATCGCTTGCGCGCGAGCGGATGGCCGCGCCGCACCATGAACGCACCGCGCATTTCGCGCACGTGCTCGACCTGGAGATCGGTTGCCGGAGCGAGCGAACGAACATCGACCACCAGCGCATCCAGCGTGCGAGCCCGCAGCCGCTGCACCAGCATTTCAGTCGTGCCCCGCGCCACTTCCACGCGCCACTGCGCTCGCCGCACCGCCACTTCGCGCAGCAGCGGCGTCATCAGCATTACGCCCGGCCCCGAGCCCATGCCCACGCGGATCGTACCGGCCTCGCCTCGTGCGGTGGCGCGCGCCCGCGACTGCAGCGCTTGCGCATCGAGCACCAGCTCGCGGGCGCGATCGAGCAGGTCGCGGCCCATCGGCGTGAGCTCTACCCGTCGGCCGATCCGGTCGACCAGCAGCTGCCCCAGCTCAGCTTCCAGTGCCTTGATGCTGCGCGAAAGCGCCGGTTGCGTAAGGTGCACCGCCTGCGATGCCTTGCTGAACGAACCGCCATCGGCCAGCGCGATCAGATGCCGAAGCTGCACGAGCGTCATCCGAGGAGCCTTCTCATGTATGCAGACAGCTCATGCTAATGCATAAAACAATGCATTGGACTTTGCGATGGGTGAGCCATACATTGCCCAGGACGCGCCACAGGCGTGCCGCCGCGCCAAAGGCGGCCACCACGCCGTAGGCGTGCGGCCCATCCACCTAGAGATCGATGGCAACAGGAGACACCCCATGACCATTCGCATTTCCCGCAGAATCCTCCGCGCGGCCGTGGCTGCCGCGGTATCGCTCAGCGCATCCGTCGCGCTGGCGCAGAACTTTCCATCCAAGCACGTCACGCTGCTCGTACCCTACCCCGCCGGCGGCCTCTCGGACGTGATCGCGCGCCTGGTTGCGCGTCCGCTCAAGGACACCGTCGGGCAGGCGGTGATCGTCGACAACCTGGGCGGCGCAAACGGGTCAATCGCGGCGCAGCGGGTGCTGGGCCAGCCCGCCGACGGACATCTGGTCTATCAGGGTTCGCCCAACGAGCTGATCCTCGCCCCGCTCGCGATGCAGGCGGTGAAGTACAAGTCGGAGGACTGGCGCATGGTGCAGATCATCGGCAGTTTCCCGATGGCGGTGATCGCCCGGAAGGGCCTCGCCGCCGATTCGATCGACGAGCTCGTCGCACTGGCGAAGAAGGCTTCCGCTGAAGGCAAGCCGCTCACCTTCGGCAGCGTGGGCATCGGCTCGTTCTATCACGTGATCGGCGAGCACTTCGCACAGACCATCGGCGCCAACATGACGCACGTGCCGTACAAAGGCGGTGCGCCGATGCTGCAGGACATGGCGGCCAATCTCGTCGACGTATCGTTCTTCGTCGTCGACTCGCGGCTGCCGGGCGACGTCGCCCAGGGGCGGCTCAAGGTGCTCGCCACGATGGCCGCGCCGGGCAAGCCCGAAGCCGCGTTCCTCAAGCAGTACCCGAGCATCAACGAAAGCAAGGCGGTCAGTGACTTCGCCTTCAACACCTGGACCGGCTATTTCGTGCGCAAGAACACGCCTGAGCCGGTAGTCACCTCGTTGAACAAGTCGCTGGCCAACGCGATGGGCGATGCCGAGGTGAGGAAGAAGCTCGAGGACCTGGGCGGGCGCGTGCCGCCGATGATGTCGGTTGCCGATGCGCAGGCCGAGTACGAGAAGCAGACCGCGCGCTTTCGTTCGATCGCCAAGTCGATCAAGCTCGAGGCGCAGTAACTTCGTCAGCGTGAGCTGAACCGCAAGCCCTTTCTCACCCGTTGCCCATTTGTCGTCCGAATGGGGAACGGGTCAGCAACCACGGGGAGACACCATGTCGGCACTGCTGCGCGCGATGCACGATACGGCCGACACGTTCATCGGCATCCGTCGCGACATCCACCGCCATCCGGAGCTGGGGTTCCAGGAACATCGGACGGCGGCACTGGTCGCCGAGCAGCTGGCCGGTTGGGGCTACGAAGTCACGCGCGGCGTCGGTGGTACCGGTGTCGTCGGACGTCTCAAACGGGGGAAAAGCACGCGGCGATTGGGCCTGCGCGCCGACATGGACGCCCTGCCGATCGCAGAAGAAAGCGGCGCGGCGTGGACCAGCACCCACGCAGGGGTGATGCACGCCTGCGGCCACGACGGGCATACCGCGATGTTGCTGGCGGCCGCGCGGCACCTCGCCCTCCACGGACGGTTCGAGGGCACGCTGCACCTGATCTTCCAGCCCGCCGAGGAAGGCGGTGGCGGCGCGCTCAAGATGATGGAAGACGGTCTGTTCGAGCGCTTCCCGTGCGATGCGATCTTCGCGATGCACAACATGCCCGGCATCCCGCAAGGCCGGCTGGTGTTGCGCGAGGGCCCGATGATGGCCTCTTCGGACTACGCCACGATCACGCTCGTCGGTACCGGTGGCCATGGCGCAATGCCGCACCGCGCCGCCGATCCGGTGGTCGCCGCAGCCAGCGTGATCATGGCGCTGCAGACGGTGGTGTCGCGCAACGTCGATCCGCAACAGGTGGCCGTCGTCACCGTGGGCGCGGTGCATGCCGGCCAGGCCAACAATGTCATTCCGGCTAGCGCCCGGCTCGAACTCAGCGTGCGCGCGCTCGACCGCGACGTTCGCACATTGCTCGAACAGCGCATCCGCGCGCTCGTGGCCGCGCAGGCGGAAAGTTTCGCGGTGCAGGCGCAGGTGGAATGGCGCCGCGGCTACAGCGTGCTGGTCAATTCCCCTAACGAGACCGCCTTCGCACGCGAGGTGGCGTTGTCGTTGCTCGGAACCGAGCGCGTCACGCTGCAAGGCGCCCAACTCACCGGCAGCGAAGACTTCGCCTTCATGCTCGAGCGCGTGCCGGGCAGCTATCTGCTGATCGGCAACGGCGACGGCAGCGACGGCTACGCCTGCGGCGCGTGCATGGTGCACAACCCGCGCTACGACTTTCACGACGGCAACATCGCCGTCGGCGCTGCCTATTGGGCACTCCTCACCGAACGGTTCCTGCAACCGCAGCGGGTCGCAGCCGCAATAGAGACCGTCTGATCGCCGGCGCACGCGCCGGAACTTCGGAAATCCTTGGAGAGCGACGATGAAGGTGGTTGTCCTCGGTGCAGGATTGCTCGGCGTGACCTCCGCCTACTATCTGCGTCAGCTCGGGCACGACGTGGTGGTGATCGATCGGCAAGCAAGCCCGGCCGCCGAGACCAGCTTCGCCAACGGCGGCCAGATCTCCGTGAGTCATGCCGAGCCGTGGGCCAATCCCAGCGCGCCGCTCAAGGTCCTGAAGTGGCTGGGACAGGAAGACGCGCCGCTGCTGTTCCGCCTGCGTTCGGACGTGCGGCAGTGGCTGTGGGGACTGGCCTTCATGCGCGA
>CADECO010000233.1:0-3162 GCA_902825905.1 uncultured beta proteobacterium
GCGTCGTAGTTGCTCCCGAATTCCTGGCGCCGGCACCACACGCTGCGGCAGCTGAGCGGCACGCGGATGCGACGTCCGCTCTCGAGCGCTGCTTCGAGCGTGCAGTGAAACACCTGGTTAGGCGCGATCGACTCGGGGCGGGTCAGCTGCATGCCGGAGAGGCTGATGTCGCACAGGTCGCCGAGCGGCTTTCGTGAAGCTTGCTCGACGGCGCGGATGTAGAAATCGACGACGTACCGTTCGTGCCGGCGACGCTCGGTCCCGGCACAGTCGTTGTCGACAGCGATCGCATCGCCAGTCTGCTCATTGCTTGTCATCACGGCTCTCTCGATGTGCCCGAGCGCTCAACGCGGCATCCTGCAATCCGCGATCGCCCTCAGGCATATCGGTTGTGCGCAATGAACTTGCAGCAGGCGGTGTCACAGCGTGTGCGATAGTTCTCGCTTGCGACGGTCACCAGAACCGTCGTCGCACGAAGGTCCGTGAGGACCGTGTCGCAGTTATCGCGGCAACGAGGGCGATGCCAGCTCGGCGATGATTTCGAGGATCCGCGCTTCGAGTTGGCGCGAAGCATCGATGAACTCGAAGCCGGCGTCGTACTTGTGCCCGAATTCCTGGCGGCGGCACCAAACACTGCGGCAGACGAGCGGCACGCGGATGCGTTTGCCGCTCTCGAGTGCGGCCTCCAGCATGCACTGAAACACCACGTTGGGCGCGACCGGCTCGGTACGGGTCACCTTCATCCCCGACAGGCTGATGTCATCGAGATCGCCCAGCGATTTCTTGGTGGCATGGTCGACCGCGCGAATGTAGAAGTTGACGACGTAGCGTTCGTGGCGACGTCGCTCCGCTCCACTGCTCCAGTCGTTTTCGACGGCGATCGCATCGCCTGCCTGCTTGCGCGTGTTCATGGATGCTTCTCAGGACCTGCCCGCCGGTAGAAGGGCCCGACGCGATCGGCGCCGGTCCTGAGGGATATCGGTCAGGCGGGGCGAAGTCCCAGCCGGGATTGCAGGACGTAGTGCGAAAGTTCTCGGCTAAGTCCGCAGGCAAGCGGGGGAGGGTGGATATTCGCCTGCGTCAGATCCGCGTCGCTTGGCGAGGCTGGTAGATGAGCGGCGCGGCGGGCTTTACGCGTACCACCAGTTCCACCCCAGGTCGCGGCTGCGAAAGGAAGCTCTTTGCGGATTGATAGGGACTCTTAAGCACGCGCAGATACGGGTGGCGACCCTGCTCGCGTACCAGCTCGAACCAGGTGCCGGGATAGATCAGGTTCGGGTCATCCAGGCCGCTGCGCCTGGCGTCATAGAACTTGCGCCACATCGACGGATCACCGGTGAAGCGCGCGGTGATGCCCGAGAACGTATCGCCGGGATGCACCTCGTACGCCAGCAACGCGACGCGTCGCTTCGACGACTGCGCCTGCACATGAGGCGACATCAGATAGATCGAGACGACCAGCAGAAAGAAGAGCGCCGCAACCACTTCCCAGCGAAGGCGTCTCCCTACCGATTGCGTGTGGCGCGAGAGCGCGTTGCGGTGTCGCTTGCGTGCGTAACGAGTGGACATCCTGGTACCTCCTTGCGTTGACGTGGCGGCGACGCACTTGCGGATTCCTCGCCGCGGCCGCGACTACGCAAGAGATACCGCGCCGCCTGTGATGCAGGTAGTGTCGCCCGCATACATGTGGTGTCCGGCGGACCACAGTTTGTAAATGGATCGGTAGGGATGCCGCATCGATGCGCGATCGATGATCGCGTGCTGTCCTGACGGGCTGTGATGGCGAGCCGATGCGTCGGTGATAGGCTCGTCAATTCCTGCGGATCGGAGCCTCCCCCATGTGGCCACTGCGTTCATTCCTGTTCGTGCCTGCGCATCGGAGTGAGCTGGTGCCCAAGGCGATCCGTGTGCGTCCTGACGCCGTCGTGCTCGATCTCGAAGACTCGGTGCCGCCGGAACACAAGGCCGCGGCGCGCGCGAATCTGGCGCAGGGCACAGCGACGCTCGTGGCCGAGGGGATCGCGCCGTTCGTGCGCGTGCATGCGTGGTCTGATGCCACGCGCGATGACGTGCAGGCTGCGGTGCATCCCGGTTTCGCCGGCGTGATTCTGCCCAAGGCCGACAGCGCCGATGAAGTGCGCGCCTTGCACGATCTGCTTTCCTATCACGAGGGGCGGCGCGGCCTCGCGCACGGTGCGGTCGCGATCATGCCGCTGCCCGAAACGGCCGAAGGCCTGCAACGCGCGGAATCGCTTGCTCGAGCAAGTACGCGCGTGAAAGGGATCGTCGGCACGTGCAGCGGGCCGGTCGGTGCCGATGTCGCGCGCGCGTTCGGCTTTCGTCCCTCGCTGCAGGGCTTCGAGCAGCTCTACATGCAATCGAAGCTGGTGCTCGACAGCCGCGCGGCCGGTGCGCCGTACCCGATCGCTGGGGTGTTCGGCGTGCCGATGGACGATCTGGCCGCGATGGAAACGCTCATCACCCGCACGCGCGACCTCGGCTTCACCGGCTGCTCGATCATGCATCCGTCGCACGTCGCGATCACCAACCGCGTGTACACGCCTACCGCGCAGGAGGCGGCCTATTACCGAGGTTTGCTTGAGGCGTTCGCGCAGGCTGAGCGCGATGGCCTCGGCGCGGTGCGCTATGAGGGCGCCATGATCGACTACGCGATGCTGCCGCATGCACGCTCGGTGGTCGCGGCGTTCGACCGGCACGAGCGCAGCAAGGGAGCATCGACATGAGCACCGATGAGGGCCGTGTGAACCGCCAGGTGCGGCTGAAGTCGCGGCCGGTCGGCGTTCCGCAGGCGTCGCATTTCGAACTGGTCGCCGCGCCGATGCCGGAACCCGGTCCGGGTGAGGTGCTCGTGCGCAACCACTATCTGTCGGTCGATCCGGCGATGCGCGGCTGGGTCAATGCCGCGGCGAACTACGCCGAGCCGGTAGCTATCGGTGCAGTCATGAAGTCGTTTGCGGTCGGCAAGGTGGTTGAATCGAAGCACCCGGCCTATCGCGCGGGCGATGTGGTAACCGGCTTGTTCGGTTGGCAAGAGTGGGCCGCGGTCGGTGGTGCGGCGATCGACCGAAAACTCGAACCCGCGATCTTCGAAGGCTTGCCCATGTCGAGTGCGCTGGGTGTGCTCGGCTTGAACGGCGTCAC
>CADECO010000233.1:3262-5850 GCA_902825905.1 uncultured beta proteobacterium
GTCTATTTCGACAACACCGCCGGCGTGATCACCGATACGTGCCTGGGACTGCTGAACACGCACGCCCGCGTGGTGGTGTGCGGCACCGTCGCGCACACCGAGTGGGATCCGCCGCCGCAGGGCCCGCGCGTCGAGCGGCGTTTGCTGGTCACGCGCTCGCGCATCGAGGGTTTCGTTGTGCTCGACTACCAGCACCGCTGGCGCGAGGCGCTGCTGCAACTGAGCCGCTGGATTCGCGCAGGCAAGATCCGCTATCGCGAAGACGTGCTCGAAGGCCTGGAAGCCGCACCCGATTCGATCGCCGGCCTCTATCGCGGCGAGAACATGGGCAAGCGGCTGATTCGCGTGGCCGCCGGCTCGTAGTCCATCCTTGGCCGACACCTAACCGATGCATTCGCGATGACCACGCCGCTCGCCGATCTGAAGATCCTCGATCTCACGCGCGTCCTGGCCGGGCCGGTGGCAGCACAGTATTTCGGCGACATGGGCGCTGACGTGATCAAGATCGAACCGATCGATCACGGCGACGACATGCGCATCTGGCCACCGTTCAAGACGAGCCTCGATAGCACCGAGACGACGGGCACGCCCTACTTCGGCGTCAATCGCAACAAGCGCTCGGTCGCACTCGATCTCAAATCGGCAGCCGGTCGCGATGTGTTGTGGACGCTGGTCAAGCGCGCCGACATCGTCATGGAAAGTTTCGCGCCGGGTGTGGCCGCGCGGCTCGGCGTCGATGCGATTACCACGCGCAAGATGAATCCGCGGCTGATCCATTGCAGCATCTCCGGCTTCGGCTCGGTCGGCCCGATGAGCGGCGCCAAAGGCTACGACATGATCGCCCAGGCATTTGCCGGCATGCTGTCAATCACCGGAGAACAAGGCGGACCGCCGATCCGCACACCGTACTCGCCGGTGGATCAGGTGACCGGTCTGCACGCCATGGTGGGCATTCTCGCGGCGTTGCATGCGCGCGCTTCGACCGGCACGGGTGCGGCGATCGAGGTATCGCTGTTCGATTCGGCGGCAGGGCTGCTCGGCCACATGCTGCAGAACTATTGGGAGCGCGGCAGCGAGCCGGAGCGTTACGGGGTCGGGCACGAGTCGCTGTGCCCGTACGAAGCGTTCGCCACAGCCGACAAGCCGCTGATCCTTGGCGTGGCCAACGACACCATGTGGCGCGGGTTCTGCAAGCTGGTCGGACTGGAGGCGTTCGTCGACGATCCGCGCTTTCGCAGCAACGGCGATCGCGTGCGCAATCGGGCCGAGACCGTCGCACTGGTGCAGCCGGTGTTGCGCGAAAAGCCGCGTCACGAATGGCTGGCGATGCTCGAAGTTGCCGGCATTCCATGCTCGCCCCTGCACACGCTGGGCGAACTTGCCGCGCATCCGCACTCACGCGAAAGCGGCATGGTGTTCGACTATCAGCATCCGCACTTCGGTTCGATGCACGCGGTGGCACAACCGGTTCGCTACGACGGTAAGCGCGGCACCCTGCGCCGCACCCCGCCAATGCTGGGCGAACACTCGGCCGAGGTGCTGCGCGAGATCGGTTACGACGACGACCGCATCGCGAGCCTCATGACGGCGGGCGTGATTCGCGGAGCGACGCCCGCCTGAACGGGGCATGATTCAAAACCAAAGGAGGCGAAGATGAGGATCATGAAAGCGCTGCTTGGAGTCGTCCTGGCAGCCATGCTGATGCAATCCGTATCCGCGCAGCAGTACCCGGCGCGTCCGGTGAAATTCATCCTCCCGTTCGGACCGGGCAGCGGCACCGACATCTCGGCGCGCAACATCGCCGAAGAACTGCGCCAGGAACTGGGCGAAACGTTCCTGGTGGAGAACCGACCCGGCGCCAATGGCTTTCTCGCCGCCGAAGCCGTCGCACGGGCCGCACCCGATGGCTACACGCTCATGCTCACCGCGACGACGACGCACTCGACCAATCCGTATCTGTTCAAGAAGCTGCCGTACGACCCGGTCAAGGATTTCGTACCGGTGGCGGGGCTGACCGAGGGTTACTACCTGCTCATCGTGCACAAGGACATGCCGGTCAACACGATGCAGGAGTTGATCGACTGGCTGAAGGCCAGTCCCAACAAGGCATCGTACGGTTGGGGCGCGACAGTGAGTCAGATCACCAGCGCCACATTCCTGAAGCGTATCGGTGCCACTGCGACTGGTGTGCCCTACAAGAGCAGCCCGCAAGCGGTGACGGATCTGATCAGCGGGCAGTTCACCTTCATGTTCCAGGACATTCTCTCGGTGCTGGCGCAGGCGCAGGCCGGACGCATGAAAGTGCTGGCGACGACCTCGCCGGTGCGACTGCCGACGTTGCCCAACGTGCCGTTGATGGCCGAGGCCGGCATGCCCAATTTCCATGCGGCGGCGTACACCGGCATCTTCGCGCCGGCCGGCACGCCCGAGCCGATCGTGCGCCGGTTGAATGACGCGGTGGTGAAAATCCAGAAGAAGCCCGAGTTCGCGAAGAAGCTCGAAGCGTGTTGCGCGGCGTACATGCTGATCACCACGCCGAAGGAGTTCGCCGATTACCTCGATAAGGATCGGGCGATGTGGGCGGAGCG
>CADECO010000233.1:5950-9253 GCA_902825905.1 uncultured beta proteobacterium
GCGAGCGGAAACTCCGGCGTCTGATACGCGAGCAGATTCGCCAAATGCTGCTCGACGTCGGCAGCGAACAGGTCGTGCGTGATCCGGTCGACCAGGCGCGGCACGGCGAATTTCATACCGTTGATCGATGAGCCGCTCGGGCCAGCGCTCACCATCGTCCCGAAGTCGAAGCAGTGGAGGTCACGTAGGAATGGCGCGGCACCCGGCGTCTTCTCGGTGAACGCGAAGCCGCTGTCCAGGTACGGATAACGAGCGAGCCGAGGTCGCAGCTGATCGGTCGGTGGTGTGAAGCGATCGCCCCAACAGGCAACGTGTTGCGCAAGGCCCGCCAGCTCAACGCGTTGCGCCACATCCATCTCGAAACCGGTGCCGCAAATCAGGAAGTCGACCTCGAACTGTCCGCGCGGTGTGTGCACGCGCACCGCGTCGCCCTCGACTGCGACGTGCTCCCAAGGGCTTGACGTGTGCAGATGAAAATTCGCGTGGCGCGTGACCCGATTCCACGTCTCGAGCGGCAGCGCTTCGCGCAGATCGAGCAGATGCACCATGAAGCGCCAGCGCGTCGCGTCGTCGAGCGCGTGGAAATGGCGCAGGAACCCGGGAAACGAGATCGCCTTGTACGGTTGCACACGCTGCAACTCGTCGCGCCGGCAGAACAGCCGCACTTCGCTCGCGCCTGATTCGAGCGCGGTGGCGGCGTTGTCGAAAGCGGAAGCGCCGGCGCCCAGCACCGCGATTCGCTTGCCTCGTAGCCCAGCGAAATCGATCGTATCGGCGGCGTGCGCGCGAAAGCGCGGAGGAAGCGCGGCGACGTGTTCCGGCATCCACCAGCGGCCGGACTTCTCGATGCCCATCGCCAGCACGATCTTGCGTGCGTCGAACGATCGCGTCACGCCTCGATCGACGACGTGCGCGCGCAGCAGCCCGGTCTGCGATTGCGGCTCGATCCGCTGCAGCGTCACCTCATTGCGCACCGGCAGCCCCAGCACATCGCGCAGCCACAGCAGATAGACGTGCCAGTCTTCCTTCGCGATCTTGTTGAGCGCGGCGAATGCGGCCACGCCATGCTGCGCTTCGAACCACGACTGGAACGTAAGCGAGGGCAGGCCGAGATCCGGGCCGGTCACCGTCTTCCAGGTGCGCAAGGTCTGCATGCGGGCGAACGTGCGCCACGGCCCTTCGCTGCCGCGCGGGGCACGATCGATCACCAGGATGTTGTCGACCCGTTCGCGCAGCAGTTGCGTCGCGATCGCCTGTCCGCCTTGGCCGGCGCCCACGATCAGCACGTCGTAGACCCGCTCGCCGCTCGTGGTCGCGCGCGGCGGCACCCATTGCGGCTCGGGGTATTTGATCAGATCAAGGTCGCGGCGCACGCACGCTTCGAGTGCGGCAAGGCCTCGTGGAATCAGCGGATCGGTCATGGTTGCAGCGCTCGGGCGGGTCGATGGTTCCCGCAAGGATAAGCGCGCCGGCGTCGAGGTCGTGCAGGACCGCAGAAGCGCGATGGCACTCGCAGCTTGGGCGATACTGTGGCGCGACACGACGCATTTGGGGGATTCATGCAGACGCGACAGGCGATGGTGCTCATCACCTACACGCCCGGACCCGCTGGCCGCACGCCGGAGTACGAGCAGTGGCTGCGGGCTGAGGACAATCCGTTCTTCAACACGATCGAAGGCATCGGTGAGTACTCCAACTGGAAGATCGTCGCGCCGCGCGACGATGCCTTGCCGTGGACGTACTTCGATTTTCTCGTGCTCGCCTCGCCCGATGACTTGCAGCGCGTGTGGTTCAGTCCGCTTCTGGACGAGTTTCGGCGTAACTGGATCGCGCGCTGGGGATACGGTGCGGGCACGCGCACGCCCCCGAACGTGAACGCCTATGGGCATCTGTTCGCGTGCGAGGGCGAACCGCTGCGTGCGCGCGAGCGTTTCGTCGAGCTGGTGCTCGATCCGGCCGAGGCGCAAGCGCACCACCTGTGGCAGCTCAATGCGAGCGTGCGCAAGCACTACGCGATCGGGCCTGCGCAGCCGCCTGAGGCATGGCGCCAACCAGCGGATCGGTTCAACGCGCTCGGACACTCGCGACTGTCGGTGCGATTGCTGCCCGATAGACCGGAACAGGGCGCGTGGTCGCCCACCCGGCTGCTCGCTGAATGCATCGCGGCGCCATCGCTTGGCCGATGACCAGGTGCGGGTTGGAAGTTGGCCATCGGCGCAAGTGCGTTCGGCGCTTGCTTGCGTTCGCTCCTCGCTCGGCGCGGCACAGCGCGTTCGTCCACAACGGGCCTTCGCGCGCTAAAGTCGCGTTTTCGCAGAAGAACTCCGGAGATTTCATGCTCAGTCGCCATTCATTGCTGCGCCACGGCGCACGCGTGATCGCCTTCGCCCTGGCCGTGTGCGGATCGCATGCGGCGCTGGCGCAGGCCTATCCGAACAAGCCGATCCGCGTGATCGTGCCGTTTCCGCCCGGCGGCAGTGTCGACACCGTCTCGCGCCTGCTCGCACCGCGCCTCGCCGACGCGCTCGGCCAGCAGGTCCTGGTGGAGAACCGCAGCGGCGCCTCGGGGAACATCGGCATGGAGCAGGCGGCGCGCGCGAGCGCCGATGGCTACACCCTGCTCATCAACACCAATCCGCTCGTCACCAACGGCCATCTGTACTCGAAGCTCAACTACGACACGTTCAACGACTTCGTGCCGATCTCGCTGCTGTGTCACTCGCAGTCGGTGATGGTGGTCAATCCCAAGGTGCCGGCGCGCACCCTGAAAGAGTTTCTCGACCTGGCGCGTGCCAAGCCCGGCAGCCTCAACTTCGCCACGGCTGGCCCCGCGACCAATCCGCACGTCGGCGGCGAGCTGGTGAACTATCTGGGGAAGACCAACATCGTCGCGGTGCACTACAAAGGCGGCGGACCGGCGCTGCTCGCCGCGCTGGCAGGCGATGTCGAGATGGTGGTATCGGGCATCTCCGAGGCCGGTCAGCACGTCGTCGCCGGCAAGCTGCGCGCGCTAGGCGTTACCGGCCTGAAGCGCTCGGCGGCGTATCCAGATCTGCCGACACTCGACGAAGCGGGCTTGCCCGGCTACGAATTCGTCACCTGGCACGCGATGCTCGCGCCGAAGGGAACGCCGGCTGCGGTGATCGAGACGCTCGCGGCGCAAGTGCAGAAAGCAATGCGCTCAGCAGAGGGCGGTGCGCTGTTTCAGAAGAGCGGGCTGGAGGTCATCGCCAGCACCCCCGACGAGCTGGCCGCGCATCTGAAGCGCGAATCGACCAAGTGGCAGCGCGTGTTCAAGGAACG
>CADECO010000234.1:0-1509 GCA_902825905.1 uncultured beta proteobacterium
ACCACGCGTCGGCCTGGTAGGCCGGCACGCCCGCCTCGGCGATCGTCGGGATGTCCGGTGCGATCGCGGCCCGCTTGCCGTTGGTGACCCCCAGTGCGCGCAGTTTGCCGGCACGCACATGAGGAATGGCCGGCAGCAGGCCGTCGAACACGACCTGCACCTGGCCGGCGATCAGATCGGTGCGCGCCTGCGTGCTGCCCTTGTACGGCACGTGCACCAAGTCGACAGCCGCAAGCGCCTTGAACAACTCGGCGTGCAGATGCGGCGAGGAGCCATTGCCGGCCGACCCGTAGTGCAGCTTTCCCGGATCGCGCTTCGCCAGCGCAATCAACTCCGCCACCGACTGCACTGGCACCGACGGATGGACCCCCAACACCGACGCCGTGTTGGCGAACAGCGCCACCGGCGCGAAGTCCTTGATCGCGTCGTAGGGAAGCTTGGACCGCAGCGAGGCATTGATGACATGCGACGGACCGACGGTGAGCAGCGTGTAGCCATCGGGCGTGGACTTCGCCACGGCATCGGCGCCGATCACACCACCCGAGCCGGGGCGGTTCTCGACCACGAACGTCTGCCCCAACAGCTTCGCCGTTTCCTCGCTCACCAGGCGCGCGAGCGTGTCGCCGGTACCGCCGGCCGCGAGCGGCACGATGATCTTCACCGGCTTCGACGGATAGGGTGACGCAGTCGGCTGGGCGATCGACTGCGAGGGCGTACCCGCGCCCAGCACCATCGGCACCACAATCGGTATCGCGCTGGCCATCGCGACTAAGCTCGACAGCCGCCTTCGCACGGCGGTCGGGAGGAATCTGCGCATGCGGCGATGATAACCGCGCGCCGACATCTGTTTGGCCTGCCGGCGCTATGCCGTTCGGGCCTTCCCGAGCGGCGCCCGACGCAAAATAATCCTCGATTCGACCGTGCTCGTTCGCGTCAACAAGGCAGTGAACTCGGAGAATTCAGTGCATCGTCGCTCATTCGTTCTCGGCCTCAGCCCTCGTCCCGGAGACTCCCCATGCGCCTCGCCCTCACCGCTTCGCTCGGCTCGCTGCTCGCCACCTTGATGCTCGCCACACCGGCACTCGCTCAAAAGCTGCCGTCGCTCAAGACGGGCGCCTGGGAAATCACCTCCACCAGTGACGCGTCGAAAGTCGACCTCAGCGCGCACATGGCCAAGATGCCACCGCAAGTTCAGGAGATGATGAAGAAGAACATGGAGAAGTCGGCGATGACCAATCAGGGCATCAAACACTGCGCGCGACCGGCTGACGAGGACTTCTCCAAATCGATGATGAGCGAGATGGGCATGAACATCCAATGCACCAACTCGCCGATCACGCAGACCGGTTCGAGCTACAAGTGGACCAGCAAGTGCACCGGCACCCTGCCTACCGGCGCACCGATGAACTCCGAGACCTCGCACACCATGACGCTCAAAGGCGACACGGCGTTCGAACACACCTACACCAGCAATTCGCAGGCGCAGGGCATGCCCGCCGGCATGGGCGC
>CADECO010000234.1:1609-9248 GCA_902825905.1 uncultured beta proteobacterium
AACACACCTACACCAGCAATTCGCAGGCGCAGGGCATGCCCGCCGGCATGGGCGCAGGCTCGGGCGGGTCGAGCGGCCGCTACCTCGGCCCGGACTGCAAGGCGCACGGTGCGCTTACCATGGCCGAGCGCAAAGCCGAACTCGACGCGATGCGCGCCAACCGCGACGAGCGCCGGCGCGAGCGCATCCAGATGCGTATCGGCAAGGAGTAGCGCGGACGCTCTTGGGGTGCAGCGCTACGTCCCGCGCAGCACCGGCACCGCCTTGGCATGCGGCGCACCCAGCCGCTCGCGCACCAGATCGATCGTCGCGCGCAGCGCGTACAGCTCCTGCGCGAACATGTCGGAGATGCCCGACGAGTTGATGCGCCGCTCGATGCCATCGAGCTCGGCCACCAGTTCGTTGATCCGTACGCGATCGGGTTTCTCGCCCAGCTCGCGTTCGAGATCGGCCAACTGGCGATACCACTGCCCCACGCGCATGTTGACGCGCAGGCCATAGAGCGTCGGAAACAGTTTCACCAGCGGCACCCCGATCGCCAGCGCCGGAACCAGCAGCACCCAGACGCGGTCGATCAGATTGGCCAACCAGTACGGCAGGTAGCGCTGCAGGAACGGCTTGCCGCTCTTGAAGTAGCGCTCAGCCTCGTCGGCGACCGGCACGTCCTGCCGGGCCGTACTCGGAAACGCGTCCTTGTCGTTGAACAGCCCGTGCGTGCGATGGATCGAGTTCGCGACGTCGAGCAGCAGATACACCAGCGCCGGATGCATGTCTTCGCGCACGAACAGCTTCGCGGTCGTGGCGAGCATCGCGGTGTCGCGCGCCGGCACGTTGGCCGGGAAGTCGATCACGCCCTGCGCGAGCGAAACGGTGGACAGATACGGCAGGCGCCGAGCATAGCCGTTGGCCTGCGACAGACTCATCAGACGCACATCGGGAGCGCGCAACAACGCTTGCACCGTTTCGGCTGAAGCACCGGCCACCATGAACACCGCATCGACCTCGCCCGCCTTCAGCGCCTCGGCCGCCTCGGTCGCACCGAGCGGGAGCATGTTCGTGTTGGCGGCGTCGACCGCGCTCAACTCCAGCATGTCGAGCGCGACTTTGCGCGTGCCCGAGCCGACCGGGCCGATGGCAATGCGCTTGCCGCGCAGCGCATCGAGCCGATCGATCTCCGCCGCGCCACGATAGAAGACCCACAGCGGCTCGTAGTACATGCTGCCGAGCGAGCGCAGCGTATTCTCATCGGCCTGATCGCCTTCCTCCTTGAATGCGGTGAAAGCGATCCCGCCTTGCACGAATCCGGCGGACACGCCGGCGTTGTCGTCGCGCAGCCGCACCAGATTCTCCACCGCCCCCGATGATGGCTTGATCACCATCTCCACGCCGTGGCGCGCCAGGCGTCGCTTGTATTCCGCGGCAAAGCGGTGATACGCCCCGCCGGGTGCGCCGCTGGTGAATTCGAACGACTTGGGCGGTGCCGGCCGCAGGTAGTGTGTCGCGGCACCGAAGATCGCGAGCACCAGCCCGCAGCCCAACAGCACGATCAGGTAGACGTGATCCGTCAGGTAGTCGCGCAGCAGATCGATGCGCGAGCGGCCGTTTTTCGCCATCGCCCCGCCTATCCGCGGCCCACGAACGGCATCTTGGTGGCCATGACGGTGACGAACTGGACGTTCGTCTCCAGCGGCAGATTGGCCATGTGCAGCACGGTCAGACCGACGTGGTTGACGTCCATGAGCGGCTCCGGCGCGATCGTGCCGTTGGCCTGCGGCACACCCTTGGCCATGCGCGAGGCCATCTCGGTAGCGGCGTTGCCGATGTCGATCTGGCCGCAGGCGATGTCGTACTTGCGCCCATCGAGCGATGTCGACTTGGTGAGCCCGGTGATGGCGTGCTTCGTTGCGGTGTAGGGCGCGGAGTTCGGGCGGGGCGCGTGCGCCGAGATCGAGCCGTTGTTGATGATGCGTCCGCCGCGCGGGCTCTGATCCTTCATCAGCTTGAACGCCTCCTGCGTGCACAGGAACGAGCCGGTGAGATTGATATCGACCACGTTCTTCCACTGCTCGAACGTGAGTTCCTCGAGCGGGATGCCCGGGGCGTTGACGCCGGCGTTGTTGAACAGCACGTCGAGCCGGCCGAACGTTTGCCTGGTCTTGGCGAACAGCGCGCGCACCGACTCCGGATCGGTCACATCGGTGGGAACCACCAGCGCCCGCGCGCCTGCGCCCGATTCCTGCGCCACCTGCTCCAGCGGCTCCTTGCGCCGCCCGGCCAACGCCACGCTGTAGCCGTCCTTCAACAGCGCCAGTGCCGCGCTTTTGCCCACGCCGGTGCCCGCACCGGTCACGATCGCCACTTTGCTCATCGTTCAGCCTCCTTGTGCTCGATTGACGCAGCCACGGGATGTGGCGGTACGCTACGGGCGCGGATGATACTTTGCCCTTCGGCAACGACGGCTGGCGGGAGCCGGACGAAGACATCCCATCAACGCGATCAGCAACTTCTGCAGAGAACCCTCGAATGACGCAGTCCAGCACCCCCACGCTTCACGACACCCCCTTCCATCCGCCCTCGGCCGTGGTCCTGCCCGAGTGGATCGACTACAACGGCCACATGAACATCGGCTACTACCTGGTGGCCTTCGACAACGCCTGCGAGTCGTTCTTCCATTTTCTTGGCCTCACGCCGGAATTTCGCAAGCAGCACGGCTCGACCACGTTCGCGCTCGAATCGCACCTGAACTATCTGCGCGAATTGAAGCGCGGCGATCCGATCCGCTTCGAAGCGCGCCTGCTCGAATTCGATGCCAAGCGCATCCACTTCTACCTCGAGATGTTCCACGCCACCGAGGGCTACCTCGCCGCGTCGTTCGAATCGATGAGCAGCCACGTCACGATCGCGCTGCGCAAGACCACGCCGATGCCCGACTCGCTCGGTGCGCGCCTTGCGCAGATCAAGACGGCGCATGCGACGCTGCCGCGACCGTGGCAGGTGGGCCATGTGATCGGCACCAAACCCGGGCCGCGGTGAGGAGGCGAGATGGCGATCTATCCAGAACTGGCGGGGCGCGTGGTGGTTATCACCGGCGCAGCGCAAGGCATCGGCGAGGCGACGGTGCATGCGTTCGCCGCCCAAGGCTCAACGATTGCGCTGCTCGACATCGACGAAGCTGGCGCGAGCAAGGTGGCGCAGGCAGTGGCGGGCACCAGAGGAAGCACCAACGAGGGCACGAAGACGAGTCCCAGCGCGCGCACGCTGGTAGTACCCCTCGATGTCACCAACCCCGACTCGGTGAATGCCGCGATGGCGCGCGTCGCGACCGACTTGGGTGGCCTCGATGTGCTGGTCAACTGCGCCGGCGGCTACGGCCGGCTGGCAACCGTTGAAGACACCGACATCGACGAATGGGACCGCACCATCACGCTCAATCTGCGCAGCGTGTTCCTGTGCTCCAAGGCGGCGATCCCGCATCTGAAGCGCTCCAAGGCCGGCCGAATCATCAACGTGGCGTCGATTTCCGGCCGCACCGTGTTCGCCGCATCGTCGCCCGCTTATGGCTCAGCGAAAGCGGGCGTGGTCCAGTTCACGCGCTTCCTGGCGTATCAACTCGGGCCGAGCGGCATCACCGCGAATGTGATCACGCCGATCACCACGCTCACGCCGCGCGTCAAGGCGCTGCGCACCGCCGAGGAGGTGGAAAGGATCGCCGCGCAAATCCCGCTGCGACGCCTCGCGGTACCCGACGATCACGCGCAGGCGATGGTGTTCCTCGCCTCCGACGGCGCGTCGTACCTCAATGGGGTGACGCTCGATATCAACGGCGGGCGGGTGATGATGTAGTGCAACGCTGGGTTCTACGCCTGCCGCGCCCGGCTATTTCAGCACGCCGAGTTCAGCGAGGGTCTTATTGACCGCTTCGGCCCAGCCGCGATTGGCTGCGGGGCTTGCAGGGCTTGGATGCAGGATCTGCGCGATGCGCACCTTGCGCGCGAGCGCGCCGTCGATGCGATCGCTCTCGAGCACCGTACGCAGCCGCTTCTCCGCAAACGCGCCGACGCCGATCGCCCACTGCGGTTGCAGGAACTGCAGCGCGGCCGCCAGATGCGCATCGCAAAGATCGTAGAGCGCGCGCAGTTGCGCCGCGGGCAGCTTGTCGGGCGTGAAGTTGCGACCCGACTCCTCCAGAAACACCAGCGGACAGTAGTTGAGCACGAACCAGTGCTCGAAAAATCGCTGCGCCGGACCGAAGCGATCGGCGCACCAGCCCCACAGTCTGCGTCCGCTCACCTCGGAGCGTTTGCAGGCGAAGCCGTCGATCGGCCGCTTGGGATGTTCGGCCTTCGGCCGGCGCACTGATTCCTCGATACCCATCCAGTCGCGCACCGCGGCGATCTCACCGAACGGCACGCCGGTCTGCATCATGCCGAACGGTCCGGGATTCATGCCCAGCAGCACCACTCGCTTTTGCGTTGCGGCATAGCGCTCGACGTAGGCCGCATAGGGCGCCCAGGCGTACTGATGCGGATCGTAGACGTGCGTGACCGGCGCGGCGAATTCGAGGCGAGACAGTTGGCGCGAGAGCTGTTGCGCGGCCTGGAGCAACGGGTGGACACTCATGATCGCCGCAAGCTTAGAGGATCGCCCCAAGCTTGGGGGACTGCAATCCGATTGTCATGCGCGGCGACGCGGCTGCATCATGCGTCGGGCAGACCCGACACAGGAGATCGAGCTATGAGCACCAACGCAAACGTTCGCAGACTCGTCGACGTGGCAGCACCACTTTGGGCAGGTGAAGCCGAGGTGGTACGCACCTACTGGAGCTCGCCCAAGCGCACGCCGCAGACCGATCTGCTGTGGCTCGCGCGCCAGTGTTTCAAGGAATTCTGGGGCTCGGGCGTGAGCAAATACGATCGCGGCGGGGTGTACTTCGGGATTCTCAAGAAGCTGATCGACACCGGTCCGAGCATCGATCTCACCACCGATCGCAGCGAAATACTGGATGTGCTCGAAGGCCTCAAGGCCGAGTTCTCGCACTACTGCGCGTTCGCCGATGCGTACGATGCGATCCGTCCGGCGGGGGCGCCGAAGATGAACCCGCACAATCTCGAAGAGTGGCCCGAGGAGCACAAGCTCACCGCACTGCGCTACAAGCACCAGGACGAGCACGGCGTGGTGGGCATGCGCGCGTGCAAATTCACCGAGGGCGGCTACTGCTCGCTGTTCACCGAGGGCATGAAGCTCAAGGGCAAAGGCGGCGCCGAAGAGAAGATCGCGCAGGCCTGCCAGCTCGTCTACGAAGACGAGTTCGGACACATGCTCGCCGGCATCAGCGGCATCGCGCAGGAGGGCCTGTCCGCCGGCGACTGGACGCTGATGGAGCGGCTGGTGATCGAACAGTTGCACCAGCGCATCCGCATGCGCAACGAGCAGTTCAGCCTCCCGATGAGCGAAGAGAGGATCCAGGCGATCTATCGCGGCGACATCGTGCCGACGCGGTTCGACTACGAGAAGGCCGGCCTGCCTCACTGACGCGCCGACCGCGCACGCCCCGGTGAGATCCGCCGGGCGCTCCGAGAACGAGGCTCGCGCCGCAGTGAGCGCGAGCATGGCGAAGTGCGACAAAGAGGAGGACGGCCAGTGCTCAGGTTTGTTCTACGCGCCGCGTGCGTTGCGCTGGCCGCGTCTTCGACGAGCGTATTCGCGCAAACGCCCGCGGCCTCCTATCCCACGAAACCGATCCGCCTGATCGTGCCCTATGCCCCCGGCGGATCGCCTGATTCGGTGGCGCGCGTATTCGGCCAGGCGATGGGCGAGAGCATGGGCATGCAGTTCGTGGTCGAGAATCGTCCTGGCGGTGCCGGCGTGCCGGCAGCAGAGTCGGTGATCCGCGCGGCGCCCGATGGCTACACCGTACTGGTCGCCGATTCGTCGGTGTACGCGATCACGCCGTCGTTGTCGGCCAAACCGCCGTTCGAACCGCTGCGCGATCTGGCGCCGGTGTCGCTCGCAGTGATCTCGCCCTTGTTGCTGGTGGTGAACGCAGCGGTGCCTGCAAATAACGTGCGCGAGTTCGTGGCGCTGGCAAAAACCAAACCGGGCATGGCGTTCGGCTCCTCAGGCAACGCGACGGTCCATCATCTGGCGATGGAGATGCTGCGTTCGCTCGCGGGCGTGGAATTCACGCACGTGCCGTACAAAGGCGCCGGGCAATCGGTGCCGGCGGTGGTGGCGGGCGACGTCGCGGCGATCTTCGCGGCGATCCCGGCGGTGAGCGCGCATGCGAAAGCCGGCAAGGTGCGCATTCTGGGTATCGCCGCGCCGCAGCGCACGTCGATCATGCCGGATCTGCCGACGATCAGCGAAGCCGGCGTGCCCGGTTGCGAACTCACCATCAGCATCGGCTTTCTCGCACCGGCCAGGACGCCACCCGAGATCGTGCGCAGGCTGAGCGACGAAGTGATCAAGGCGCTCAAGCAACCCGACGTGCGCCAGCGACTCGGCACGGCCTTCGGTTTCGATCTCATCGGCACCACGCCGGAGCAGTACGTCGAATCGATTCGCACCGAACTGCAGACCTACGGCAAACTCGCCAGGACCGCGGGCGTGCAGGTGAACTGAACTGCAGCGAAAAACCAGGGCAATACCGAGCATCCATCATGAGCAACGCCCCTCGATCCGAACTGTCCGCGGGCCCCGCCGGCACTATCGCCATCGGCGAAACTCAGGTCTGTCGCCTCGGCTTCGGTGCCATGCGCGTGTGCTCGGGTTACGCCTGGGGCATGCCCAAAGACAAACCGGCCGCACTCAAGCTGCTGCGCCGGGTGTTCGAGTTGGGCGTGAACTTCTACGACACCGCCGACAGCTATGGCCCCGAGGTCTCGGAGAACCTGATCGCCGAGGCGATGCAGCCGTATCCCAGCGGCATGCTGATCGCAACGAAGGGAGGCTATACCCGCTCGAGCTCCGGCGGCTGGGTCGCCAATGGCCGGCCTGATCATCTGCGCCAGGCGCTCGAAGGCAGCCTCAAGCGCTTGAAGCTCGACTGCATCGATCTGTATCAGTTCCACGTGCCCGACTCACGCGTGCCCTTCGCCGATTCGGTCGGTGCGCTGGCCGACATGCAGCGCGCCGGCAAGATCCGCCACGTCGGCGTGTCGAGCGTGTCGGTCAAGCAATTGGAGGAAGCGCGGCGCATCACCCGCATCGTGTCGGTGCAGAACCACTACAACTTCGACGATCAGGGCGATCGCGCCGTGCTCGCCGCGTGCGAGAAACTGAATATCGCCTACATCCCGTGGTATCCGCTCGGGGCCGGACAGTCGCTGCGCACCGGCAAGATCAAGCGTGTGGCCGAGCGACTGGGGGCGACGCCGGCGCAGGTCGCGCTCGCCTGGCTGCTGGCTAAATCGCCGGTGATGCTGCCGATCCCGGGCACCGGGTCGATCGCGCATCTGGAGGAGAACGTCGGCGCCGCGCAGATCCGGCTCTCGCCCGCGGATCTACAAGCGCTGGGTTGAGCGAGCGCGTACGCCGCGCAGCGACTGCGGGCGAATATCGCGCAACCTTCCAGCGCGAGGACCAGTCATTTCGCGCAACAATCGCAGCCCCTGAACAAGAACCGAGCAGGAGACCGCGC
>CADECO010000235.1:0-2683 GCA_902825905.1 uncultured beta proteobacterium
CCGCGCGCCCGAGTCGTTGAGGATGTACTTCACCTCGTCGGCCTTGAAGATCGCGTTGATCGACACCGCGATCGCGCCGGCCTTGAGCGTGGCGAGATAGGTGAGGGCGAACGCCGGGATGTTCGGCAGGAACAGCGCCACGCGATCGCCACGACGCACGCCGTGCTGATAGAGCGCGTCGGCCAGCGCGCTGGAACACAGCTCGAGCACGCCGTAACTGACGGCGCGTTCCTCGAACAGGATGGCGGGATGATCGGGCGTGCGCTTGGCGATGCGGGTGACGTGATTGGCCAGGTTCATGGCGTGGCTCGTAGCGCGTGCGGCGGGCTCAGAAATCGACGGCGTTGCGGCCCTTGAGCTTGAGCATCTGCCGCGCCTCGTCGGGCGTGGCGACCTGCAGCCCGAGTTCCTCGAGGATGCGCCGGATCTTGGTGACCTGATCGGCGTTCGATTTGGCGAGCTGTCCGCGACCGAGCCACAGGCTGTCTTCCATGCCCACGCGCACGTTGCCGCCCATCACGGCTGACTGCGCGGCGATGAACATCTGATTGCGGCCTGCGCCCAGCACCGACCACAGATACAGATCGCCGAACAGACGATCGGCGGTGCGCTTCATGTGCAGCACGTCTTCCGGGTGCGGGCCGATGCCACCGCGGATACCGAATACCGACTGGATGAGCAGCGGTGGCTTGATCAGGCCGCGATCGAGGAAGTGCGCGCAGGTGTACAGGTGGCCGATGTCGTAGCACTCGATCTCGAAGCGCGTGTCGTTGCCGCTGCACGACTTGAGAATGTGCTCGATGTCGCGGAACGTGTTCTTGAAGATGCGTTCGTCGCTGCCGGCGAGATAGGGCTTTTCCCAGTCGTACTTGAACTCCTTGTAGCGACCGAGCATCTCGTACAGGCCGAAGTTCATCGAGCCCATGTTGAGCGAGGCCACCTCTGGCTTCAACTTGAGCGCGGGCTGCAGACGTTCTTCGGTGGTCATCGTCGGTGCGCCGCCGGTGGTGAGGTTGATCACCGCGTCGCAGCCGGCCTTGATCGCAGGCAGGAACTCGAGGAACACGTTCGGATCCTGCGTGGGACTGCCGTCGCGACGGTTGCGCGCGTGCAGATGCACGATGGCCGCGCCCGCCTTGCACGCGCCGATCGAGGCTTCGGCGATCTCCTCGGGAGTGATCGGCAGATGCGGCGACATCGTCGGCGTGTGAATCGCGCCGGTGACGGCGCAGGTGATGATCACTTTTCCTTGGGCGGCGGCCATGTCGGGCTCCTGTTGTCCTGGGGTGGTCTGGTAATTCGGGGCGGTGCTGCTTGCTACCGGGTCGATTGGAATCTTGGTGCCGCGACCGGGCAGCACATCGCGACGATTGTTCGATGCCGGTGTGTCTGGCGTCAAGCGACCCGGATCGGGACGCTGCAGGGCGCTCCGTTAGAATCGGCTCGCGATGTCCGCCTCCCTCACTTCATTCAACATCCTCGCGTTCGAGACGTCCACCGAGCGGCTGTCGGTGGCGCTGGCGATCGACGGCCGGGTGCGCGTCGAGCACTTCGCCGATGCCCCGCATAGTGAACGCATTCTGCATGTCGTGCGCACATTGCTCGACTCGGCAGGCGCCACCACCACAGCCTTGCACGGCGTCGCGTTTGGTGCCGGCCCTGGTGCGTTTACCGGTGTGCGACTCGGTTGCGGCGTCGCGCAGGGGATCGCGCTCGCGCATGATCTGCCTGTCGTCGCGGTGAATTCACTGCACGCTCTCGCGCAATCTTGTGTGACCGCGACGAACGAATCGTCACCGTCGTCACCATCGTCACCATGGTCTGCAGCATCCGCATCGTCCGACGCCGCGGTCCTCGCGATCAGCGACGCGCGACTGCACGAGGTGTACTACGCTGGATGGGAACTGGCGGGCGACACCTGGCGGGAGTCGCTGCCGACCGCATTGGCGCGTCCTGCAGAGATTGCTGTTCCGAGAGCTGGACAGTGGATCGGATGCGGGAGCGGCTTTGGCCTCTATCGCGACACGCTGTGCGCGCGCCTCGGCCCGCGTCTGGCGGGCATTGCCGATACGACGCATCCCCATGCCGGAGCGGTGCTCGCGCTCGCTTTGGCCGCACTGCGTCGTGGCGAAGGCGTCGCCCCCGAACACGCGCTGCCGATCTATGTGCGTGACAAGGTCGCGCTCACCTCGGCTGAGCGTGCAGCGAAGGTGGCAGCGCAATGAGTGCGGTGCCCAAGCCGCTGGTGACGATGGTGCCGATGCAGTCGGCGAACCTGGCGGCGATCGAGTCGATCGAGCGCGACTGCTATGAATTCCCATGGACGATCGGCAACTTTCGCGATTCGATCGAAGCAGGTTATGCGTGCTGGGAGTATCGCGAGAACGCGCAACTGATCGGCTACGCGGTGATGATGATGGCGGTGGACGAAGCGCATCTGCTCAACCTGACGATCGCTTCGGCGCACCAGCGGCGGGGCCATGGCTCGCGGTTGCTCGAGGCGCTGTTCAATTCAGCCCGGCGCGCCGGTGCGAACGCGATGTTGCTGGAGGTGCGGCCGTCCAACGCCGGTGCGCTGGCGATGTACGCAAGAGAGGGATTCGAACGGATCGGCGCCCGCCGTGGTTACTATCCGGCGCTACGGGGACGTGAAGACGCGTTGGTCCTGCGTCGCGCGCTATGA
>CADECO010000235.1:2783-9205 GCA_902825905.1 uncultured beta proteobacterium
CCTGTCTCACAGGATATGGTCGAACCGACGCGGGCGGAGGCGCTGCTCCCTGCGCATGATCGCGCTGCGCGCATCGCCGACATGGATTGGCAGTCCCTGGAGTCGAATGTCGCGCAATGCACGGCTTGCGGTCTGTGCAAGTCGCGCACCAACACGGTGTTCGGGGTCGGTGATCGCCAAGCGCAGTGGATGCTCGTGGGCGAGGCGCCCGGCGCTGAAGAAGATGCGCGTGGCGAGCCGTTCGTAGGCCAGGCCGGCCGATTGCTCGACAACATGCTTGCCGCCATCACGCTCGAGCGCGGCGCGAATGTCTACATTGCCAATGTCCTGAAGTGCCGGCCTCCGAACAATCGCAACCCCGAGCCGAACGAAGTCTCACAATGCAGCCCGTATCTCATCCGCCAGATCGCGCTGATCCAGCCCAGGCTCATCGTCGCGATGGGCCGATTCGCCGCGCAGACCTTGCTCAACTCCGATGCGAGCATCTCGAGCATGCGCGGCAAGGTGTTTCGCTATCAAGGCGTGCCCACGGTGGTGACGTATCATCCGGCCTATCTGCTGCGCAGCCTTCCTGACAAAGCCAAAGCCTGGGAAGACCTGTTGTTTGCCGTGAAGACCATGCGCGAACTCCCCTGAATCGGTGGCGCTCGGTGCGGTGCGCGTCGGCTCAGGAACTCCAGCGACATCCGGGTTCCCGATCGAGCTTGAATTGCGGATATCCGTCCCGATATTGCGGGGCGTCGGACCAACAAAAGGAGTAGGAACATGCGGCGTTTGCTCGGATCGATGTTGGCGGTGGTTGCGCTCTCTCTGGCCGGTTGCGGCTACAACGACATTCAGCGCGGCGATGAGGGCGTCAAGGCGGCGTGGTCGGAAGTCCTGAATCAATATCAGCGTCGCGCCGACCTCGTTCCCAATCTGGTCGAGACGGTGAAGGGCGCGGCGGCCTCCGAACAACAGATCCTCACGCAGGTCGTCGAAGCGCGCGCCAAGGCCACCAGCATCCAGGTGACGCCTGAAACGTTGAACAATCCCGAGGCGCTCAAGCGTTTTCAGGATGCGCAATCAGGACTGACCAGCGCCTTGTCGCGGTTGCTCGCCGTGGTGGAGAACTATCCCGACCTGAAGTCGCAGAAGACGTTCCAGGATCTGATGGCGCAGCTGGAAGGCACGGAGAACCGCATCTCGGTCGGGCGCACGCGCTATATCAAGACGGTGAACGACTACAACGTGCTGGTGCGGCAGTTCCCCGTTAATCTCACCGCGATGATGTTCGGCTATTCGGCCAAGCCGAACTTCTCGGTGGAGAACGAAAGCGCGATCACTACCGCGCCCAAGATCGACTTCGGCAAGAAAGCCGAACCGGCGAAGTAGCGTGCCCATCGGAGCGACGGTACCCGGCCTCAACTGCCGGGTCCGCGCGTCGCGTCATTCCGCGCCGCTTCTGATCGCGAACATTCGCTGATGGCCGTGTCGATCCTCCCAGTGTTGATTCTTCGCTTCGCCCGCGTCGCTGCGCCGGTCGCGAAACGCGTGCGGTCGCGCGTGCGCGGGTTGATGCGCCCGCGTTCGTGGGGCGTGATCGGCGTGCTGGTGCTGGCCTTGGCGGTTGCGGGACTCGCGCGCGCGCAAGACCTGCAGCCGCTGCCTGAGCTCAACTCACCGGTCGTCGATACCACCGGCACGCTGACCGCCGATCAGATCGAGCGGCTCGCCACCGAATTGCGCGCGTTCGAGGCGAAGAAGGGCAGCCAGATCGCGGTCGTATTCGTGCCGACCACGCTGCCCGAAGCGATCGAACAGTACTCGATCCGGTTGGCGGAGAAAGCGAAGGTCGGCCGCAAGAAGGCCGACGACGGCGTCATCGTGCTGGTGGTCACCAAGGACCGCAAGACGCGCATTGAAGTCGGCCACGGACTGGAAGGTGCGATTCCAGACATCGTCGCCAATCAGATCCGGCGCGACGTCATGAACCCGTATTTTCGCAACGGCGATTTCCATGGCGGGGTGCGGGCCGGAACGCAGGCGCTGGTCAAACGCATCGAGGGCGAGGATCTGCCCCCGCCCTGGCAGCCGGGTGAGCAACGCGGCACCGAGGTCGGTACCGACTACTTCGAGCTGCTGCTGATCGGCATCGTGCTGGTGGTGGTCTTGGGTGGTGTGCTCAAGGCGATCTTCGGGCGCTTTCTGGGCTCGGCGATGGTGGGGGGCGTCGCTGGCACCGGCGCGGGGTTGATCTCGGGCATCACCTTTCTGGGTGTTGCGGTCGGCGTGCTTGCGTTCGTGTTCTCGCTGATGCTCGCGGGCATGCTCGGCGGATTCAGCAACCGGCGTGGCCGCTATCGTGGTCCGTGGACCGGTGGCTGGGGCGGCGGGGGTTGGTCGAGCGGCGGCGGTGGCTGGGGCGGTGGGGACATCGGCGGCTGGTCCGGCGGAGGCGGCAGCTTCGGCGGCGGCGGCGCCTCGGGCAGTTGGGACGACTGATCGGACGCGAGCCATGCGACGCTTCTTTCGACATCTCATCACCGACTACTGGTCGGTGCACAGCGCGTTTCCCAATCGCACGCTTACGGCGATCGAGCAGGCCGTGCACGAGGGCGAGCGTGCTCACATGGGCGAGCTGCGATTCGTCGTCGAATCGGCGCTGCCGTTGCCGCTACTGCTGCGTGGCGTCAGTTCGCGCGAGCGCGCGGTGCGTTTGTTCGGCTCGATGGGTGTGTGGGATACCGAGCACAACTCGGGCGTGCTGATCTACGTATTGCTCGCCGATCGCCACGTCGAGATCGTTGCCGATCGCGGCATTCATCGCCGCGTGGGCGAGTCCGGCTGGACCGGCATTTGCGCGGCGATGCGGCGCGCGTTTCGCGAGGGGCGTTATGAATCCGGCGCGCTGGAGGGTGTGCGTGCAGTGAGCGCGCTGCTTGCTCAGCACTTTCCGCCCGACCGCGACAACCCCGACAACCCCAACGAATTGCCGAACCGGCCCGTGGTGCTGCGCTAGAGCGGTCCGCGCTGCGGTCAGTGCCGCTTGTCTTCGCCGATCAGGTGCAGCGAGTCGCCCTGGGCCTGGTTGTACGCGTGGCGTTTGCGCACGAAGTGCATGGTGACCGCGACAAACACCCCGAACATCACGATGACCGTATAGATCGACACCTCGCCCCAGATCATGCCGGCATAGAGCGCGAGCATGATCAGGATCGACAGATTCTCGTTGAAGTTCTGCACCGCGATCGAACGCCCTGCGCCCATGAGGATGTGGCCGCGGTGCTGCAGCAGAGCGTTCATCGGCACCACGAAAAAGCCGGCCAGTGCGCCGATCAGCACCATCAGCGGCATGGCGACCCAGATGTTGGTCACGAATACCATGATGATCACGATGACGCCCATGGCGATGCCCATCGGCAACACGTTCACCGATCGCCGCAGCGGCACTACCTTCGCCGCAGCGACCGCGCCGATGGCAATCCCCAGCGCGACCACACCCTGAAGCTTCGCGGCGTCGCTCAGCGACATGCCGAGCGCCGTCTCGGCCCACTTGAGTACGATGAACTGCAGCGTCGCACCCGCACCCCAGAACAGCGTGGTGGTGGCCAGGGAGATCTGTCCGAGCTTGTCCCGCCACAGCAGTCTGAAACAGTGCGCGAAGTCGTGAACCAGGTACGCAGGGTTCTTCTTCATGGCGCGCCGATCCACCCCGGTGTCGGGAATGAACAGATTGAAGATCGCGGCGACGAGATAGACCAGCGCGATGACCACGATCGCCGCCTCGGGGCCGGTGTCGATGCCGGTGTCGATGCTCGGCAGATCGAAGGCGAGCAGTTTCGTCGAGATCGCCGGGCTGACCAGCATGCCGCCGAGCACCGTACCCAGGATGATCGATGCCACGGTCAGACCTTCGATCCAGCCGTTGGCCACGACCAGCTGATGAGCGGGCAGCAGCTCGGTGAGGATGCCGTACTTGGCGGGCGAGTACGCGGCAGCGCCCAGGCCGGTGATCGCGTACGCGAGGATCACGATGAAATAGGGCTCGATCGTACTGGGCGTGAGAAACGCGTAGCACAGCATCGAGATGCAACCGGCGATCTTGATGGTGTTGGTGATGAACATCACCCGGCCCTTGGCCATCGAGTCGGCGAATGCCCCGACGAACGCGGCGAGCGCCACATACGACACCGTGAAGAAGAACTTCAGCAGCGGAACGATCCACTCCGGGCCGGAGAGCTCGCGCAACAGCGCGATCGCGGCGATGAGCAGCGCGTTGTCGGCGAGCGACGAGAAGAACTGCGCCGCCATGATCGTGTAGAAACCGCGCTTCATCCTCGGCAGATCCTCGATGCTCGGGGGCGTGAATTCGGACGTCGTCGACCGGAGCCGCGCCGGCCGGTTTTGAGTATGTGGTTGTCCGCGCTGCCAGCGCCGATCGTGTGTTCGTCAGCGCTGTTTGCGCTGGCTGATGAAGGGCGCGTCCACCAGGTACTCCGGTCATGTTGCCGGGGCACGCTGACGTTCTCCTCGATTACCGCTGTTGTGTTTGAATACCGCTCGCGAAGGTTAGCACACGGATTGCGTCGTTCATGCTGATCGGCGCCCCGTCAACCATCCCGTGTCGTTACCGCGTAACCAACTGCGCAGCGCAACGTGAGTCGCCCGCCCCTGTCAGGATCCGTCCATGCCAAGACCGATTAGCGCATGGATCGACGCAAAGGCAATCGCCCACAATCTATCGGTAGCCAGGGCGCGGGCGGAGTCGGCGAAACTGTGGGCCGTCATGAAAGCCAACGCGTCCGGCCATGGTCTGATGCGCGCGGCACGCGCGGCGCAAGCCGCCGATGGCTTCGCAGTGCTCGATCTGCATGAAGCGCTGCAGTTGCGCGAGGCTTACCGCGACAAACCGGTGCTGTTGCTCGAGGGGTTCTTCGAGCCGGGGGACCTTCCCCTTCTCGCGCAGCACGACATCGCAGCAGTCGTTCATGGGCTCGAGCAGGTGCGCATGCTCGAGCTCGCGCGCGGGCCGATGCCGCCGCGCGTGTTCCTCAAGATGAACAGCGGCATGAATCGGCTGGGAATAGCTCCCGGCGATTTTCGAGCGGCGCATGCTCGACTCGCGGCTATCCCCGCGCTGCGCGAGATCGGGCTCATGACCCATTTCGCGGACGCCGATGGTGCAAGCGGCATCGCCGCGCAACTGGAGCGATTCCAGGCGCACACGGCGGGTTTGCCAGGCCAGCGCTCGATGGCGAATTCGGCGACGGTGCTGCGCTATCCGCAGGCGGCGGGCGACTGGGCGCGCCCGGGCATCATGCTGTACGGCGGCTCGCCGTTCGCCGATCAGAGCGCCGCCTCACTCGGCTTGCGCGCGGCCATGACGCTGTCAAGCGAGATCATCGGCGTGCAGACGCTTGCTGCCGGCGAGCGCGTGGGTTACGCGGGCACGTTCGTCGCTGACAGACCGATGCGAGTGGGCGTGGTGGCGTGTGGCTATGCCGATGGTTATCCGCGCCACGCGCCGACAGGCACGCCAGTCCTGGTCGGTGGCGTGCGCACCCGACTGGTCGGGCGTGTGTCGATGGACATGATCGCGGTCGATCTGACCGATCTGCGCGAAGCGCGAGTGGGATCGCCGGTGGTCTTGTGGGGCGAGGATCTGCCCGCCGACGAGGTGGCCGCTGCCGCGGGCACAATCTCTTACGAGCTGCTGTGCGCGCTTGCGCCGCGCGTGCCGGTGCGCGAGCGACCATGAGCAAAGCCAAGGCCGCGAAAACGACTCACGTCTGCAGCGAGTGCGGCGGCGAATCACCGAAGTGGCAGGGCCAGTGCCCGCATTGCAATGCCTGGAACACGCTGGTGGAAGCCATCGCGGAGCGACCCAGCCAGAACCGGTTCGCGGGCGCAGCCAAGCGCGCGCCGGTCGTCAACCTCGCCGAGATCAGCGCTACCACACCCGATCGGATCGACACCGGCATCGAAGAGTTCAATCGCGCCCTCGGTGGCGGCTTCGTCGCCGGGCAGGTCGTGCTGATCGGCGGTGATCCGGGCATCGGCAAGTCGACGTTGTTGCTGCAGTCACTCGGGTCCCTGGGCGAGCGGCGCAAGGTGCTGTACGTGAGCGGCGAGGAATCCGCCGAACAAGTCGCGCTGCGGGCGCAGCGATTGCAATTGGCGAAGATAGCGGTGCAACTGCTCGCGGAGATCCAGCTCGAGCGCATCATCGCCACGCTCGAGGCCGAGCGTCCGGAAGTCGCGGTGGTCGATTCGATCCAGACCGTTTATTCCGAGGCACTGACCTCCGCGCCCGGCTCGGTCGCGCAGGTACGCGAGTGCGCCGCGCAGCTGGTGCGCTTGGCCAAGCATCAGGGGATGGCGCTGGTGTTCGTCGGCCACGTCACCAAGGAAGGCGCGCTGGCGGGCCCGCGCGTGCTCGA
>CADECO010000236.1:0-1900 GCA_902825905.1 uncultured beta proteobacterium
CAGCATCGATCTGCCCGACAACACGCACGGCTGGATCGGCATCGTCGGGCTGGGGCTGTGCTACTCGATGGGCATCACCGGCCTGTTCCTGCTGCTGCCGCTGTTGGGCCCGACGCAATCGGCGATGGTGCTGAATCTCGAGCCGGTGTTCGTGGCGGGAATCGCCTGGCTGGCGCTGGGCGAACGACTCAGCGCGCTGCAGATCCTGGGCGGCGTGATCGTCGTGTCGGCCGTGATTTTCTTCCAGGTCACGGCGACACGGCGGCGTTCGTAAGAAGGTCTGCTTCTACTGCCCGCCCCTACTTCTTCAACACCTCGGGATTCATCACGTTGATCGGCGCACCCGCGGCGAAGGCGTTGATCTGATCGAACACCGCGTTGAAGAAGCTCTCGTAACCGCCCATCTCGACGTAGCCCAGATGCGGGGTGCAGATCACGTTGGCCATCTTGAGCAGCGGATGATCCGCCCCCAACACCGGTTCGTCTTCGTACACGTCGACCGCCGCGTATCCAGGCCGTCCGGCGCGCAATGCGTTGACGAGTGCATCGGGCGCGACAAGCCCTGCCCTGCTGGTGTTGACGAACAGGCTGGTGGGCTTCATGCGGGCAAGATCTTCAGCACCAACGACGCCGCGCGTGCTGTCGCGCAGAATGAGGTGCACGCTGAGCACGTCGGCGCGCTCGAACAGATCGGCCTTGCTCTTGGCCAGTTCGAAGCCGTCCTTGGTCGCGCGCTCCTGCGAACCTTCACGCCCCCAGGCGATGACGTTCATGCCGAACGCACGGCCGACCTTGGCGACATCGCTGCCGATCTTGCCGTAGCCGAAGATGCCAAGCGTCTTGCCGCGTACCGCATGGCCGATCGTCGATTGCCAGCGTCCGGCCTTCAGCGCGTTGATCTCGAACGGCAGATGGCGCGTTGCCATCAGGATCAACGCCCAGGTGAGCTCCGGCGTGCCGGCCGCACCACCGCCGCCGCCGCTCACGACGATGCCGCGGCGCGTGCAAGCTTCCAGATCGATGTGGGGCGCGTTCTTGCCGGTCTGGCTGATCATCCTGAGCTTTGGCAGTCGCTCGATCAGCGCGGCCGATATCGGCGTGCGCTCGCGAATGCAGCCGATCGCCTCGGCATCGGCCAGACGCGCAGCCAGCGCATCGACGCCTTTGACGGTGTCGTTGAAGATCTTCACGTCGTGGCCGGCTGCCTTCTTGAACGCATCGAGCCGGCGCACGATGTCCTGGTAATCGTCGAGGATGACTACGCGCATTGAATTTTCCGGTCGGATGGATTGGAACGTGTGCGAAACATCGCGGAGAAGTGTTGCGTTGCAGCCCGTGCAGCCGGGCTGGGGAAAGTTCAAGCAGGCATCTTGCCGTCGCCCGGTCCCTTGAGTTCGACGATGTTGTCCTCGGGATCGGACAGATAGATCGACACACCGGTGCCCTGCGAGCCGAAGCGGGTGCGGATCTCACCGACTCTCACGCCCTGCGCTTCGAGATGCTTCACGATCGCGTCCTGATCGAACGGCAGCACGCGGAAACAGAAGTGATCGAGATTGCGCCCCCACGGCTTGGGCGCGGCGCCGCCCTTGACGCCGAGTGGTCCGTCGACCGGCACGAAATCGATCATCTCCGGCCCGATGCGCAGATGCACCAGACCGAAATCGGGACGGCGCCACAACACCTGTGCGCCGAGCACGTTGCTGTAGAAATCGATCATCTTCTCGAGATCTTTGACGCGCAATACGATGTGGTCATAGCCGGTGATCTGGATCGACATGGTCGCTGCTCCTGCGAGGTGCCAAACCGAAGTACAAATCGAGAACCGCGGGACGAGTGCCTTGAAGCTTAGCACCGCCGATCATCGGCCCTCGGGTTACCATCCGCTTCGATCGTTTCA
>CADECO010000236.1:2000-9138 GCA_902825905.1 uncultured beta proteobacterium
CCCGACGAGACACGCGTCGTCTACGTCTCGCCGCTGAAAGCGCTCTCGAACGACATCCAACGCAACCTCGAAGCGCCGCTTGCCGGCATCAGCGCGGCGCTCGAGCGATCGGGGATCGCGCCGCCGGAAATCCGCACCTGGGTGCGCACCGGCGATACCTCGCAGGCCGAACGCAGCCGGGTGAAGAAGCGCGCGCCGCACATCGTCGTCACCACGCCCGAATCGCTCTACATCCTGCTCACCAGCAAGTCCGGACGCGACATGCTGCGCACGACGCGCACGGTGATCGTCGACGAGATCCACGCACTCGCGCCGAACAAGCGCGGTGCGCATCTGGCGCTGTCGCTGGAGCGTCTGCAGGCGCTGACCGATGATCGCCTGGTGCGCGTGGGGCTTTCGGCCACGCAGAAACCGATCGAGGAGATCGCGCGATTTCTGGTGGGAGGTGGGCGCGAGGCCGCGTCGCCACCGCCGTGCACGGTGATCGACACGGGCCATGTGCGCGAACGCGATCTGGCCATCGCGCTGCCGCCCACGCCGCTCGGCGCGGTGATGTCGGGCGAAGTGTGGGAACAGCTCTACGACCAACTCGCGCAACTGGTCAGCGAACATCGCACCACGCTGGTGTTCGTCAACACGCGGCGGCTGGCCGAGCGCGCCGCGCGCCATCTTTCGGAGCGCCTGGGCAAGGAGCACGTCACCGCGCATCACGGCAGCCTGTCGCGCACGCAACGATTCGACGCGGAGCAGCGCCTCAAGCGTGGCGAGTTGAAAGCACTGGTGGCTACCGCTTCACTCGAGCTGGGCATCGATATCGGCGATGTCGATCTGGTATGCCAGCTCGGCTCGCCGCACGGTATTGCCGCCTTCCTGCAGCGAGTCGGGCGCTCGGGCCACGCAGTCGGTGGCACGCCCAAAGGCAGGCTGTTTCCGTTGTCGCGCGACGATCTGGTCGAGTGCGCGGCGCTGCTCGACAGCGTGCATCGCGGCGAGCTCGATCGCATTGCCATTCCGGATGCGCCGCTCGATGTGCTCGCACAGCAGATCGTCGCCGAGGTATCGCAGCAGGATTGGAGCGAGCAGTCGTTGCTCGACCTTGCCCGTCGCGCGTATCCGTATCGCGCGATCACGCGCGAACAGTTCATTGAAGTCGTGCGCATGGTGGCCGAGGGTTTCCATACCCGGTTCGGCCGGCGCAGCGCTCACATCCATCGTGATGCGGTCGGCGGCGTGCTGCGCGCGCGGCGCGGCGCGTCGATCGCGGCCGTCACCTCCGGCGGCACCATCCCCGACACCGCCGACTACACCGTGATGCTGGAGCCGCAGGCGCACGTGGTCGGCACCGTCAACGAAGACTTCGCGATCGAAAGCCTGCCGGGCGACGTGTTCCAGCTCGGCAACACCTCGTATCGCATCCTGCGTGTGGAGCGCGGTACCGTTCGCGTCGAAGATGCCAAGGGCGCGCCGCCCGGCATCCCGTTCTGGTTCGGCGAAGCGCCGGGGCGGACGAAGGAACTTTCGGACGCAGTGGTGCGGCTGCGGCAGACGGTTGTCGACGCGCCGACGAGCCCCAGGGAATCGCTCGCAGCGGCGATGCAGATCGGCGCGGATGCGGCCGAGCAGCTCACCGATTACCTCGTCTCGGCGCATGCGGCGCTCGGTGCGCTGCCCACGTCCGACACCGTGATCCTGGAGCGCTTCTTCGACGAGTCGGGCGGCATGCAGCTGGTGATCCACTCTTCGTTCGGTAGCCGCATCAACCGCGCCTGGGGGCTGGCGCTGCGCAAACGGTTCTGTCGCAAATTCAATTTCGAGCTGCAAGCTGCCGCGATCGAAGACGCGATCGTGCTGTCGCTGTCGACCAGCCACAGCTTCGAGTTGATGGAGGTGGCGCACTATCTGTCTTCGAAGACGGTGCGGCCGCTGTTGATCCAGGCGCTGCTCGATGCGCCGATGTTCCCGACACGCTGGCGCTGGAACGCCTCGATCGCGCTCGCACTGCTGCGCTTTCGAGGCGGCCGCAAGGTTGCGCCGCAATTGCAGCGCATGCAGGCCGAAGACCTGCTCGCCACGGTGTTTCCCGATCAGGTGGCCTGTGGCGAGAACATCGTCGGCGATCGCGAAGTGCCCGATCACCCGCTGGTGGCGCAGACCATCGCCGATTGCCTGCGCGAGGTGATGGACATCGACGGCCTGGAGCAGGTGCTGCGCGGCATCGAGGCCGGCACGATCCGCGTGCTGGCGCGCGATCTCACCGAACCCTCGCCGCTCGCGCTGGAGATCCTGTCGGCCCGCCCGTACGCGTTCCTCGACGACGCGCCGCTCGAGGAACGTCGCACGCAGGCCGTGATGGCCAGGCGTTGGCTCGATCCGCAAACCGCCAACGATCTGGGCCGGCTCGATCCCGCCGCGATCGCCCGCGTGCGCGAAGAGGTCTGGCCCACGCCGCGCAATGCCGATGAGTTGCACGACGCGCTGCTCGGTTTGAGCTTTCTCGATCGGCACGAGCTGCGCGCCGCGGGTTGGGAATCGATGGCGGAGACGTTGATCGGCGCCCGGCGCGCCGCCTGGCTCGCCGTCGCCTCGCAGCGCACTCTGCTGGTTGCCGCGGAGCGGCTGCCGGTGTTGCGTGCGATCTTTCCCGATGTCGCAGCGACTCCGCCGGTGGAGGTGCCCGAGGAATTTCGCACGGTCGCATGGCTTGCCGAGGATGCGCTGATCGAAGTGATCCGCGACCGGCTCGGCGCGCTCGGTCCGGTCACCGCAGGCGTGCTTGCCGCGTCACTTGCGATCGATCTGGGCGCGGTGGTGGCCGCGCTGACGCGCCTCGAAGTCGAAGGCTCGGTGATGCGCGGTCGCTTTTCGATGAGCGCCTCGCCGGCCGTGTCGCCCGATGCGCAGGACGCCGCGCGTGAGACCGAATGGTGCGATCGTCATCTGCTTGCACGCATCCACCGCTACACCGTCAATCGGCTGCGGCAGGAGATCGAACCGGTAGCCGCGCGCGATTTCCTGCGTTTCCTGTTGCGCTGGCAGCGGGTGGATCCGGGTGTTCGCGGCGAAGGCCCCGATGCGGTGGCGGCGGTGCTCTCACAGCTCGAGGGCTTCGAAGTGCCCGCCGCAGCCTGGGAGACCGAGGTGCTGCCGGCGCGCGTCGACAAGTACGACCCGGCGTGGCTCGATGAGCTCAGTCTCGCCGGTCGCGTGGCATGGCTGCGTCTGTCGACGCCCAAGCCCGCGCAGGATCGCGCGATCGCGCCGGTGCGCACCACGCCGATCGCGTTGCTGTCACGCCGCAATCTCGCTGCGTGGTTGACGCTCGCTGTCGGCAACGACACGACGAACCTTGCCGCACGCAGCCAGCAAGTCGCGCAGTATCTGCACGAACATGGCGCGTCGTTCTTCGAAGAGATCGCCGCGGCCACGCGCCTGCTGCCGGCGCAGCTGGAAGAAGCGCTCGCCGATCTCACCGCGCACGGTCTGGTCAGCGCCGACGGCTTCATCGGCCTGCGCGCGCTGCTGGTTCCGTCCGATCGCAGGCGCGCCAGCGGCAGCCACACGCGTCGACGTCGCACCGCGCTGTTCGGCATCGAAGACGCCGGACGCTGGTCGCTCACCCGCCGGCGAAGTATGCCGACCGACGGCGGCGATGCCGCTTCGGGCCCGACGCAGCATGCAGGCGCAGAAATCGCCGAACACGTCGCACACACCTTGCTCAAGCGCTACGGCGTGGTGTTCTGGCGGCTGCTCGAACGCGAAGCGGCCTGGCTGCCGCCGTGGCGCGAACTGCTCCGTGTTTATCGACGGCTGGAGGCGCGCGGCGAGATTCGCGGCGGCCGCTTCGTCGAAGGCATCTCCGGTGAACAGTTCGCGCTGCCCGATGCGCTGAATGCACTGCGCGACACCCGCAAGCGCGAGCGCGACGGCACGCTGATCGCAGTGAGCGGCGCCGATCCGCTCAATTTGCTGGGCGTACTCACGCCCGGACCGAAGCTCGCCGCGCTGACCACCAACCGGCTGCTCTATCGCGACGGCGTACCGATCGCGGTGCTGGCGGGCGGCGAGGTGCGCATACTCGAAGAGCTCGATCAGAAGACGCTGGTGGATGCACGCAACACGCTCATCCGCCGCAACGTGCCACCGATGCTGGCGATGTTCGAATAGCCCGGAGAATCCATTTCATGGCGATCACCGATACCCGATGGGTCGATCTGCGCAGCGACACCGTGACACAGCCGAGCGCCGCCATGCGCGCGGCAATGATGTCGGCTGAGCTCGGCGACGATGTGCTGGGCGACGATCCGACGGTGCAGCGTTTGCAGGCGCGCGCAGCGGAGCTGTTCGGCTTCGAGGCGGGATTGTTCTTTCCGTCCGGCACGCAATCGAATCTGGCGGCGTTGATGAGTCACTGCCAGCGCGGCGAGGAGTACCTGGTCGGCCAGGAAGCGCACACCTATCGCTATGAAGCGGGCGGCGGCGCGGTGCTGGGGAGCATCCAGCCGCAACCGATCAGCAATCAGCCCGACGGCACCATCGCACTCGCCGATATCGAAGCGGCGATCAAGCCCGATGATCCGCACTTCGCGCGAACGCGCCTGCTCGCGCTGGAAAACACGATCGGCGGTCGCGTGGTGTCGCGCGCCTATCTCGAATCGGCGCTGGAACTGGCGAAGCGTCGCGGGCTGTCGGTGCATCTGGATGGCGCACGCGTATTCAATGCCGCCGCGCAACTGAACATGCCGGTGCGCGATCTGTGCCGCGGCTTCGATTCGGTGTCGGCGTGCCTGTCGAAGGGTCTGGGCACGCCCGCCGGCACGGTGTTGGTGGGTTCGCGCGAACTGATCAAGCGTGCAGTGCGAGCGCGCAAGATTCTTGGCGGCGCGATGCGGCAGGCGGGCATTCTCGCCGCGGCGGGCCTGTATGCGCTGGAGCACAACGTCGCGCGGCTGGCTGACGATCACGCCAACGCGCAACGCCTCGCGCAAGGCTTGCGCGGCATCGAACCGCTGCAAGTCGATAGTGCGCACACCAACATGGTGTTCGTGCGCGTGCCGGCCGAACGCGCGCAGGCACTCGGTGCGTTCGTGCGCGAGCGGGGTGTGCGAACCCTGCCCGGCCCACGGCTGCGGCTGGTGACGCATCTGGATGTCGACGCAGCCGGCATCGATCGGGCTGTGGATGCCTTCAAGGCGTTCTTCGCACACTGAGTTCGCACACTGAGTTCGCCCACTCGATTCGTGCACTCACACTCAATCGACGCAATGAGCGAGGCACACGCCGTTCGATGAGCACCACGACGCCCGAATCGGGCGCAGCAAGTGAACCCAGGCAGTCGGTGCTGATACCGTTGACGGTGACGGTGGGCATGCAATCGCTCACCGCTTTCGCCTTGCACTCGGCCGCGGTGTATGCGCCGATCGTCGCACCGGATTTCGACGTGCAACCCGAACGCGTCAGCGTGTTCGTCACGATGGCGTATTTCGTGGCGATGGTCTCCGGCCTGGCGTGCTCCGGTGTCATCGCGCGCATGGGGCCGCTGCGCACCGTGCAGCTCGGCCTGCTTTCATCGGGAATCGGTCTGGCGAGTGGCGCCCTGGGCGTGCTGCCGATGCTGGTGGCTACCGCCGCGCTGGTCGGTCTGGGCAACGGTTTCACCGGGCCGGTGAGTTCGCACATCCTGGTCGAACGCGCACCGCGGCGGATCCTCTCGTTCGTGCTCGCGGCCAAGCAAACCGGCGTGCCGATCGGCGGTGGCATCGCCGGTGCGGTGATCCCGGTGCTGGCACTCACCGTGGGCTGGCGCTACTCGCTGCTCATGGCCGCCGCGGTATATCTGGTTGCGGTCATGGCGCTGCAATCGCTGCGCGCCGACTACGACGCCAAGCGCGATCGCAGCGCGCGCCTCGACGTGACCACGGTCACGCGGCAGATGCGAGCGGCGCTGGAGATGACCTGGCGCCATCCGGTGCTACGCGATCTGGCGCTCGCGTGCTTCGCGTTCGTCCTGATCCAGTGGGTGGTGCTGGTGTTCATGGTGTCGCTGCTGCATGTGCGGCTCGGCTTCTCGCTGGTCACCGCGGGGCTGGTCTACTCGGCGGCGCAGATCACGGCGATTCCCGGTCGTCTGATCTGGGGCGCGCTCGCCGATCGGATCGGCAATCCCACCGCGCTGTTGGGTTGGCTCGGCGTGACGATGGCGATTGGCGCCGGAGCAATCGGCTTCTGGACCGCGCAATGGCCGATCGAATGGATCTTCGTAGTGAGCGTGCTGTTCGGTGCCACCGGAGTGAGCTGGAACGGACTGTTCTTCGCCGAGGTCGCGCGCAATGTAAAGCTCGAAGACGTCGGCCGCGCGACCGGTGGAGGTCAGTTCATCGGTTTTCTGGGCGGCATGCTCGGGCCGCTCGTGTTCGATCTGATCGCCAGCACCACGTCGAGCTATCGTCTCGCCTACCTCATGCTCGCGGTGCTGCCGCTGCTGGTTGGACTGCGGCTCATCCTCAAGCCCTCAGCGCGTCGCGCCCTCTGAGACAGGTTCGACGTGACCGCCATTGAACTGCTCGGCCGGCCGTTCGGCTCGATCACCGACCTCGTGCGACTGCACGGGCGCGACTCGCCGGATCGGATTGCACTCGTCGATGCAGACGAGCGCCTTACCTACGCGGAATTCGATCGGTACGTCGATCGTTGTGCCGCCGCGCTGCAGCGGGATGGCACCGGAGCGGGCGAAACCATCGCGATCGTCGCGCGCGCGAGCGTGCACTACGTGGCGGTGTTCCTCGGTGCACTGCGAGCGGGCGTGGTGGTCGCACCGCTGCCACCCTCGGCAACGCCCGATCAACTTGTCGCGATGATCGCCGACAGCGAGGCGACGCATCTGTTCCTCGATCAGGACAATAGACAAGCGCTGGCGGCGAAGTTGCCCGCGGTGCGCGCCAGGCTGGTCGATCTGAATGCCGCGTCGCTCGCGCGCTGGATCGATGCTGCCGAGCAACCGCAGCCGGTGACGCTGAAGCCGGATGCGCCGTTCAACATCATCTACAGCTCGGGCACGACCGGCACGCCCAAAGGCATCGTGCAGCCGCATCGCATGCGCTGGGCACACGCGCAGCGCGGCATCACCTATGGCTATCGCGCC
>CADECO010000237.1:0-1643 GCA_902825905.1 uncultured beta proteobacterium
CCTGCGGCCAAGCTGCTGCCCTCGGCGCACGCGGTCGATCGCGAGCATCGCGTCATGAAGGCGTTGCATGCGGCGGGCATTCCGGTGCCGAAGATGTACGCGCTGTGCGACGACGAGAGCGTGATCGGC
The DNA here is from genome assembly GCA_902825905.1 of uncultured beta proteobacterium. Lineage (GTDB taxonomy): Bacteria > Pseudomonadota > Gammaproteobacteria > Burkholderiales > SG8-39 > CADEDU01. The sequence continues at coordinate 130 of CADECO010000237.1, forward strand.
CGCGCGTTCTTCATCATGGAGTGGGTCGATGGCCGCGTGCTGTGGGACCAGGCGCTGCCCAGCCTCGCGCAGCCGGCGCGCGCGCCGATCTACGACGAGATGAACCGCGTGATGGCCGCGCTGCATTCGGTCGATTACAAGGCGGTCGGCCTGGAAACGTTCGGCCGGCCGGGGCAATACCTCGCGCGCCAGATCGATCGCTGGGTCAAGCAGTACCGCGCCTCGGAGACCGAGCACGTCCCGGCGATGAACAATCTGATCGACTGGCTGCCGCACAATATCCCCGGCGGCGATGAGACCAGCGTGGTGCATGGCGACTATCGGCTGGACAACATGATCTTCCACCCGACCGAGCCGCGCATTCTGGCGATCCTCGACTGGGAGCTGTCGACGCTGGGCCATCCGCTCGCCGATTTTTCCTATCACTGCATGAGCTGGCGCATTCCGCCCGGCGCATTCCGCGGCATCGGCGGGCTCGATCTGCGCGCGCTCGGCATTCCTTCCGAAGAGGAATACGTTGCAGCGTATTGCCGGCGCACCGGGCGGACGTCGATCCCGCATTGGGATTTCTACATGGCCTACAACATGTTCCGGTTGAGCGCGATCCTGCAGGGCATCATGAAGCGGGCGATCGACGGCACCGCCGCGAGCGATCAGGCGTTCGACGCCGGCAAGCGCGCCAAGCCGCTCGCCGAAATGGGCTGGGCGCTGGTCGAGCGGATGCAGCAACGACCGGGTTGAACGCAGCGCGTTCACCGACGAAAAGCACTGACGCAAAGCAACGACGAGGAACGAGGATCGAGATGTTGCGTACCTGGACGATGGCGCTGGGCAGTGTGTGCACCCTCGCGTCGATCGGCATCGGCACGGTCGCGCAAGCGCAGACTGCTGCCGTCTTCCCGAGCAAGCCGATCACCTTCGTGGTGCCGTTTCCGCCCGGAGGCAGCACCGACAAGTCGACGCGGCTGATCGCGCAACGACTCGCGGCCAGCGTCGGCCAGCCGGTAGTGGTGGAGAACAAGGCAGGTGCCGCCGGTTCGGTGGCGGCGATCGCGGTGAAGAACAGCGCGCCCGACGGCCACATGCTGTTCGTCGGCCACATGGCCACGCACGCGATCAACCCAAGCCTGTACGACAAGCTGCCGTACGACGCGGTCAAAGACTTCCGCCCGATCACGCCGTTCATGTCGTTTCCGAGCGTGCTGGTGGTGCCGGCCGACAGTCCGGCCAAGACGTTGAAAGAGCTGGTCGCGCTCGCGAAGACCAAACCCGGCGGTCTGAGTTACTCCTCGCAGGGCATCGGCACCGGCGGGCATTTGCAGGGCGCGATGTTTCAGCAGGTCGCGGGCGTGCCGTTGGTGCACGTGCCGATGAAGGGCGCGGCCGCGGCCACGACCGAACTGGTGGCCGGGCGCGTCGATCTGCTGTTTTCGTCCTACATCACCGCCGGCCCGTTCATTCGCGACGGGCGCCTGCGCATGCTCGCCATGGCCTCCACCAAGCGCTCGCCCGCG
>CADECO010000237.1:1743-6232 GCA_902825905.1 uncultured beta proteobacterium
CGCGCCACCGGAGCGAAGGCCGAATGATCGAGATCGGCGCGGTCACCAAGAGCTTCGTCGCGCGCGGGCGCGAAGTGGTGGCGTTGTCGCCGATCGATCTCACTATCGAGGACGGCGCATTCGTGGCGCTGGTGGGGCCGTCGGGCTGCGGCAAGTCGACCCTGCTCAACATGATCGCCGGCATCGTCTCGCCTTCGAGCGGAACGGTGAAGCACGAAGGGCGCGCGATCACCGACATCAACACGGCCGTGGGCTACATGACGCAGCAGGACAGCCTGCTGCCGTGGCGCACCACCGAGCAGAACATCGCCTTGCCGCTGATGTTGCGCGGCGCCTCGGCACCCGAGATCGCGCGGCGCGTCGACGAGATGCTCGCGCTCGTCGGGCTGGAGCAGTTCCGCCACCATTTTCCGAGTGAGTTGTCAGGCGGGATGCGCAAACGCGTCGCGCTCGCCCAGGTGCTCGCCTATGACCCGGGCACGCTGCTGATGGACGAACCATTCGGCGCACTCGATGCGCAGCTGAAGCTCGTCATGCAAGCCGAGCTGCTGCAAGTATGGGAACGCTCGGGTGCCTCGCCATCGACACCGACATCAACGCAGGGCCGCGCGCGCAAGACGATCGTGTTCGTCACGCACGATCTGGCCGAGGCGATCACGCTGGCCGATCGCGTCATCGTGTTCTCCGGGCGACCCGGGCGGATCAAGGCGGTGCGCGAGATCGACATTGCGCGGCCGCGCGATCCATTGCGTATCCAGTTCGACGACGCGTTCCGCACCTTGCACACCGAGCTGTGGGATCTGCTGGCACCGGAAGTCGCCGCGGCGAGCCGGTCATGACGATGGAAAGCGCCGAAGCGATCATCGCGCCGCGTTCGCGCGCGGTGGAGCAGGCCGAGCTGGCCGAAGCGCGACGGCGCTGGGGGCTGCGGCTGGGGCAGCTGGGCATCGGCGTGGCGATCCTGCTCGTGTGGGAGCTGGTATCGGGCCGCCTGATCGATCCGTTCTACGTCAGCTCGCCGTTCGCCGTGGCGGCGAAGCTGTGGCAATGGGCGGGCAACGGCACGCTGGTGAATGCGTTCAGCTATACGTTCCAGGCGATGATCCTGGGCTTCGTGATCGGTGCGCTGCTCGGCTTCGCGGTGGGTTTCGTGCTTGGACGCTCCGACACGCTCGCGCAGCTGTTCGATCCGTACATCACCGCGGTCTACTGCATGCCCAAGATCGCGCTCGCACCGCTGCTCATCATGTGGTTCGGCATCGGCATCGAATCGAAGATCGCGATGGCGGCGCTGATCGTGTTCTTTCTGGTTTTCCTCAACACGTTCGCCGGCGTGCGCGACGTGAATCCGCTGCACATTCACGCCACGCGCATCATGGGCGCCAACCGCTGGCAGCTGTTGCGCCATGTGGTATTTCCGTCGGCCGCCGCGTGGGTGCTCACCGGACTCAAGGTGTCGGTGCCGTATGCGCTGATCGGCGCGGTGGTGGGCGAGTTGATCTCGTCCAATCGCGGCATCGGCTTTCTCATCGGCCAGGCGGCGGGGCTGTTCGACACCGCCGGCGTGTTCGCGGGGCTGGTGATCCTCGCGCTGACCGGGATCGTGTTGAATGCGGGCTTGAAGCGGCTGGAGCGGCATCTGCTGCGCTGGCGCGGTTGAGGGGCGCTTTGGAGAGGTAAATGTACGACCTGAAAATCAAAGGCGGTACCATCGTCGATGGCACCGGGGCGCCGCGCTTCAATGGTGACGTCGGCATTCGCGACGGCAAGGTGGTCGCGCTGGGCCACGCGCCCGATGCGGCCAAGCGCACGATCGACGCCAATGGGCTTGTCGTTGCGCCAGGCTTCGTCGACATCCACACCCACTACGACGCGCAGGTGCTGGGGGATCCGCTGCTCACCATCTCGCCCTGGCATGGCGTGACCAGCGTGGTGATGGGCGCGTGCGGGTTCGGGGTGGCGCCTACGCGTCCGTCGGGACGCAAGCTGATCCTGCGCACGCTGGAGCGCGTCGAGGCGATGAGTCTGGCTGCGCTCGAAGCCGGGCTCGGTGATGACTGGCCGTTCGAGACCTTCCCCGAGTATCTGCGCGCGATCGAGCAGCGTGGCACGGCGATCAACGTTGGCGCGATGATCGGCCACACGCCCACCCGGCTGTACGTGATGGGCGAAGCGGCGGTGGAGCGCAAGGCCACGCCCGATGAGCTCGCGCAGATGCAGGCGATCGTGCGCGAGGCCATGCGCGCCGGCGCGATCGCGTTCGCCACTTCGGTCTCGCCGGTGCACGTCGGTTTCGACGGCAAGCCGGTGCCCAGCCGTCTGGCCGACAAGGAAGAGATGCAGGCGCTGGCGCGCGCAGTCGGCGAGGCCGGCACCGGCATCATTCACTACAACACGCTGCGCGAGCCGCAGTTCGATGACTACATCGCGATGCATCGGGCGAGCGGCCGACCGGTGTGCTGGACCGCGCTGATGTCGCGCCAGCTCGGGCCGTGGCGGCATCGCGAGGCGCTGGCGCGTACCCGTGAGCTGATCGCCCAGGGCATGAAGATCTATCCGCAGACCGCGTGCCGGCCGATCGTGAGCGAATTCGATTTTCGCTCGCCGGTGGTGTTCGATACATGGAGGCTGTTCGAACCGGTGCGCAAGGCGAAGGACGAGGCCAGGCTCAAGGAAATCTACGCCGACGCGTCGTTTCGCGAACAGTTCAGAGAAGAAGTGGCCGGCCGCGGCGGACGCGACAGCTACTTCACCGGCGGCAAGGACGAAGGCGATACGCGCCGTGCCGCTTGGCGCCACACCGAAGTGTCGCAATGCCCCGAAGACCGCTCGCTCGAAGGCCGCAAGGTCGAAGAGATTGCCGCGGCGCGCGGCGTACATCCGGTCGATTGCATTCTCGATCTCGCGCTCGCGGGCAATCTGCGCACCAAGTTCAAGATGGCGCTGGTGAATTTCGAGGAAGACGAAACGCAGGAGATCCTGCAGGACCCCAATGTCGTGCTCGGCCTGGGCGACGGTGGCGCGCATCTGTCGCAACTGTGCGATGCGTGCTACTCGACGCACCTGTTAGGCCGATGGGTGCGCGAGCGCAACGCACTCACGCTGGAGCAGGCGGTGCACATGCTCTCCGGGCGCACCGCCGAGGTGTTCGGCATTGCCGACCGAGGTCGATTGGCTCCGGGTATGCCCGCCGACGTAGTGGTGTTCGATCCGGCGACGGTAGGTGCAGGGCCGCTCGAGCGCGTGCACGATCTGCCGGCGGGCGCCGACCGGCTCATTTCGAGGCCGAGTGGCATCCACGCCGTCATCGTCAACGGCGATCAGCTGCCGCCGCCGGGCGAAGCCTGGCCTGCCGGACGTAAGCTGCCGGGGCAGGTGCTGCGCAGCGCGCAATCGAACTGACGCGCGAACTGAAGGAGCCAACAATGAGTATTCGCATCGCAGTGCTGGGCAGCGGCACACGCACGAACGAGATGCCCGCCCATCTGATCGAGCTGGCGCTCGACGGCGTGCAGGCCGAGCTGATCACTTCGCGCGTCGCCGGATTCGCATCCAACCCCTACGACCGGCTGGTGGTCGATATGGCCTACGTCGACATGGCACAGCGCGCCGCAGCCGCTGGTTGCGATGCGGTGTTCATCAACACCTATGCCGACTACGGCATCGAGGCGATGCGCTCGGTGCTGCGCATTCCGGTGATCGGCGCGGGTGAAGCCGCCATGATCGAAGCCGCGCAGGGCGGACGGCGCTTCTCGATCGTGACGGTGTGGCCGCCGTCGATGAAGTTTCTCTATGACGAGCGCACACGCATGACCGCCGCGGGACAGGCGTGCCTCGGCGTGCGCCACATCTCGCCCGAGGAGGAACTCGCGCGACTCACGACCGCCGACGGCGTCCAGCAGCGCATGGGCCGACGCGAAGGGGCGATCATCGATCGCATCGTCGCCGAGTGCCAGCGAGCGGTGCGTGACGACGGTGCGCAGTCGATCGTGCTCGGCTGCACCTGCATGGCGCCGATCGGCCCGGCGGTGGCGGCACGTTGTCCGGTGCCGGTGATCGAATCGTCGCGGGCGGGCTTTCGCACTGCTGTGGCTGCCGTGAGGGCCGGCGCAATGCTCGATGAGCGCAAGCGCACCGAGCGGCCGGCGCTGATTCCCGCGATTGTCGATGCGTACGTCGGCGGCGCATGCGCGTTACCACAGGGAACGACCGCGGCGGCACCTGACGAATGCCCGGTGTGCTTGTGACGCGCGGAGCGTGATCTACGCCGGCGCGATCCACCCATCGCGATATATCAAAAACACATTCAGGATCCACCCATGCATCGTGATAGCGAACGACGACTGATTCTCAAGGGCATTGCCAGTGTGGCCGCTTTCGGCGCGTTCCCGCGGCTGGCGCACGCGCAGGCCGGCGGCCTCAAACTCAACTCATTGCGCTCGACCGCGCGCTCCTGGCTATGGAGTCCGGAGGACTATGCCGCGCAGGG
>CADECO010000237.1:6332-9133 GCA_902825905.1 uncultured beta proteobacterium
TGCGCTCGACCGCGCGCTCCTGGCTATGGAGTCCGGAGGACTATGCCGCGCAGGGCAGGCATTTCGATTCGGCAGGCCTCACGGTCGAACTGGCGGCGACCAATCGCGGCGTCAATCAGGATGCGCTGCTCTCGGGGGCGGCCGATGTCCTGCTCGGCGCGCCGACGCAGAACATGCGCGTGCAGATCCGCAAGCAGCCGGTGAAGATGATCTGCGGCTTCGTCGACAAGTTCGCCTCCAACGTGGTGGTGAAGAAACAGTTCGCGGACAAGGCAAACGTGACGGAGCGCTCGGCGGTCGAAGCGAAGGCGGCCGTGATGAAGGGGCTGAAGATGGGTACGACCGGCCCGGGCGCCGGCCCCGATCAGCTCACGCGCTATCTCATGCGCAGGGCGAAGATCGATCCGGATCGCGACGCGCAGCTGGTGCCGGTGCAAGGTGGGCCGAGCGCGATGATCGCGGCGTTCGACAAGGGGCAGATCGACGGCTTCTGCCTGTCGTCACCGACCTCGGACGTCGCCGTGCAGAAGTTCGGCGGCGCGTACCTGTTCAACATGGTGACCAATCCGCCGCCGGAGCTGGTGAGCTACCTCTACATTACCGCCGGCGTCACCGACAAGACGATCAAAGAGAAACCCAAGGAGCTGACGGCCTACTGTCGCGGCATCGCACTCGCGCTCAAGGCGATGCACGCCGATCGCGAAGCGTTCAAGACCTGGGCCAAAAGCTACTTCAAGGATCTCGACCCGACGCTGTTCGATGCGGCGTTCGCCAACAACGTCGGCATGTACATGAAGACGCCGGTGCCGACGCGCGAACACTTCCAGCGCAACGTCGATTTCCTGAGCGAAGAGCTGAAGACGCTCGGCCAGCCGGGCATTCCGGCGGGATTCAAGTTCGAGGATGCGTGGGATCTGTCGTTCGTCGAGCGCGCGATGCAGGGGCTTTGAGTGCCGTCCACGTGCGATGTGAGTCCCCTAGAAAACGATCTGCGCTAATCTGCTTCATCTGCGGCCGTTTTGTCGCAGTTTGTCTTCCGTCAGGAGCCCATCGTGGAATTTTCCTATTCCGATACCGTCAAGTCGTACCAGGAACGTCTGCTCGCGTTCATGGACAAGCACATCTATCCCAACGAGGCGCGCTACCACCACGATCTGGAAGCGAACACCAAGGCGGGCAAGCGCTGGGCGCCGATTCCGCTCATCGACGAGCTCAAGCCCAAGGCGCGCGAGGCCGGCCTGTGGAATCTGTGGTGGCCGAAGGGCCACGGCGGCCAACTATCGAACCTCGAGTACGCACCGCTGTGCGAGATCATGGGCCGCGTGCACTGGGCACCCGAGGTCTTCAACTGCTCGGCGCCCGATACCGGCAACATGGAGACGCTGATCCGCTATGCCACTGAGGAGCAGAAGAAACAGTGGCTGGTGCCGTTGTCGGAGGGCAAGATCCGGTCGTGCTTCGCGATGACCGAACCCGATGTCGCATCGTCCGACGCGACCAACATCCAGTCGTCCATCCGCCGCGAAGGCAACGACTACGTGGTCAACGGCCGCAAGTGGTGGTCGTCGGGGGCGCCGGACTCGCGCTGCAAGATCTACATCTTCATGGGCAAGACCAATCCCGACGCCGCGCGCCACGCGCAGCAGTCGATGATCCTGATTCCGGCCGACACGCCGGGCGTCAAGGTGGTGCGCCCGCTCAACATCCTCGGCTACGACGATGCCCCGCACGGCCACGCCGAGACCACGTTCGAGAACGTGCGCGTGCCCGCCTCGAACATCCTGTTGGGCGAAGGGCGTGGTTTCGAGATCGCACAAGGGCGCCTCGGGCCGGGTCGCATCCACCACTGCATGCGCATGATCGGGCAGGCCGAGCGCGCCCTCGAGCTGATGTGCAAGCGCGCGCAGTCGCGCTTCGCCTTCGGCAAGTACGTCTCGGAGCAGGGCGTGTGGCACGAACGCATCGCCGAGTCGCGCATCATGATCGAGAGCACGCGGCTGCTGGTGCTCAAGACCGCTTACATGATGGACACGGTCGGCAACAAGGCCGCACGCGGCGAGATCGCGATGATCAAGGTGCTCGCCCCGAACGTGGTGTGCAAGATCATCGATTGGGCGATGCAGGTGCATGGCGGCGGCGGCATGAGCGACGATTTCCCGCTTGCCTACATGTACGCCTGGAACCGCACGCTGCGTTTCGCCGACGGTCCCGACGAGGTGCACCGCCAGTCGATCGCCAAGGGCGAACTGGGGCGGCACGCGTCGATCCCCAAGGCCTGAGCGATGCTCAAACTCCACGGCATCGCCCGCTCGAACTACTACAACAAGGTCAAGCTGGCCTTGCTTGAGAAGGGCCTGCCGTTCGAGGAGGTGTACTGCATGGTCTCGCAGGAGCCGGCCATGCTCGCGCGCTCGCCGATGGGCAGGATCCCGTTTCTCGAGCTGGACGATGGCCGGACCCTGACCGAGTCATCGGTCATCCTCGAATACCTCGATGACGCATATTCCGATCGGCCGCTGTATCCGCGCGACGCGCTGCAACGCGCCCACGTGCGCGAGCTGATGGCGGTGCTGGAGTTGAACGTCGAGCTGGTCGCGCGCCGCTTGTACGGCGCGGCTTTTTTCGGCGGCCAGGCCTCCGATAGCATGAAGTCGCTCACGCAGAAGGACCTGGCCAAGGGGTTGCGCGCGTTCAAGCAGATCGCCCGGTTCGCGCCGTACGTGGCGGGCGATTCGTTCACTGCGGTGGATTGCGCGGCCGCCGTGCACTTCCGGCTGGTGGGTTTGTGCACGAAGACGATC
>CADECO010000238.1:0-1819 GCA_902825905.1 uncultured beta proteobacterium
TTGACGACGCCGTCCTGCACCAGCCACAGAGCGATCTCGGGTGTCACATCACTTCAGCAGCTTCCACGTGCCGCCTTCGACGCGCACCAGTACGCGAGCGCGCTCGTCCAGCCCGTTGTGGTCGGTCGCGCTCATGCTGTACACGCCATGGGTGCCGACGACGTTCTTCACCCCTTCGAGCGCCACGCGCAGCGCGTCGCGGAATTCGGCGGTGCCGGGCTTGGCCTTCTTGGCCGCGACCGGAACAGCCGCATCGAGCAACAGATAGCCGTCGTACGCGTAGCCGGCGAACGCGTTGCGGCTGCCAGCACCGAACGTCGATTCGTAGCGCTTGATGAACTCCTCGGAGATTTTCTTGGTGGCGAAGTTGGCCGGCAGATCTTCAGGCACGACCACCGGGCCGGTTGGTGCGATCGCGCCTTCCACCGACTTGCCACCCACCTTCACGAACTCGGCGTTCACCGTGCCGTGGTTGTGATAGATGCGTCCCTTGTAGCCGCGCTCGGCCAGCGCGATGTGCGGCAGCGCGCCGCCGGTGCCCGATCCGCCGACCACCACTGCATCGGGTTTTGCGGCCATCAGTTTGAGCACCTGACCGGTCACGCTGGTATCCGCCCGCGCATAGCGTTCATTGGTGATGACCTTGTAGCCCGATTTCGCCGCGTGGAACTCGAGCGCCTTCAGCACCAGATCGCCCCAGCCATCCGAAAATCCGATGTAGCCCACGGTCTTGGTATTAGTGGCTTTCAGATGCTCGGCCACCGCGCTCATCATCAGCTCGGTCGGTTGCGGCACGACGAACACCCACGGCTGGCGTTCCTGCGCCACGACGATCGGCGACATCGCCAGCATCGGCGTCTTGGTTTCAGCGGCCACTTGCGCGATCTGCAGCGCGTTGGGCACGCCGTTGGAGCCGAACAGCACGTCGACCTTGTCTTCGCTCACCAGCTTGCGCGCGTTTTTCGCCGCGTTGGTCGGATCGGAAGCGTCGTCGAGCACGATGTACTTCACCGGTACGCCGCCCAGCGTCTTGGGGACCAGTTGCAGCGCGTTGCGGTAGTGCACGCCGAGCGAGGCGCCCGGGCCGGTGATGCCGAGCGAGACGCCGATGGTGACTTCGTTCTGTGCCTGCGCCATGCCGGCGCTGATGGTCAGCGCGAGCGCAAGCAGTCGAGGGGTGATGCGTGTCATGGTTTCTCCTCCAGTGGAAATTCGGAGCGATCGGGCGCGGCCGGATCTTACCGAGGATCGGGTGGTTCAGGGCGACGCGGGCCGACCCCTCGCCATGTCGCGCTTTGTGTCAGTGCCGCGGCTTCGTCGCGCGCGCGGCCTGTTTGCGCGGACGCAGATCGAAGCAATGTGGCTGTGCGAGCGGATCGCCAGCCAGCACCCCGAGATCGTGCTTGCGAACCTTCTGCGTAGAGGTCGTCGGCAAGCGCTCGACAAACGCGACATAGCCGGGCAGCTTGTAGTACGCGAGCCGCATGCGGCAGTGCTCGAACAGCGCCTCGGCAAGCTCACCGGTTGGTGCGTGACCCGGCTTCAGCGCCACGGCGGCGAGCACCTCTTCTTCGCGAATCGCATCGGCCACCGCGATCACCGCGACTTGCGCGATGGCCTCGTGCAGCGCCAGCACGCCTTCGACCTCCGCGGCGGAGATGTTCTCGCCCGAGCGCCGGATGATGTTCTTCTTGCGATCGAGGAAGAACACGCTGCCGTCGTCGCTGCGGCGCACGATATCGCCGGTGTGCAGCCAACCGCCTGCCCAGGCTGCCGTGGTCGCCGCCTCGTCCTTGAGATACCCGCTGAAGAATCGATG
>CADECO010000238.1:1919-4166 GCA_902825905.1 uncultured beta proteobacterium
CCCAGGCTGCCGTGGTCGCCGCCTCGTCCTTGAGATACCCGCTGAAGAATCGATGGCGCGGATTCGGGCCTGCGGCGCGCACCAGCAGTTCACCGGGAGCGTCCGGTGGCACTTCGTGGCATGCGTCATCGACCACGCGCACCTGCAATGGCGGACCGGCTCGATCGGGGTGACCGATGCAGCGCTGACCCACGTGACGCGGTTCGCGCATCGCGCACAGGATGCCGGCACCGCCGGTTTCCGTCATCGCCCAGCCCTCGAGCAGCGGCACACCGAATCGCGCCTCGAATGCCGCGTGATGATCCGGATGGACGCCGCCGCCCATGCCGTAGCGCAGTGCGTGCGCGCGGTCGAGCGGCGAGGGCGGCGTGTTGAGCAGCATCGCGGGCATCACGCCGAGATAGTGAAAGCAGGTGGCGCGGGTGTCGATCGCGTCCTGCCACCACTGTCGCGGATGGAAGCGATCGAGAATGATCTGTGCCCCGCCGAGCGCCAACATCCCCATGAACGAGTTGCCCATCGCATTCACGTGGAAGGTCGGCAGCGGTTGCGCCAGCCGCTCGACGCCGGGGCGCAGCGCGATATAGCCCTGTTGCGCGGCGTACCACTGCGCCCAACCGAGCATGTAGCCGTTGGCGACGATGCAGCCTTTGGGCCGACTGGTCGTGCCCGAGGTGTAGAGCAGCGCGCATTCGGAGGATTCGTCGATCGACATCGTGCGCGCTGTGACCCGTGCCGGCGGGAACGCCGGGTCATCGGGATCGGCGATTGCGATGCCGAGTGCTTGCGCGATTGGCGCCACGCTTGCGCGTCGCGACTGCAGCACCACCGCGAGCGCGCTCTCGCTGTGTTCCAGCAGATAGCGGAACTCGTCGGGCTGATAGTCCGGATTGACTGGAACGACACTCGCCCCGATCGCGTTGAGCGCGAGATAGTGAAAGAAGAACGCCGGCCGATTTTCCAGCAGCAGCGCCACGCGATGACCAGGGCCATAACCGGCGCTCATGTAGCGATCAGTGAGCTGCGCGACGATCGTGCGCGTCTGTGAGTAGGTGTAGGAAGGACTCTGCAGCTCCCAGCTCTGCGCCAGGCGATCGGGAATGACCAGCAGATCGTGGTCGGCGTATTGGTCCGCGCTGCGACGGAACAATTCGAAGACGCTGCCGGATGCGCCCTCATTCCCGCCGTCCCCCGCACGCCACACGACGCCCTTCACACTACACCCATCAACTTGTTCAGATGCAGCACCGCCTCGCCGAAGCGCGGCGTGCCTTTGGTCTCCTGCGGATTGCGCGGTCGTGGCATGTCGACCCTGAAGTCTTCGATGATGCGCCCGGGCCGATCGGACATCACCAGCACGCGATCGGCGAGAAATACGGCTTCGGCGATGCTGTGCGTGACCAGCAACACGGTCTGACGCTGCTCCTGCCAGATGCGCAGCAGCTCGACGTTGAGATGATCGCGGGTGAGCGCATCGAGCGCGCCGAACGGTTCGTCCATCAGCAGCACCGAAGGTCCGAGCACCAGCGTCTGCCCGATCGCGGTGCGCTGCTGCATGCCGCCGGACAGTTCATGCGGATAGCGCTGCTCGAAACCTTCGAGCCGCAGCAGCTTGAACATCGCGCGCACTTTCGCGTCGAGTTCGGCGCGATCGATGCGTCGCAGCTCCGCCGCCAGGCGAATGTTCTTCTCGATCGTCAGCCACGGCAGCAGGTTGTGCGTCTGGAACACCACGCCGGTTTCCGGTCGTGGCCGCGTGACGGGCTCGCCGTTCACCAGCACTTCGCCGCCGCGGTCGAACGGGATCAGGCCGGCGATGATGCGCAACAGCGTGCTCTTGCCGCAGCCGCTGGGTCCGAGCACCGCGACGAACTCGCCCTGGCCGACGGTGAAATCGGCACTGGCCAGGGCGTGTGTGCCGGTATCGAAGGTCTTCGATACGTTGCGGACCGCGATGGTCGGCGATGCGCTGGCCGAGCTAGCCATGTTCAGGCCGGGCTGAAGAGGTGCGAGAACACGATCAATGCGTACGCCATCAGAACGCGCGCCACCAGACGCGGTTGCCTAACAATTGAATCGCGTAGTACAGCACCGCCGAGAGCAGCGTCACCGCGATCAGTGCGCCGAACATGAGGTCGGGCTTGCCCGCGCCGTTCGCCAGCAGGATCAGCGACCCGAGTCCCTTCTCCGAACCGACGAACTCGCCGACGATCGCGCCGATCACCGCCAGCGGCATCGCCACCTTGC
>CADECO010000238.1:4266-9115 GCA_902825905.1 uncultured beta proteobacterium
CCGACGAACTCGCCGACGATCGCGCCGATCACCGCCAGCGGCATCGCCACCTTGCAGCCGTCGACGAAATTAGGCAGCGCCGAGGGCACGCGCAGCCGCCAGAACGTTTCCCAGGGCGACGCGCCGATCGCGCGGAAATGCTCGAGCAGATGCGACGGTGTCGAGGCGAGCCCGCCGATGGTGGCGATGACGATCGGGAAGAACGCGATCAGAAAAGCCATCAGCACCTTCGAGCCGAGCCCGTAGCCGGCCCAGACGATCATCAACGGCGCGAGCGCGACCTTCGGGATTCCTTGCAGCGCGGCGACCAGGGGATAGAGCGTGCGCTGCGCGAGCGGCCAGAAGTAGCACGCCAACGCGATCAGCACACCGCCGAGCACGGCCAGCACGAAACCGAGCACTACCGCCCAGGTCGTGACCAGCGTGTGCATCCACAGGTCGGCGCGCGCGTTCCACATGGTCGCCAGGATCGACGACAGCGGCGGCAGCAGGTAGCGCTTGATGCCGAACCAGGCGACTGCGAACTCCCACAACAGACCAAGCGCGGCAAAGAATGCGCCGGCGATGGCGTAGTCACGCAGCGTCCACTTATCGCTCACTGCGCTACTTGAGGTAGTCGTTGCTGTAGATCTCGTTCGCCTTGACCTTGCCCTTCAGGTCGTAGGCGGTGTCGATGAACTTGACGGTGGACGCGGCGCGATCGTCACGGATGAAGCCCAGCCCGCGGTTGGCAGCGTCCTTGTCGACGATGAGTTCGTTGATGTCGCGGATCTGCTGCAACACCACGTCGCGGTCGAGCACCGAGTGCATCTTGACGATGATGTCGGCCGAGCGCTCCGGGTTCTTCATCATGAAGTCGTAGCCCTTGTAGGTCGCGCGCAGAAAACGCCGGGCGGTGTCGGCCCGCTTGGCGAGGAACTCATCGGTGGCCACGACGCCGCTGCCGTAGACGTCGAGCTTGTGCGCCGAGTACGCGATCGACTCCACTCCGTGGCCCGCATCCTTCGCCTTCTTGGTGAGCAGCGGACGATTGCTGCCGTGCCAGCACTCGGCCAGATCGATCTTGCCTTCGATCAGTGCTGCGTCGATCACGGTCGGGTCCATCTTGAGCAGCTTGATGTGATCGCGCGGCTTGCCGTTCAGCTCGAGCCACGCTGGCAGCAACGCCTGCACCGGCGAGGTCGCGCCGCCGCCGAATGACAGGCCCTTGAGATTGTCGAGGCTCGCGATCTTGTGGCGCGAACCGATGTAGCAGATGTTCGCCGGCCAGCGCGTGTTGAGCGCGCCGATGAGACGCGTCTTGCCGCCTTGGGCACGGTTCTGCACGATGCTCACCGGGTCGCCGTAGCCGAAATCGAACTTGCCCTGGTCGATCTCGTTGACGGTGCGCGCGCCGCCATAGCCGCGCACTGCGTCGACCGCGAGCCCGACCTCCTTGTAGAAGCCCTGGTCGATCGCGACCAGCACGCCGCCGGTGCTGCCCTGCGGCAGCCACGACATGTTGAAGCTCACCTTTTCTTGCGCACCGGATGCGCCGGCGAACAAGGCGCTGGTCAGTCCGACGATGGCAACGCGCACGACTTTGCCGATGTGACTCATACCGATCCTCCTCGAGTGACCTGACGCTTGGCGGACCCGGGCCGGCGATGACCGGCCCGAGTGAGGCACTACTTCATCGCACCCCATGCCGGCTGATTGCCGTTGGCAACGGGATTGCGCAGTGTGCCGATGCCTTCAACCCACGCTTCCATCACGTCGCCCGCTTTCAGGAACTTGCCTTTGCCCGCGCCGACGCCGGATGGTGTGCCGGTGGCGATGACGTCACCGGGCTCCAGCGTGACGATCGTGGACAGATACGAGATCTGCTCGCGCACCGTCCAGATCATCGTGGTGCTCGAATCGTCCTGTTCGATCGCGCCGTTCACGCTGAGCTTGAGCTTGAGGTTCTGCGGATCGGTGACGAACGCCGCCGGCACGATCCACGGCCCGATCGGGCAGAACGTGTCCCAGCATTTGCCCTGGAACCAGTCGAACGCGAACGGATAGTCGCTGCGCTTGTTGAGATCGCGTGCCGACACGTCGTTCACGATGGTGTAGCCGGCGATGTATTCGAACGCCTGCGCGAGCGGTACGTTCTTGGCGCGTTTGCCGATCACTGCCGCCAGCTCCACTTCCCAGTCGAGTTTCGAAGTCTCTTCGGGCTTGCGCACCGTTTCTTCCGGACCGATTACCGTGGAGGCGGGCTTCTGGAAGAAGTAGGGCCGGCTGTTGGTCTTGGAAGCGAGCGCGGTGCTCATCTCCTTGGCGTGCTCGACGTAGTTGGCCGCGGCGCAGTAGATTCGCGCCGGACGGATCGGCGCCGCGAGCTGTGTGCCCGAGGGCAGCGCCTCGAGTTTGCCCGCTGCTGCGAGCTTGGCGCTCGCCTGCGCGATGCCATCGATACTGGCGCCCAACTCGGGCCAGCGCGCCACCATGCCCTCGAGCCCACCGTTGATCCAGGTCGCCGCGGCAGCGCCGGTTGCGCGGCACGCATCGGCGAAGTCGTACAGTTTGTTGTCGATCACCAACGCGGTCGCGGTGCCGGCGCCGCGGCGATAGGTGGCCAATGCGTACCAAGCCATGCTTGTTCCTCGTCCTTTGGGGGGTGAGCGATCTTTTAGGACGGGGGGTGCGGGTTGTCAAGGCGCACAACCGCGCGCGAAGGTGCCCGTCTTGCTGCGCCCAGTTCGGGCGCTGCAGGTTGCTGCGAAGCGCGCGTTCAGGCTTGCGTGGCGCCGGTGCTGCGTATCGACCGCGCAAACCCGACCATCGCGCGCAGGCGAGCCGGGAACAGCAGCCAGACCGTCAGCGGATAGGCGATGGCGCCGGCCGTGATGGCGACTGCTGTCACGGTCCAGGCGGACCACGTCGGCGGAATCAACAGGCGCATGCCGAGCACCGCGACTGCGATCGAGACCGAGCCGATCGCGGCCGGCAGCAGTGTCCACAGCCAGTGGCGAAAGCCGATCCCGAGGGTGCGGAACGCGAACAGGAACGCGGGCGTGTTGGTGAGCGGGAAGGCGATCACCCACACCCACGCCACCGCCTCGATGCCACGGTGAATCACCGCATAGAGCGCAAGCGGCATGACCAGGCCGGTGAGGATCGAGCACCACATGTGCACGCGGAACTGGCCGGTCCAGCTCAGCACGTGCGAGACCAGCAGTTGCGATGAGAGGAACGCCGAGTACACGCACAACAGTTGCAGCGGGACGATCACCGATTGCCAACGCTCGCCCAGCACCAGCGGGACGATCAAATCGGCGGTAAGCGCCAGACCGATGGACATCGGAAACGACAGCAGCGTCAGGAACTCGGTCAGCAGCAGGAAGTAGCGACGCAACTCGTCGCGGCGATGCTGCACCTCGGAGAAGATGCCGGGCACGACGCGCGTGACGATCGATCCGACCTCCTGTTGCGGCATCGCGGCCAGGCTGACCGCGAACGAGTAGGCGCCCAGAGCGTCCTTGCCGAGGATGCGGCCGATCAGCGTCTGGTCGGCGTTGGAGTAGCCGTACCACGCGATGCGCGAGGCGAGCACGCGCCAGCCCTGCAACAGCGGCTTGCTCAGTTGTGCCAGTTCGCGCGGCCAGGCTACGGCGTACGGTTGCCAGTACAACAGCAGCACCGTTACCGCTACTTCACCGGCGAGCTTGCTCAGCACCAACGCCCACAGGCCGAAGTCGGTGCGCACCGCGATGACCAGCGCCATCGAGGTGACCAGTACCTGAACGAATCCGACGATCGCCAGTCGCCGGAACTGCCGTTCGCGCTGCAGTTGGGCATAGGGCACGATCTGGATCGCGTCGAACACGAAGAGCAGGGCGAACGCCATCACCACCCACTTCACCTGCGGCTCGCTGAAGAAGCCCGCCACCAGAGGCGCGATCGCCACGTAGATCAGGAACAGGGTGCCGCCCAACGCCAGCATCAAGCCGGCCAGGCGGGCGCGCTTCTCGCCGACGATGCTGCGGTCCTGGATGAGGATCGCATCCAGTCCGAATTCCTGCGCCATGCGCGCCAGGCCGATCGCGAGCATCGCCATCGACACGATGCCGAAGTCCGCCGGCGCAAGCAGCCGCGCGCCGTAGATCGTGGCGCCCCAACTCACCAATTGCGAGAACCAGCGCAGCACGGCCGTCCAGGCAATGCCGGAGACCAGCGAGCGGTCGAGATTGCGGGAGTCGGTCGAGTCGGACATCGCCTGTTGTAGCCGGAGTGGAGCTGCGCTTTGGTGGGGCCTCGCGCGGACGCAGCTTCCATGCCACGTGCATGACCTTGATTGTTCTGCTCCGCAGGACGGAGCCCGGTCATGACATGAGGACCGCGCAGTCTAGAGGACGAGCTTCGGGACGAGCTTCGCGGGACGGAGCCGCGCCGGTGAACTGTTGTTGCGCCGTGTGGCAATTGTGCGAATAGTGCTTTCTGCTACACGGCTTGCACACAACGCGGCCGTGTCCTGAATTCGCTTAAGCTGCGCGCGTCGCGACTCCGATCGACACTCCCGATCAACCGCTTTCGATCGAACCTCCCATGCGCATTGCGATCGCCGGCTTTCAGCACGAAACCAATACGTTCGCGCCCTCGAAGGCGACCTACGCCGATTTCGAGCGCGGCGGCGGCTGGCCGGCGCTGCAGCGCGGCGGTCAGATGTTCGAGACCATGGTGGCGCGCAATCTGCCGATCGCCGGTTTTATCGATCACATGCGCCACACCAGCCACACGCTCGTTCCTACGGTGTGGGCGGCGACCGAACCCTCGGCGCATGTCACTGAAGATGCGTTCGAGCGAATCGCAGCGATGATCGTCG
>CADECO010000239.1:0-9068 GCA_902825905.1 uncultured beta proteobacterium
CGAGCGCTGGCATCGCGACACCGCAGCAGTTGCTTACAGAGCTAAAAGCCAAGCCAGGCAACCTGGATTACTCGACACCCGGAATCGCCAGTCCGCAGCATCTGGTCGGCGAGTACATCAAGTTGGTCGCAGCAGTCGACATGCGACATGTCCCCTACAAGGGCGTTGCGCCCGCGGTCCAGGACGTGGTGAGCGGCCATCTGCCGCTGACCATCACTGGCCTGCCGCCGGTCGTCTCGCATCTGAAGGCGGGCACGTTGAAGGCCGTAGCGGTGACGACCGGCAAGCGCACCTCACTGTTTCCGGACGTGCCGGCATTCGCGGAACTCGGAGAGACATACAAGGACATCGACGTCAGCGTCTGGTTCGGCTTCCTCGCACCGGCTGGCGTTTCCCAAGACATCATCGCGAAGCTTCACGCTGCCACAATGAAGGCCCTTGGCGATCCCATCGTCCGCGATCGCCTTGCCCAGCAAGGCGCGGAGCCGGTTGGCAATGCACCCGCGGAATTTCAGGCCTTCATGCGTGCTGAAACCGAAAAGTACGCGCGCATGGCCAAAGCCACCGGCGTGAAGGCGGAGCCGTGAGGCCAGCCGAGTACCAGGCAATGCAGGTGAAGATTCAGATTGGCCGCCGAGCCGAAGCGCTGAATGAGCGTCACCGCGCTGGTGTCGGCCGCGGTGCGTTTCAGGCCGGCTCGCTTGGTCAGAAAGGCCGCGATCACCCGGTGGGCTCTCGGCCTACGTGTGATTCGACCGTTCCAGAAAAAACTTCGGCCGCTCGTGGCGGCCGCCATGTTCTGAAACTGCTTGATTCTTTGGTCGGGGCGAAGTGATTCGAACACTCGACCCCCTGCACCCCATGCAGGTGCTATAGCGTCTAACTACTTCCTACACCGTCCAACATCCAAAAAAAAACTTTCGTCAATTCATGAGCTTGGAAGGCTCATCGTGTTTTGGCGTCCAATCGCGTCCGCTACCATCGCTTGCATCGACCGTACCCGAAACCGTACCCGAATCGCGCAGCTAAAGGGGTCGCAAAACGATGCAGGGGGGTCGCAAAGCGAAAGGATTGCATCGTGGGAGGACGCAGCGAGAATCGCCTGACTGCCGTAGCGCTGCGCGCGCTTCGTCCCGGTGATGAGGAGCAGACCCGCGCCGATGGCGGCGGTCTTTGGCTACGCGTTCGGCGCGCGCGCGACGGCGGTGCCATGACGTTCTACTATCGCTACGAGTTCGCCGGGCGCGAGCGCCGCTACACCATCGGCAACTACCCCGCGGTTTCGCTCGGTGAGGCGCGGCTGCAACGCGACCACCTGCGCGCGAGCGTGGGCCATGGTCTCGATCCGGCCGCGCAAAAAAACCGCGACAAACAAGACCGGCGCGCGGCCGAACAGGTCGCGCAGTCGCGCCTGACGGTTCGACGGCTGTTCGAGCGCTGGGACGAACAGTATCTCCAAACCAATCGAAAGGACCACGGCAAGGAAGCCCGTCGCCTGTTCGAACGCGACGTTTTCGGAGAGATCGGCGCACGCCCGGCAGAGTCGATCCAGCGCCGCGACATCGTCGAGTTGCTCGATCGGGTAGTGCGACGCGGTGCCCGCCGCGTCGCCAATATGTTGCTCGCGCATCTGCGTCAGATGTTTCAGTTTGCGTTGGTGCGCGAGTTGGTTGCCACGGACCCGACCATCGGCATCAAGAAAAAAGATGTCGGCGGCGAAGAAAAACAGCGGGATCGAACCCTTTCACCGAGCGAGCTTACCGAGCTCGCGCGTCAACTTCCTTCTGCCGCGCTCGGTGTCCGCGTCGAATCCGCCATCCGGATCATGCTCGCTTGCGCATGCCGAGTGGGCGAGCTGTCGCGGGCGAGATGGGAACACGTCGATCTCGAAGCGCGCACCTGGGTCATTCCGGCCGAGCACGCCAAGAACGGACAGCGTCACCTTATCCATCTGTCGGCATTCGCGCGCCTCGCATTCGAGGCGCTACTCGCCGTGCGCACCTGCGCGTGGATCATCCCGAATCGGTCTGATGACGGCCCGATCGAGCAGAAGGCGATCGGCAAGCAGATTCGCGACCGCCAGCGTTCGAGCATCGTGCACGGCCGCAGTGCGAAGCATGGTTCGCTCGTACTGGCAGGCGGGACGTGGACCGCCCACGACTTGCGCCGAACGGCTGCCACGCTGCTGGGCGAGTTGGGCGTTCGACCCGATGTCATCGATCGGTGCCTCAACCACATCGAGCCGAATCGCATGATTCGGACGTATCAGCGCCAAGAACTGCTTGCCGAACGGCAGCGAGCGTTCGAGACGCTCGGCGCGTATTTGGAAACGCGGTTTGCCGAAGAGCCGGCCAAGGTGGTTCTTATCGCGGAGGCCAGACGGCTTCCGCAAGGCGTGTCTGGTAACATATGTACACCTGCGTACACAAATAGACACTAATGGAAACCATTACGGTTGGCATCCGAGAGTTCCGAGAGAAGCTCGCCTCGTATCTGGAATCTCGCAAACCGGTAGCCATCCTGCGGCACGGCGAGACCATCGGGTATTTCATTCCGGCACGGCCGCGCCCCAACAAGGCTCAGCTCGAATCGTTCCGCGAGGCGGCCCACCAGCTCGACCAGCTGATTGCCTCGATGCACATCACCGAGGATCAAATGCTCGAAGAGTTCAAGGCCGTGCGCTCGAGGGCGAAGAAGAAGCGTGGCGCGTAGAGCCCTCGTTCTGGACGCGAACATTCTCGTTCGCGCGGTCTTGGGCAAACGCGTACGGCAGATTCTGGAAATGCACGGAGAAGGCATCGAGTTCTTCGCCCCGGACCTTGCGCTCGCTGACGCGCGGGAGCATCTACCTACGATTTTCGCCAAACGCGGCAAGAATCCGAAGCCGGCTCTTGCGCTCCTCGAACAACTCCGCCTGTTCGTGGATATCGTCGATGCGGAAGTCTACGCACCCTTCACTGAGATCGCTCGTGCGCGAATCGAGGCGCGGGATCCGGATGATTGGCCCGTTGTTGCCCTAGCCTTGGCTCTCGACTGCCCCATTTGGACTGAGGACGCGGACTTCTTCGGGACGGGAATCGCGACATGGACCACCGATCGAATCGAGCTTTTCTTGCGATCGGACTAGCTAGCCGCCTGGCGGCACGACCCTCCGGATTCCTTCTAGCCCGCCCCGAGCTACGCCAGATCGTCGAACGCGTTCTTGTGGATCAGCACGCGCCGACGCGGGCGAAGTCGCGCCACCGACGGATCGACGGTACGACGAAGCACCTCGTGTTGTTCGGTGATGAAGTCGGTCGGCAATTTCTTCTCGGAATCGAAGGCTTGTGCGAGTTCCTCGGCAGGACGCTCGATCGCCCGACAGTCACGCAGAAACGATCGGAACCGGACCGCGCCTAGCGCCTTCGTGTCGGTGAATATGAAGTGAAAGTGCTCTCCGGCGCCTCGGAGACATCGAGACAATAAACGCCGCGGCGACCCAAGTCGTCCCAATACGTGACCAGTGCTTCGTAGCGCTCACGCTCGTACTCGAAAACGCGGTGCTGAAGCGCATCGAGCAGCGCCTCCTGCCCGCCCGCATCCACCCGCATGTCCCACTCGAAGCCCGCGCCCTCGCGCTTGCCGTGGCTCTTGCCTCGGAGGTACCGATGTGGGACGCACTCTCGAACTAGATCGGACGCGTAGTCGCGCAATTCCATCGCGAGGTAGTCCGCCCCCATGGAGAGCGAGGCATAGGCGAACCGCTCATCGATGAACAGGCGCGCCCACGTTCCATAGAGCGAACCGCGGTACGGCTTGCAAACATAAGCCGAATCTTCGCCCGCACGCGCCGCCTCTTGGAATCGATAGTCGTCCTCGTCGTAGTCGCGCAGCGTCTCGAAATCGAGCAGGGTCTTACCCTCGCCGAGCCACTCGTTGAGAAAGAACGAGTCCTCGCCGATCCCAATCAGCGGCAGGATCGTTTCGTTCCAAACGTTCTGCTCTTCGATCGGCAAACGATCCGCGGCGCGCGCTGCCGCCTGCAGCGTTCGCGATTTTCGCCCGAACAGCTCCACAAGAAGCACTTGGTCGAGGCGGGCCTGGTCGTCCTGCGGAATCGCCACGCCGTAGCGTTCCTGCAGCGCGGCAGACCAGCCGAAGAACTCGGGTCGCACTTTCATGACGGCGCGGCGCAAGGCTGGTCGCCAGCGGCGAAGTGGAAAATGTGTCGGCGTGTGCATCGATTCGGGCCCAGCCACAAAGTTGATAGCCCAGTGCTTCGTATGCTACCGCGCGATACATGCAACGCCACGCGTTCGCGAACGCACGTCGCCCGAATCGAACACACTCCCCCGCCTTGATTTTCGCGCTTTCGCTACGATGCGAGCCATGCCCCGCTCGAAATCTTCCGCATCGGGTAGTGCCGCCGCACGCGGTCGCCTACGCATCGGCGACGATTGGAATGCCATCACCATCATCGCGCTCTCGCAGAGCAATCCGCTCAAGGCGATCGCCGAGCTGGTCGAGAACGCCATCGACGCGCACGCTAAGCAGGTCACGATCACGCGCGGTCGTGAGCAAGGAAAGCATTTCCTGGCGATTCGCGATGACGGCGATGGTGTTCCACAAGATAACGAGGGGCGGCCCGACTTTCGCTACGTCGCCACGCACATCTGCGATTCGGTCAAGCGCCGTTTGAAGGCCGACGGCGCGCAGGGCCTGCAAGGCGAGTTCGGGATCGGTCTGTTGTCGTTCTGGACCATCGGCGAGACGCTCACCATGAGCTCGGCCGGCACCGATCAGCGCAGTTGGCAGATGGTGATGCGCAAGGGTGATCCGGGTTACACCGTCAATCCGAAGCGCACGCTCTTCGCCGAGCGTGGCACGGAAGTGCGCATCGCTCCACTACTCGAGGGCATTCGCTCGCTCACTGGTGAGAAGATCCAGTGGTACCTCGCCTCCGAGCTGCGCGATCGCATTCGCCAATCGGCAGTTCGAGTGACCGTGATCGACAAACTCGCGCGCAAACAGTACGCCGTCGAGCCGCGCCAGTTCGAGGGGCGTCTGCTGCACCAGCTGCCGCCGTTAAGCACGGCGCTTGGCGATGCGTACGTCGAGCTGTACCTAAACGAGCCCGCCGACACCAATAAAGTCGCGCTGTCCCGCCACGGAACACGCGTGCTGGAGGACCTCACCGCGTTGGACGAGTTCGCCAAATCGCCGTGGACCACCGGCTGCCTGCAAGGACTAATCGACGTCCCGTTCCTCAACCTCACTCCGGGGACTCGCTCCGGCATCATCCACGATTCGAACTACGCCGCGCTGTTGGAAGGCATCCAACCGGTCGCATCGGCGCTCGCCGAAGTGCTCGACGCACAACAACGTGCCGAAGAAGAGCAAGCCAGTCGCGAGTTGTTGCGCACCATCCAGCGCGCCCTGCGCGAGGCGCTGCTCAGCTTGCCCGCCGAGGAGTACGATTGGTTCGACATTCAAGCGCGGAGCCATCGGGCGAGCAGCACCGGCGCATCGCCAATCGAGAGCGAGTCATCCGATGCGACACCATCTACCCCCGAGGCGATGCCAGGCATCGCGGCCGCGGTAGAGGCGGACACCCCGCAGCGCCAATTTTTCGAGTTCGCCGGACCGCTCTTCAGCGTTACTGTCTCGCCCGCTTCGAGTCTGGTTCGGGTTAACGCATCGCGCGTCCTACGCGCGCTCCCGCGCGATCGGGCGCGACGGCGCGTGGAAGAGGATCTGCGCTTTCGCTGGCACCTCGTCGAAGGCGCGGGCCAGCTCGAGCACGCCGACGATCAGGAAGTGCGCTTCGTCGCGCCGCCCGAGCCTGGGCTCGTGCGCCTGCGCGTCGAGGTCGAGCAACGCGATGTGCGCTGCGAGGCGGAGGCGCTGGTGACCGTCACCGAGGAGTTGCTCCCCCAGATGACCGCAAACACGCTAGGTGCCCAGGGGCTCCCCGGCTACACCTTCGAGCCTGCACCCGGCGCGCTGTGGCGGTCGCGTTTTGATGCGGCGCGCAATCTCATCGCCATCAACAATGCGCACCGCGATTTCGTCTACGCTGCGCGCGGCAAGACGTTGAAGCTCCGCTATCTGGTGCGCCTATTCGCCAAGGAATTGGTTCTGCGCAACTTCGTCGGGTTACCGTCCGATCAGCTGCTCGAGCGCATGGTCGAGCTGTCGCTACGGACCGAGGAACATCTCTGAGCAGGCGTACGCTGTCGATCGATCCAATATATCGCGAGCGGTGATTCGCAGCGCGGCGGCCCCTCCACCTGGCTGAATTCGATTGGCGCATCCAGCGGACTGCGAACGCCACCACGCAACGGATCGAGCACGTGCGTGTACATCATCGTAGTCGTAACGTCCTCGTGACCGAGCAATTCTTGCACCGTTCGAATGTCGTAGCCCGATTGCAGCAGGTGCGTCGCAAACGCGTGGCGAAACGTGTGAGCGGTCAAGCGTTTGCCCAACCGCATGCGGCGCGCCGCGTTGGCGATCGCACGCTGGATCGAACGCTCGTGCAAGCGGTTGCGCATCGGACGGCGCGTCTGCGGATCACGACTAAGCGTGCGCGAAGGAAACACGAACTGCCAACCCCACTCGCGGCGCCCATGATGATTGCGCCGCATCTCGTAGGGCGGCAACGGTGCATCGCCCAATCCCATCGCGATGTCTTGCCGGTGTAAGGCGCGAACGCGCTCGAGGTGCTCGCGCAACCGCTCGATTGCCGCGCTCGGCAACATCGTGACCCGATCCTTCGCGCCCTTACCCAGTCGCACCGTGAGTTGTTTCGTTTCGAAATCGATATCGTGAACGCGTAGATTGAGTGCTTCGCCCACGCGCAATCCCGCCCCATACAGCAGCTCAACGACGAGCCGAGGTGTGCCTTCCAGTTGCTGGAGAATACGCGCGACTTCATCGGTGCTGAGCAAACTCGGCCTACGTACCGGGCGCTTGGCCCGATCGATCGTGCCGCTCCAAGACAGCGGCTGCACCAAGACCTCGCGATAGAGAAACAGAATCGCCGAGAGCGCCTGGCTTTGTGTTGCCGGGCTCACCTTCCGGTCGCGCACCAAATGATCCAAGAAAGTTCGTACGTCGGCGGCGTCCATCTCACGCGGGTGCCGCCGTCCGTGAAAACTCACGAAGCGCCAAATCCAGTGCACGTAACTCTCTTCGGTGCGCGGGCTGTACCGGCGTCGGCGAATCGTCAGGCGAACCACCTGCAGCAAGGTTGGCGGTTTGTCCGCAGCTTCGTCCATCGCCCCCCTCCCCACTCATGAATCACGATGCCGACGAATCCTAAGCCATCAAGTGGCTTGCCAGGTGAGCTATTCGCTCGTCAGAATACGCGTAACAAATCTGCAATCCTCATACGCGAAGTTTCTGAATACGCGACGTTGATATGCGACGGGAATCGCTTCAGCAAATACTCGACGGTGCTACGCGACAATTTGGTCGTTCAATTAAAAGTTGGGCATCACGTCACCATACCGACGCGACGGCTTAGGGAAGCCCCTAGGCACTTTGTGCTATCGCATTGGGACGGTGCTGCGCTGCCCCTTGTCTACGACCACAAACTCCAGGAACACCAACCGTTCGGTTGCGCTCGGGTTACGGTGAGCATGAATCATCCCGGGACGAACGTGGAGGCTGTCACCTGATTTGAGAGTGACAGCCTCCTTTCCCTCCTCCTGCCAAACGCCTGATCCTTCGAGCACATAGAAGACCACGTGGGAAGGGTGGTAGTGCTTCGGATTTTGACCGCCGGGCGCATACGTGGTGTGCAGCACACGAAACTCCTTTCCCGGCATGGTTGCATCATCAAACACGTGCCGCGCTATAGCCGTGATCCCAGCACGTTCCCCGTGCGCACCGGCTAGAGCCTGAGCAAACACGATTGCGGGCGTCATCAAAGCGGCACTCAGGGCGATTAGCTTGCGCATCTCTTTTTCCTCACACGGGTGTATTGGACCGTAGGAGCCTACACTGGAGGATATAGTTCCGGTATCGTATCTGAGCGGTCTTCTATCAAGTTTATGTTATAGCCAATGAAAACACTGAGCGGCGCAGCGAGGCGAGTGACTTTACGGGAACTACGGCTGCTCCTCGCGGTGGCGCAGTCGGGCAGCATCCTGAAGGCCGCAAATGAGATCGGGCTTACGCAACCTGCGTTATCGAAGTCCATCGGAAATCTGGAAGGTATCTTCGGCGTACGGCTGTTCGATCGCACCAACCGCGGTGTAATCCCGACTCCGCACGGCGAAATTCTGCTGCGCCGTGCAGCCGGAATTTTTGAAGAACTCCGTCAAGCCGTAGATGAACTGGGATTCCTGACCGACGCGAGCCGCGGCGAGTTGCGTGTCGGCGGCACACCAACCATGTGCGCCGGACTACTACCTCGCATTATCAGTTCCGTCCGGGGCGCCCGCCCCAAGTTCCAGTTCCACGTCGCAGAGCTCGAAACAGACAAGTTGGGGAGCGAAGTTCTAACTCGATCTCTCGATATTGGCATTGGTCGCGAGCACGCTACCGGTGCCAACGGCACGCTAGCGTTTGACCGACTGTTTGATGATCGACTGTTCATCGTCGCGGGCGCGCAGCATCCGTTGGCTGGGCGACGATCAATCACTTTGGAAGAAACCGCGGCTCACCAGTGGGTGCTGCCGGCGACAGAAAGTTCCGTAACGGCGCAGCTCAAAGGCGAGTTTCATCGGCAACGACTAGAACTACCAGGGTCAGCAATCACCACGATGTCCATGCTTGTCCGATATGAGCTGATCTCGACGAACTCTTTCCTCACCGTGATGTACGGGTCAGTGCTTCGATTCGGAAATGCGCCCAAGTTTCTGCACGTCCTCCCGGTGGATTTGCCAACCGGAATACCCATAGGAATGGTTCGCCTGAAGAATCGGACCCTTACGCCAAGCGCCGAGGTGTTCATCCGGGCGACTCGGGAGTTGGTACGGCCCATGCCCTCACTGAGCGCAAGAGGCCTCCGTCATAGCACGCGTTGACGCCCAACCATTCATTCCAGCGGACCGCCTCCGGCGGCCGCTGAATTCAAACGT
>CADECO010000240.1:0-1932 GCA_902825905.1 uncultured beta proteobacterium
GCGCGCGACGTTGAACTGTGCGAGCAGTTCATGTGCGGGCGAGCGCCCGCCGCCATCGCCGTTACGAAAACGTGATCCACGCGCCATCGGCGCGTCACGTGCGCCACGCACGATGCGAGGTGTCGGCTTGCACTGAAGCGGCTGCAATGAGTCCTCGCGTTACGCCGTGAGCGTTTCTTGAAGATTCGGTGAAGCCGGCGACACGACCCGATCGAATACTGCGTGCACCGGATACCAATCAATCCGGTTCGCCGATGGCACTGGATCCAACTCGAACCTCAAGGAGATGCACCCGATGAAACCTTCCAAACGCACATTGCAGATCGCCCTGGCTTCGGTCGTCGCGGCCGGCTTCGCCGCCGGCTCGCTGCAGGCCGCCGACAAGCGCGGTGACCGCGAGAAGTGCGCCGGCGTCGTCAAAGCCGGCAAGAACGACTGCGGCACCAGCTACAGCTCCTGTGCCGGCACCTCGAAGGTCGATCGCGACAAGGAGGCGTGGGTTTATCTGCCCAAGGGCCTGTGCGAGCGCATCGCGGGCGGCATGGTGACCAACTCCCCGCACGCGCTGCCCGGCGGCAAGAAAAGCTGATGCACGGGGGCTGCGCCGGAGGCAACTGATGCGGCGCAGCCCCTTGGGGGCGCGGCACCCGATCTCGACTCATCCGATTCCACAAAGGAGCGACACCATGAACACCCGTGAACTCGTTGAACGCATGCTGATCGACGTCGAGACGCCGTTCGACGAACTCGATCTCGAACTCGACGCCGACGTGAGCGAAACCGAACTGTTGGTGCTGCTCTCGGAGATGGTCGGCGGCGAAGCCGGTCTGGCGGTACTGCACTGAGCAGTGTGGAGCAGTCCATCGCGAGTTGCGATGCGACGCAAACGGAGATTCGAAATGATGCAACGACTGAGTAGCTGGATCCGCACCGGCGGCAGTGCACTGGCGACGGGGCAGCCGGTCATCGACTTGATCGTGCGCCTGTGGGTGGCGAACGTGTTCTTCAAGTCCGGACTGACCAAGATCAGCAATTGGGACTCGACGCTGTCGCTGTTCGAGAACGAATACCAGGTGCCCGTGCTGTCGCCGGAACTCGCGGCCTATCTGGGCACCGCCGCAGAACTCGGCCTGCCGATCCTGCTCGCGCTCGGCCTCGGTAGCCGGTTCGCGGCCCTGGCGCTGTTCGTGTTCAACATCGTCGCGGTGATTTCGTATCCCGACCTCAGTCCGGCTGGGCTTAACGAGCACATCTATTGGGGCCTGCTGATGCTGGTCACCATCGTGCACGGCGGCGGCAAGATCGCGCTCGATCACTGGATCGAACGCATCTGGGGTGCCAGGCAACCCACGGGGCAGGCGCAATGGGCGCACTGACTCCCGCGGCGGTTCAGGCGGTCGATCCCGCGGCGGTTCGGGCGGTCGATATCGCAGCAGCTGGTCGGCGCCCATTGGCCGGGCAACGCGCCATCGTCACCGGCGGCAACTCCGGCATCGGTGAAGGCGTGGCCAAGGCGCTCGCGGCGGCGGGTGCGAGCGTGGCGGTCAACTACGTGTCGGCGCCGGAGTCGGCGAGCAGAGTGGTCGACGAGATCCGGCGCGTCGGTGGAACGGCGCTGGCGGTGCAGGCCGACGTCGGCAACGAAGCGGCCGTCGAGACGATGTTTGCTTCGGTGTGCGAGGCATTCGGATCGGTCGACATCGTCGTGTGCAACGCCGGTCTGCAGCGTGACGCTGCGTTTCACGAGATGACGCTCGCCGACTGGGAGCTGGTGCTGCGGATCAATCTCACCGGGCAGTTTCTCTGTTCGCGCGCCGCGACACGCGAATTCATGCGCCGCGGTGTCGTCCCCGGGTTATCGCACGCGGCCGGCAAGATCGTCTGCATGTCATCGGTGCACGACGTCATTCCGTGGGCGGGTCACGCCAACTA
>CADECO010000240.1:2032-9068 GCA_902825905.1 uncultured beta proteobacterium
AGCGGGCTTGGATGTACTGCTGCTGGAGCGGGGCAACGAGCTTCCGCGCGACGGTTCGACCCTCGACGTGCAGCGCGTGTTCGGCGCTGGCGAGTTCCTGGCGCGGGAACAGTGGGTCGACCGCCGCGGAAACCCGCTGGCGCCGCAGGAACGGTTCAACCTCGGCGGCAAGACCAAGTGGTACGGCGCCGCACTGTTGCGATTCGGCGAGAACGAGTTCGGGCCTGATCCGGCTCACGCGTGCCGCGGCTGGCCGATCGGCTACCAGGATCTTGCGCCGTACTACGCGCGCGCCGAAGAGTTGCTCGACGTGCGCACGTTTCCGATCGAGCCGGATCTGCAGGGCATCGTCGGTCGGCTGCGCCAGCGCAATGGCGACTGGCACGCGCAGCCGCTCAACCTCGGTCTGTCCGCTGCAATCGCCGACGATGCGGTGGAAGCGCGCCGCTTCGACGGCTTTGCGTCGGCACGTGGCCTGAAGAGCGATGGTGAGACTTCGCTGCTTTCGCACGTTCGAGGTCTGCGCAATTTGAAGATCGTCACCGGCGCGACGGTCGCGCGGCTGCTCCAGGCCCCGCTCAACGCGCACGCCATCGACGGCGTGCAGACCACGAGCGGACAGACCTTCCGCGGACGCGTGGTGATGCTGGCCGCTGGCGCGTTGCACTCGCCGCGTCTGCTGCGTACGTTCGTCGATGCGGCCGGGCTCGCGAGCCGTCTGGCTTGTTCGGATGCGATCGGCCGGCACTACAAGTTCCACGTGCTCACCGCGATGCTCGCGTTCTCGCTCGATCGCAAGACCGACGCGCTGTGCAAGACCACACTGTTCACCAACGAGAAGATGCCGCACTCGAGCGTACAACCGCTGGGGCACATCGATGGTGAACTGTTTGCCACCGAAGCACCGGCCTTGCTGCCCGCACCGCTGGCGCGGTTCATCGGTGATCGGGTCTACGGATTCTTCCTGCAGACCGAGGACGGCTCGCATCCGGACAACCGCGTGCATGGCACGGCGCGGGCGGGGTGTCTCGACTACGACCTCGGGCGCGTGCCCGCAGCGCGCGACGAGCACGCTCGCCTGGTGCGCACGCTCAAGCGCGATCTGCTGGCAAGCGGCTATCTCCCGCTCACCAAGTCGATCGGCCTGGAAGGCAGCGCACACGCATGCGGCACCTTGATGGCGGGTGAGGACCCGAGTGCCTCGGTCGTGGATGCCGACGGACGCGTCCACGGCCTGGACAACCTCTATGTGGTCGACGGCTCGGTGTTGCCGCGCTCGAGCCGCGTCAATCCGGCGCTCACCATCTATGCCTGGTCGATGCGGGTGTGTGACCGGCTCGCGCGCAGCGATGCGCTCTCCGCACAACGCCTGCGCCAGCAGTACCACGAACAAAGAAGGAGAAGCGATGATGACCTCGAACTCACTGCCGCAGCACATCCGGTTCGGACGTGAGGTGCTGGGGGGGCTGGAATCGGCTGAACGACGCGAGTGGTGGTTGGCCAACGGGCGCGGAGCTTATGCCGCGGGCACGATTGCCGGAACCTTGACCCGGCGTTACCACGGTTTGCTGGTGGCGCCGGTCAGTCCCCCGCTTGGCCGTTTTTTGGTGCTCGCCAAGGCCGATGCCACGCTGCACGACGGCACCGACGAATGGCCGCTCCACACCAATCGCTGGGGCGGCGGCGTGGTCCATCCGCATGGGCACGTGCTGGCCGAATCGTTCCGACTGGAAGGGCGCATGCCGGTGTGGCGCTACGCGTTCGGTGACATCGTCGTCGAGCATCGCATCTGGATGGAGCCCGGCGCCGATACCACCTACGCGGCGTGGAAGCTGATTTCGCCGGTACAAAGCGAGCCGATGCGGCTGAGCGTGCGGTTGCTGGTCAACGCGCGCGATCATCACGGTGCGATGCATGCCGGCGGCATCGCGCCGGGCATCGAACACCAAGGTGCCCGCGTGGTGGTGCGTATGCCCGACTGGTTCGCGCTTACGCTCGAGGCGCGGGGTGGCCAGATGACACCGCAGTCGGTGTGGATCGAGAACTTCGATCTGCCCCTGGAGCGCGAACGCGGACTGGGCGATCGCGACAATCACCTGCTGGTCGCACAGGCCGAACTGGAGCTGCGCGCCGGCGAGTGGGTGGGCATCGTCGGCTCGCTCGCCGACAACGCTTCGCCCTATCTCGATGAAGCGATGCGTCGTTTCGCGACGCACGACAGCGAGTTGTTGACGCGCGCCGCGTCGGTGACGCCGGAGTTGGTCGACGCGCCCGACTGGGTGCGCCAGCTGGTACTCGCGGCCGATAGCTTCCTGTTCCGACGATCGATCGGCAAACCCGTCGTGACATCGGCCGCAGCTGGGACGAGCGGCTCCGGGGAGGGCGAGTCGGTGATCGCCGGTTATCCCTGGTTCGGCGACTGGGGACGCGACACCATGATCGCGCTGCCTGGATTGACGTTGCCCACGGGACGATTTGCCGCTGCCAGACGCATCCTGCAGACGTTCGCCCGCTTCGTCGATCAAGGCATGCTGCCCAACTGGTTCCCCGGCGACGGGCAGAGTGCCGAGTACAACACCGCCGATGCCGCGTTGTGGTTCATCGAAGCCTGGCGCGCCTACGTTGCGGCTAGCGGCGACTGGATGGCGCTGCTCGAGAGCTACGACGTGCTGGCGAGCGTCATCGATGCGTATGTCGACGGTACGCGTTTCGGCATCAAGGTCGATCCGAACGACGGTCTGTTGTACGCGGGCGAACCCGGCGTGCAGGTGACCTGGATGGACGCCAAGATCGGCGACTGGGTGGTGACCCCGCGTGTGGGCAAGGCGGTCGAGCTCAATGCGCTCTGGTACAACGCGCTGAACGCGATGGCTTGGTTCAACGAGGGGCTGTGCCGTGCGCCGGAGCACTACCTCGATCTCGCCGCGCGTGCGCGCAGCGGCTTCGCGCGCTTCGTCAATCCGCAGACCGGCGGACTGTTCGACGTGCTCGACGGGCCGCGGGGGCACGATGCCACGATCCGACCGAACCAGATCTTTGCGGTGAGCCTGGCGTTCAGTCCGCTCGATCACGACGTGCAGCAAAGCGTGGTGCGGCAATGCGCACGCGAGCTGCTCAGTTCGTACGGATTGCGTTCGCTCTCGCCGCGTCACGCGGACTATCGCGCGCAGTACGCCGGCGGACCGCACGAGCGCGACGCCGCCTATCACCAGGGGCCGGTGTGGGCGTGGCTGCTCGGGCACTACGCCTTGGCCGAGCATCGCGTGACCGGTGATGCGGCGGCTGCGCAGCAGCGGCTGGAGCCGATCCGCGACCACCTGCTAGACGCGGGGCTGGGGACGATCAGCGAGATTCTCGATGGGGCACCCCCGCATCACCCGCGCGGTGCGCCGTCGCAAGCGTGGTCGGTTGCCTGCACGCTCGATGCATGGTGGCGCCTGGAGCAAGCACGGCTGAAGTCCAGCGTCGACGAGCCGGTACTGGTTGCTGCCGCCTGAACCGCGCGGCGACTGCCGCGCCGCACTCATCCATCGATTGCCGTTACCGGAGGGCTACGCATGTCGTCGCGTATCGAATTGAATGCCGAGCGTCTGCGTCTGGAAGAACAGCGCGCGGGCAAGGCCAACTGGCGCCTGTGGGGGCCGTATGTCGCCGAGCGGGCCTGGGGCACGGTGCGCGAGGACTACAGCCCGTGGGGCAACGCCTGGGAGGATTTCGATCACGATCAGGCGCGATCGCGCGCCTATCGCTGGAACGAGGACGGGCTGGCCGGCATCTGCGACGAGCAGCAGCGGCTGTGTTTCGCACTGTCGCTGTGGAACGAGCGCGATCCGATCCTCAAGGAGCGCATGTTCGGACTCACCGGCAATCAGGGCAATCATGGCGAGGACGTGAAGGAGGTCTACCACTACCTCGACGCGACACCTTCGCACAGCTACATGCGGCATCTGTACAAGTATCCGCAACGCGAATACCCGTACCGCTGGCTGGTCGAGGAGAACGCGCGACGCGGCCGGCACGAGCCGCCGTTCAATCTTCCCGACACCGGCGTGTTCGCCGATGGTGCCTACTGGGACGTCGAGGTGGTGTACTTCAAGGCGGCGCACGACGAGATCCATGTGCGCGTGATCGCCACCAACCGCGGCAGCGAGACCGCCACGCTGCATCTCATTCCCAATCTGTGGTTTCGCAATACCTGGTCGTGGGCGCAAGAAGGCGCCCAGGGCGCGGGCGACATCCACGACGGCAGCGTCAAGCCGTGCCTGCGTCGCGTCGCGCCGCCCAAAGGCGTGCCCTGGGCGGTGCAGGCATCGCATCCGAGCCTGGGCGACTACTGGCTCTATGGTCGGCATCCGGCGCAGCCGCTGTTCACCGAGAACGAATCGAATGCGCAGCGGCTGTGGAACGTGCCCAACACGACACCCTACGTGAAGGATGCGTTCCATCGCTTCGTCATTCAAGGCGAGCGCGACGCGGTGAATCCGGACGAGTTCGGCACCAAGTTCGGTGCGCATCACGTGCTCACGGTGGCGCCGGGCGAATCGAGCGCGATCGGTTTCGCGCTGTCGGCGCGGCCGCTCACCGCGCCGTTCGACAAACGCGAGGTGCTGCTCGCCCGACGTCAGTCGGAGGCGTCGATCTTCTACGACGAACTGCTGCCCGATGCGAGCGCCGAGGACCATCGCATCATGCGCCAGGCGCTGGCCGGCATGATCTGGAGCAAGCAGTTCTTCCACTATGACGTGGCGCGCTGGCTCGACGGCGATGCGATCGAACCGCCGGGCTCTCGCAAGACCGGACGCAACCGGCATTGGCGGCACATGAAAGCCGCCGACGTGATCTCGATGTGCGACAAGTGGGAGTACCCGTGGTTCGCGGCATGGGATCTCGCGTTCCACTGCGCGGCGCTCGCCCTGGTCGATGTCGATTTCGCCAAGGACCAGATCGAGCTGCTGTTGAAGGAGCGCTATCTGCATCCCAACGGCCAGATCCCGGCCTACGAGTGGGCGTTCGGCGACGTCAATCCGCCGGTACTGGCGATGGCGGCGCTCAAGGCGTTTCGCGCCGAACGGGTGCAGCGCGGACAGGGCGACTACAACTTCCTGGCGCGCGTCACCCACAAGATGCTGATGAACTACACCTGGTGGCTCAATCGCAAGGACGCCGAGGGTAACAACGTGTTCGAGGGCGGCTTCCTCGGGCTGGACAACATCTCGGTGTACGACCGTTCGCAGCCGCTGCCGCCGGGCTACTCGCTCAAGCAGGCCGATGCCACCGGATGGGTCGCGATGTTCGCGCTCAACATGACGCTCATGGCGCTGGAGCTGGCCGCCGAGAACCACGACTACGAGGACGTCGCGATCCAGTGCTACGAGCAATTCATGGCGATCGCCAACAGCATCGGTGGTCACTCGGGCGGGCATTCGCTGTGGGACGAGCGTGATGCGTTCTTCAAGGATCTCATCGTCACGCCCGAGGGCGCGCGGCACCACATCGACGTGTTCTCCTGGGTCGGACTGATTCCGCTGTTCGCCTGCGAGGTGATCGATGCGCGCCTGCTCGCCGGCGCGCCGCGATTTCGCGCCGCGCTCGAATCGCACTATCAAGGCGCAGTCGACGGCCACAAGGTCACGCACTGCCCGGTGCAGACGAACGAGCGCGGGGAGCATCTGCTCTCGCTGCTGGGGCCGCGGCGCCTCAAACAGGTGCTGGCGCGCGTGCTATCGGAGGACGAGTTCCTGTCGCGCTACGGCGTGCGCAGCGTGTCGCGCATCCACGCCGAGCGACGCGATCTGGGGTCGATCCCGGGGATCGGCCGCGCGCTGATCGAGTACGTACCCGGTGAGTCGAACTCGGGCCTGTTCGGTGGCAATTCGAACTGGCGCGGACCGATCTGGATGCCGACCAATTTCCTGCTGGTGCAGGCGATCGAGAAGTTCCATCGCTACTACGGCGAGGGCTTCACGGTGGCGGTGCCGTGCCGCGAAGGCGAACGCATGTCGCTCCGGCAGATCGCCAATCTCATCGCCGACCGGCTCGTCGATCTGGTACGTCGCGGGCCCGACGGCAAGGTGCCGGCGTTCGCGCCCGACAGTCCGTACCAGCACGATCCGCACTGGAAGGACCTGCTGCTGTTCAACGAATACTTCCACGCCGAGAACGGACTGGGGCTGGGCGCGCAGCATCAGACCGGCTGGACCGGCCTGATCGCGAATCTGGTGTTCCGCCGCTATCGGACCGACATCCCGCGGTTCTGGAAGGAACAGGGTGGCGCGGAGACGTCGAAGAAGCGTAAGACGACGACGGTCCTGGCTTGAGGCGATGCACGCATGGCAATCATCCACGCGGAGGGGTCTCGCACGTTCGGCTGGGCGCTTGCGCACCACTGGCCGGAGTATCTGATCGAAGCCTGGGGCCTCGGGCTGTTCATGATCTCCGCCGGCGTGTTCGGCACGCTGCTGGAGTATCCCGGATCGCCGGTCCACCAGGCCATCGGTGATGCCACGACGCGGCGCGTGTTGATGGGCGTGGCGATGGGGCTCACCGCAGTGGGCATCATCTACTCGCCATGGGGTCAGCGATCAGGTGCGCATCTGAATCCGGCCGTGACGCTCACGTTCTGGCGACTGGGCAAAGTGCGCGGCGCGGATGCGCTCTTCTACGTGCTCGCGCAGTTCGCGGGCGGGATGTTGGGCGTCGTGCTCGTGGCGCAGATCATCGGGCACGCCTTCGCCGATCCGCCGGTGCGCTTCGTCGTGACCACGCCGGGCGAGGCGGGCTGGCGTGCCGCGCTGATCGCCGAGTTCTTCATCTCCGCGCTGTTGATGTTCTGCGTGCTCACGATCTCCAACGCGAATCGCTGGGCTCGGCTCACCGGCCTGGCCGCCGGCGCGCTGGTCACCGCGTATATCACGCTGGAAGCGCCGGTGTCGGGCATGAGCATGAACCCGGCGCGCAGTTTCGCCTCCGCCGCGCCGGCGGACGTGCGGCACGACCTGTGGATCTATTTCGTCGCGCCGCCGCTGGGCATGCTGTG
>CADECO010000241.1:0-2358 GCA_902825905.1 uncultured beta proteobacterium
GACATTAGCGGCCGTGATCACACTTACGCGCACGCCCGGAATCACGTCGCGCGCCAGCCGCTGGGTGACGTCCAGACCTACGTTGCCGAAGCCGGCGATACCGATGCGCGTGCTCATCGTGGCGAGCGCAACAGATCGGCCAATGCGGTGACGTCATCCACCGCCTCGATCGTCGCAAGCATGCGTGCCAGCCGATCGACGTTCGCAGGCGTCACAACCGAACCGGCCAGTCGCGCGAACTTCGCGTTCAACTCGACATCATCGAGCGGACTTTCCGGATAGCCGCGCGCGATGTCGTTGCGCCGCCGCAGCACCCGACCGTCTTTCGTTTCGATCTCGACGATGGTGGCGTAGAAATCGGGAAACAGCTTGTCGAGTTCGGGATCGTTGCGGATCTCGACCCGTCTGGCGAGCGCAGCCACCGCGGGATTACCGACTCGCTGATCGACAAACAGGTCCGACACGCGTAACTCGCCATGCACCGTTGCCACCGGCAGCACGTACTGCGCGCAGTGGCTCTTCAGTGGATTGCCGTCGATGCAGTGTTGACCTGCCTGCGGGAAGTAGAGGCGCAAATGTTCGATGTCGCCATGCGCCACGCGCTCGTCACGCAGCAATCCGAACAGCGCATCGAGCCCCGGATGCAGGAACGACACGCACGAGTACGGCTTGATCGCGAGTTCGCTGATGCCGTCGAACTTCACGCCAAGATCGCGGGTGAGCAGTTCGGGTCGCGGGTTGCGACTGTACGCGTGAAACACCGTATGCCCGGAATCGAACACGGCATCGGGTCCGCCGAAGCCACGCTGCGCGAGCAATGCCGACGTGACGCCGTTGCGCGCCGCCACACCCATCTGGAACGGTCGCGCGTTCTCGGTCGGATCGGACTCCCACGCCATCATCCCAGAGGTCTGACACGCCGCCAGTCCGAGCGCGCGCACGACGGCGTTGGTATCCAGGCCGAGCAGGAAAGCCGCCGCCGCCGTGGCGCCGAAGCACCCGGCGATCGCCGAGGGATGAAAACCGAGTGCGTACAACTCCGCCGGCCCGAGTGCCATCGACACCCGGTATTCGACTTCGCAACCGATCACGACTGCGGCGAGCAGATCACGGCCTGATCTCCTCGCCGGCTCGGCCAAGGCGAGCGCGGTGGGGATCATCACCGCCACCGGATGCAGGATCGCCTCGGGATGATGCGGCTCGACGTCGCACGCGTAGCCCATCGTGCCGTTGGCAAGCGCAGCCATCACCGGTGAGGTCTTGAAGTCGAAGCCGACGACGCTCGCGCTCGGTGTTCCACCTTGCTCGCGCACGAACTCGGCGATGAGGCGCCCGGTCGAGAAGTCGGGATTCGCCGCCGCGAGCAGCGCACCGGTGCCGTCGAACATGATCGTGCGCGCGTAGTCGCGCACCGGCTGCTGAATCGCGTCGTAGCGGAATCCGGCGATGAACTCGGCGAGTTGTTGCGTGCGGGTCATGCAGACCTCACCTCGAAGCACTGTCCGCTGGTTGAATGTCGTTGGCCGATGGCGCGCGCCGATTTGCGCGCAGACCTACCGCTCCCGCCACTCACGTGCCGCACTCGCCGGATGGCCAAAATCGCGCGGACGCAACCCGGCGTGGAACCAGGTGACGAAGCTGTAGATGTCGAACACCGGTAGTCGCACCGCCTCCGACACCGCGCGCGCGTACGGGCACATGTTGGTGCACTCCAGCAGCACGGCGCCAATGTCGGCGTGCTTGCTCACCAGTTCGAGCGCACCGTTGACGACGTCCTGCTCGGCCGCCGCGATGTCCATGCGCGGCTCGTCATTGAGGATCGCGCGGGTGAACTCCTGGCCGCCGTCAGTGCCGACGATCGGGATCGATGAATCGACGCCGATCGCCTGCAGATGGCGCTGCGTCATCGTCGCCGCGCTGATGGTGAGGATGCCCACGCGCTTGCCTGGAGGCAGCGTCGATTGAATGAAGGGTGCTTGCATCAAGCTCGATATCGCCACCGGCACGCCCGCAGCCGCAGCGACCTCGCGCTGATAGATCGACAGGAAACCGCAATTGGTGGTGATGCCGTCGGCGCCCTGCGCCACCAGTTCGCGCGCGGCTTCGCAGAACGCATCGAGCAGCCCCTCGGCCTGTCGGCGCACCACGCGATCGGGCGAAGCCCCCTTCACCACTTTGTAGAGGACCGGAAACGGCCAGGTCTCGGCGTTGCCCATGTCGCCGGGAATTCGCGGGAAGCGCGCCTCCAGCATCAGGATGCCGACGCGCGCCCCGAACACCGCCTTGCCGCCGTGCGCGATCCGAGGGTGTGTCATGGCGTGAGCCCTTCGCTCATGCGACCCACTCGCTCACCGGCGC
>CADECO010000241.1:2458-9064 GCA_902825905.1 uncultured beta proteobacterium
TCCATCTCGCCGCAGGTGAACCCGAAACTGCCGTCGCCCATCACCGAGACGACTTTCGCCGAAGGACGGCCGAAGTGCGCGCCCATCGCCGCCGACATCGAGTAGCCCAGTGCCCCGTGCGCACGGTTGGAAAAGAACCAACGGCCGGTCCGGCGGATCTCGTAGTACGCGGAGAAGTACGGACACGGCGTACCCGGATCGGCGACAACCACCGCATCATCGGGCAGCGCGGCCTGCAGATCGGCCACCACGCGCTCGGGCTTGATCGGCGTATCGAGGCTTTCGGCGAGCGCACGGAATGCCGCCTGCTTGTCGGCTTTGGCGCGGGCGACGAATGCGCGATCGAGCGTGCGCGCGCCGGCGGGCTTCGGCTGACGCTTGATCTCCTCGACGAGCGATGCGAGCGTGAGTTTTGCATCGCCGACCATCGCGACGTCCGCGCGATAGTTGGTGCCCGGCACCGCGGCGTCGACATCGAGATGCACGACACGCACCGCGCCCGGGGTGGGAAAGCGCCAGCGCTCGGTGGTCACCGACCCTGCGCGACAGCCGATGAAGAATACGCAGTCGGCCGCCTCGACGACACGACGCGTCGGTGGCGTGCCGCCATTGGAGCCGACCACGCCCACGCCGAGTGGATGGGTCTCGGGTATCGAGCCTTGTCCGCTGATCGTGGTGGCGATCGGACAGTCGAGCCACTCGGCCAGCGCGAGCAGTTCGGCCTCGGCGCCGGCGATCACCACGCCGCCACCACAGATGATCAGCGGATTCGCCGCACTCGCCAGCAGCTTCGCCGCCTCGCGCACCGCCGCGCTGTCGGCTGCGTAGCGGCGCGACGGAAACGAGCCGAGCGACGCATCGGCCCAGACTTCACTGCTCACCACCGACTGCTTCTGCACATCGAACGGCAGACCGAGATGCGCCGCGCCAGGCCGATCGCTCGTCATGGCGGTGAACGCCGCGCGGAACATGCGCGGCAACTCGGCAGCGCTCTGGATCACCGTATTCCACTTGGTGAGCGGCCGGAACAGCGCCTGCTGATCGAGCGCCGTCAACGCGAACTTGCCACGCGAACTGGTGGAAATATCGGTGGTGATCGCCAGCACCGGAATCGACGACTCGTTCGCCTCGACCACGCCTGGCAGGATGTAGGTGGCACCGCCGCCCGAAGGCCCTTCGCACACGCCGACCTTGCCGGTGACACGCGCGTAGCCATCGGCCATGTACGCCGCCGAGCGTTCGTCGCGCGTGAGGATGTGCGTCATGCCGTGCTCGAGCCGATAGAGCGAGTCGTAGAACGGCAGACTGGTATCGCCGCACAGACCGAAGATGTGCGTGACACCGTGGCCCTGAAGCATGCGCACTGTTGCATCGGCTCCGGTCATCGTGTCGGTGGCCGATTGCGGCGCGAGGGTCTCGGGTCGATCGTGTTTCATGCGGCAGTCCTGCGTCGGGAGGGGCGAACGGCGAGTTTCCCCCGACGCGCACCCCGTTCGCAAGGCCGCAGGCATCGGTGTACAGTCGCGCGGCTCGTCCGCACCTACAAGGAGGATTCCATGCGACATGCGATTTCCGCGGCCGGCGCTACGCTGGCACTGGCCTTTGGCGGC
Source organism: uncultured beta proteobacterium (assembly GCA_902825905.1). Classification (GTDB taxonomy): domain Bacteria; phylum Pseudomonadota; class Gammaproteobacteria; order Burkholderiales; family SG8-39; genus CADEDU01. The sequence goes on from CADECO010000241.1 coordinate 4,069, forward strand.
GCCGTGCAGGCCCAGACCATCGAATGGGTGGCCGGTCAGCTCGGCGGCGGCTGGTACACGATGGTCTCGGGGATGGCCAAGCTGCTCGAAGAGAAAAACCCGGGCATGCAGGTCAAGGTGGTTCCCGGCGGCGGCACCGCCAATCCCTCGAAGATCGAGCAGGGTCAGAGCCAGCTCGGCATGGGTCTGGACATTTTCGCCAAGATGGCAGTCGATGGCACCGGCATCTACGACAAGAAGCCGCACAAGAAAGTGATGATGATCGGCCAGTCGTTCTCCGACAACTACCTGCACATGATCCGCGCCAAGGGCGCCAAGCTCGGCTTCGAGGAGGTGTTCAAGTCGAAGGATGTGCGCATCGGCGTGACCAAGGCCGGCTCATCGGATGAAATGAGCTTCCGCTTCGTGATGGAGCACTACGGCACCTCGTACGACAAGCTGCGCGGCGCGGGCTACAAGATCTTCCAGGGCGACTACAACGAGCTGGCCAGCGCGTTCAAGAACAATCAGGTCGACTACATCTTCCTCGTATTGGGCATTCCAGGCGCAGCGGTGATGGACATGGCGCAGGGGCGCGAAGGCGAGTTGGTCGCCTTTCCCGATGCAGTGCGCAACGCGTTCCCACAGAAGTACGGCTATTCGGCCGGCGCCTTCCCGGCCACGACCTATCCGAAGTTCCAGGCGGGTCCGGTCAACACGCTGATCATGGCGACCACGCTCATGGTGTCAGCCGATCTGCCGGAGAACGTGGTCTACAACGTCACCAAAACGCTGTGTGAGAACACCGCCGCGCTGCCGAAGATCCACGCGAGCATGGACGTGTTCGATTGCAAGACCGCCGCGAAGAACCGGCCGGTGCCGCTGCATCCGGGTGCGGCGAAGTATTACAAAGAAAAGGGCCTCATCTAGCGAAATGGCGGCAGGCTCCTTAGGCGGCAGCCTCCTTGGGTTATGCGCGACCTGAAGGGCCCCATCGGGTTGTTCGTCGCCGCCGTCGCCGTGGCGATGGCGGTGTTTCATCTATACACGGCCGGCTTCGGCACGATCGAACCGCGCGAGCAGCGCTCGATTCATCTGCTGGGAATGCTCGCGATCGCATTCCTCATCTTCCCGGCCTCGAAGCAATCGCCTCAGGATCGTCCGAGCGGCCTCGACTGGCTGCTCGCCGCGCTCTCGACGCTACCCAATATCTATTCGTACTTCGAGTCGCACCGCATCAACCTGCGCATGGAGAACGTCGACGCGCTGCTCGCGCCGGAGCTGATCTTCGGCGTGCTGGCTACGGTATTGGTCGTCGAAGCGATCCGGCGCGCGGTGACGCCGATCCTCGCGGGGCTGCTGGTGCTGGGCATCAGTTACCTGTTCGTCACCGAGTACATGCCGGGCCTGCTGCACTATCGCGACATGTCGTTCAGCGAGATCGTCGAGACGATGTATCTGCTCAACGGCATGGGCATGTACGGCTCGATCACCGGCATCTCGGCAACGATGGTCGCGGTGTTCATCATCTTCGGCGCGTTCATCGAAGGTTCGGGCGTGGGCCGGCTGTTCCACAACTTCGGCACCCGTGTCGCGGGTCGTTACGCAGGCGGCCCGGCCAAGATCGAAGTGGTGAGCTCCGCATTGTTCGGCACCATCAGCGGGTCGTCGACCGCGAACGTGTTCGCCACCGGCTCGTTCACGATTCCCGCGATGATCAAGCTCGGCTATCGACGCTCGTTTGCGGGCGGCGTCGAAGCGGCATCGAGCGTGGGCGGGCAGATCATGCCGCCGATCATGGGCGCCGGCGCGTTCGTGATGGCCGAGATCACGCAGATCCCCTACTCCAGCATCATCATCGCCGCGACGATCGGGGCGATCTGCTACTTCTTCATGATCCTGATCTCGGTGCACTTCGAAGCCAAGCGCATGCGCCTCGAAGGCTGCGACCCATCGGAGATTCCCACCTGGACCACCGTCGCCAAAGACCTGCACCTGCTGTTGCCGGTAGTGGTGCTGATGGTGCTGATGTTCAACAGCTACTCGCCGGAATTCGCCGCATTCTGGTCGACGCTTGCGATCGTCCCGTGCTCGTGGCTGCGCCGGGAAACACGGCTGTATCCGCGGCAGATCCTGAACATGCTCGCCGCGGGTGGTCGCAACATGTCGATCGTGGCGCTCGCATGTGCCGGCGCCGGCATGTTCGTCGCGTGTCTCACCGTCACCGGCGTGATCATCTCGCTATCCACAGTCATCACCAAGCTTGCCGGCGGCAGCATCCTGATCTCGGGGATGCTGCTGATGGTGGTCACACTGATCCTGGGCATGGGCGTACCGACCACCGCCGCGTACATCATCGGTGCGGCAATCGGAGCGCCGATCCTGATCAAGCTCGGCGTGCCGACCCTGGCCGCACATATGTTCGTGTTCTACTTCTCGATCCTCGCCGATGCCACGCCGCCGGTGTCGGTCGCTTCGTATGCCGCCGCCTCGATCGCCAAGGCAGATCCGATGCGGGTGGGCCTCACCGCGTTTCGCCTGTCGATCGCCGGATTCGTCGTCGGCTTCAGTTACCTCTATACGCCCGCGCTGCTGATGCAAGGCGCCTGGCACGAAGTCCTCGCGCAGACGGCGGTGAACCTGCTTGGCCTCACGTTGATGGCCGCCGGCCTGTTCGGCTACTTTCGCGGCGACCTCGGTGTGCCTGAGCGCGTGCTGCTCACCTTCGCGGGCCTCGGTCTGGTGCTGCTCGAAGCGTTCGACCAACCCGTCGCGATCGCCGGCATGTCGATCGACATCGGCAACGTCTGGGGGCGTATCGGTGTCGAGCTGCTGATCATGATCGCCTTGTACTTCATCCCACGCGCTGCGGCGCGTCCGCTGAGAACCCAATCACCATGAGCGCACCCATCGTCATCGTCGGCGCCGGCATCGTCGGCCTGTGTACCGCTTCGTACCTGCAACGCGAGGGCCGCAACGTCGTGCTCATCGATCCAGGCGGGCCCGGCGAAGGCGCCACGTTCGGCAACGCCGGTTGCCTCAACGCCTCCTCGGTCGTGCCGGTGTCGATGCCGGGCACCGCAAAGCAGGTCCCGGGCTGGTTGATGGATCCGTTAGGGCCGCTGGCGATCCGCTGGTCGTACCTGCCCTCGCTTATCCCGTGGCTGGTGCGCTTCATGCGCGCGGGCACGCCCGAGCGGGTACAGCAGCAGGCGCGCGCACTGCGGCCGCTGATCGCCGATACGCTGGAGAACTATCGACCGCTCGTGAAGGAAGCGGGGGTCGAGCGCCTGATCCACCACATCGGACACCTGATGGTGTACTCGACCGAAGAAGGGTTCGCCAAGGACGAAGCGGCGACGCGCTTGCGTGAGGCGAACGGATCGGCGATCAGCACGCTCTCAGGCGACGAGATCCATGAGCTCGAGCCCGATCTGGGCCCGCAGTTCGTCAAAGGCCGGTTGATCCGCGAGAACGGGCATTGCTCCAATCCGCTCGGTCTGGCGCAGGGGTTGGCGCGGATGGTCGAAGCCAAGGGCGGCAAGATCCTGCGCGAGCGCGTGACCGGCTTTGAAGGCAACGGTGGCGAAGTCGTCGCGGTGTTGACCGATAAGGGTCGTCATGCCGCATCGCAGGTCGTGCTTGCCATCGGCGCCTGGTCGCGCGAGCTCGCGCGCCAGCTCGGCGACGACGTGCCGCTCGATACCGAGCGCGGCTATCACATCATGATCAAGGACGCGGAGTCGGGTCCACGACTGCCGACGACCTGGGGCGAAGGCAAGACGGTTGCCACGCCGATGGAAACCGGGCTTCGCTTCGCGGGCACCGTTGAATTCGCCGGCATCGACGCGCCGCCGAACTGGGAGCGCGCCAAGATGCAACTGCGCGCCGGTCAGAAGATGTACCCCCTGCTTGCGCGCGACTACAGCGAGGATAGGTTGTCGATGTGGATGGGGTTTCGGCCGAGCATGCCCGACTCGTTGCCGGTAATGGGCCAGTCCTCGCGCTATCGCAATGCGTTCCATGCGTTCGGGCACGGGCACATCGGCCTGGTCGCAGGTTCCACGACCGGCAAGGTCATGACCGAGCTGCTGACCGGCAAGAAACCCTCGATTCCGATCGAGGCGTACAGCCCGAAGCGGTTCGGATAGCCCGCTCAGGCTAGGGCAACACCCCGGAGTGGTAGGGCGTACTCGCCATCGCGCCACGGAATCGCCCTACTTGGTTGGTAGCGCGCCGACATAGCGGACCGCCAGCTCGATCCCGCGTTCGAGCGCGCGACTCCTGGCAGGGCCGGCGCTCATCTCAGCTCGTAGACCCGGATGCTGGTAATGAACGGGCAGCCGGCAGCGACCTCGACTGCGGCATCGAGGCTCACGGCCTCGATGATGTTGTAGCCGGTGATGGACTCCGGACCCCACGGCAGATCCGTCGTTCCGCTTTTCGATATCTCTTGGCCACCGCTGAATCCGCCTTGATCCAATTGCCTGTCGGCGATCGACGCAAAACACGCTTTCCAAGCCTGCATGATCTGTGCGGTCGGTCTCTCGAATCCGATATGCACAAGCATGAACTTCTTCATGTCACCCTCCTGGTTAGGCCTTGCGTGGAGTCGGATGAGGCCAGCGATTCGCGTCCACTCTACTTGCAATTTACAAGCAAATGATACACGATCACTTGCACCACACAAGTAAAAGGAGCGATTACATGAAACTCCACTACGTCGTCGGCTCGCCCAACTGCCGCAAGGTCCACGCCGTGATCAATCATCTCGGCCTGAAGCTCGACATCGCGTATCACGACTTCTTCAACGGCGAGTTGCGCTCGCCCGAATTCCTGGCACTCAACCCCAATGGCATGGTGCCGGTGCTGCAAGACGGTGAGCTCTCGCTGTGGGAGTCGAACATCATCATGCAGTACCTCGCGGATGCCGCCCCGCAGAACGCACTCCTGCCGAGAAAACCAAAATCCCGCGCCGACGGGCTGCGCTGGCAAAGCTGGGAAGCGGCACACTTCA
>CADECO010000242.1:0-9003 GCA_902825905.1 uncultured beta proteobacterium
CCCTCGGGCAACATGCGCGCCCACTCCGCCTCGTTCACCGTGTTGGTCGGCGGCACAATGATCCCCAGCTTGGCGCGCGTGCCGTACGGCCGGTAGTAATCATTTCGCATCACTCGCTCACCTCAACGCGAGGGCGCCCGTCGATCCGGCGCGCCCTTCATCTCTCAACGCTCCACGCTTCACAACATCTTCACACCAGCCCCTTGGCCGTCTCCTCGATGCCGCGATACTTCTTGTCGAACTCGGCCACCCAGTCGAAGCCCAGCAGCGCGCTCATCTGCTTGAAGTCGTAGACGGGCACCGACAGCTTGGTGCTCGAGCCGGTCTTCTTGAGGTCGGCATACGCCGTCTCCAGCGCCTTGGCCATCGACAGGAATCCTACCGCCGGAAAGATCGCGATCCGATAGCCGAGTGACTGCAACGTCGCCGCGTCGAGCACCGGCGTGCGTCCGCCTTCGACCATGTTGGCCAGCGTCGGCACCCCTTTGAACGTGTCGCAGATCTTGCGCATCTCCTCGACCGTCTCCGGCGATTCGATGAACACCACGTCGGCACCGGCATTGCGATAGGCCTCGCCACGCCGCAATGCCTCATCCAACCCCAACGAGGTGCGGCTGTCGGTGCGCGCGATGATGAGGAAATTGGGGTCGGTACGGCTCTCCACCGCGACGCGTACCTTGGCGACCATGTCCTGCGTGGGGATCACGCGCCGGCCCATCATGTGGCCGCATTTCTTTGGGAACTCCTGGTCTTCGAGCTGAATCCCGCAGGCGCCCGCCGCTTCGTAGCCGCGCACCGTCTGCTGCACGTTGAGCAGGCCGCCATAGCCGGTATCGCCGTCGGCGATGAATGGCGTCTGCGCAAGGCTCGAGATCATCGACACCCGGCTCACCATGTCGGTGAACGTCGCGATGCCCGCGTCGGGCTGGCCAAGATAGGAGGCGACGACGCCATAGCCGGTCATGTACAGGCATTCGAAACCGCCACGATCGGCAAGACGCGTGGAGATGCCATCGAACACACCGGGTGCGACGATCAGTTCGGGTTTGCGCATGCGCTCGGCAAGACGTTTTCGGTTGGCAGCAGCACTCATTAGGTCTCCTTGTCGATGGCGATTCAATTCGGATGATGCGTCGGCGTACCCGCGCAACGGCGCGGATGTGGGCTGCGGCTCCACTCAGGCATGCCGCGCCGCGGACCGGCGCGAGAAATCCCATGCAATCAGCAGCGCCGCAAGGATAGCGCCAGCCAGCTCGACCCAGCCGGCGCCCTGAAAACCATGTCCGGGCAGAAGCAACGCGACCGCTGCCGCGCCGAACAGACACCGGCGCAACGGCGAGAGCGTGGTGAAGAACTGCCCGGCGATCGCCGCCGAACCGAGCCACGTTCCCACCGCGGCGCTCGCCACGGCCATCACCACCGCCGTGACCTCACCCTGCAGCAGCAGCGTCGGCGACCACGCGAACAGGAACGGCAATGCGAACGCCGGCCACCCCAGCTTGCAGGCGGCCCATCCGACCTTCATCGGGCTGGCCTGCGCGATATGCGCCGCAGCGTACGCAGCCATCGCCACCGGCGGCGTGATCATCGACAGACAGCCGAAGAAGAACACGAACATGTGCGCGGCGAGCGGCGGAACGCCAAGCTTCACCAGTGACGGCGCAGCCAACACCGCCACCAGCAGGTAGACGCCGGTGGTCGGCAGCCCCATGCCCAGCACGATGCAAATGATTGCGACGAACACCAGGAGCAGCGGCAGGCTCTCTTCGCCCACGCGCACCAGCGAGATCGACAGCCCCAACGCAAGGCCGGTGATGTTGAGCAGGCCGATCACCATGCCGGCCACCGCGCAGATCACGATGAGGTCGACGGCATCACGCCCGGTCTCGACGATCGCCTCCCAGATGCCGCGCAGCCGCAGCTTCTTGCCGCCGTATCCCCATAGCCATGCGAACGGCACCATCGCCGCGGCACCCGCCAGGACCGCAGGTTCGGCCTCCCAGTTGCGCGAGAACATCAACCAGATCAGCATCGCGAACGGGATGATGAAATACCAGCCTGCGCGAAGTACATCACGCGGCTTGGGCAGCAGCGCCGGATCAATTCCGCCGATCTTGCGCTTGGCCGCCTCGAAATCGACCTGCACGAACACAGCCAGATAGAACAGCGCCGCCGGCACCAGCGCGGCGAGTGCGATCTCGGCGTAGCGCATCTGCAGGTTCTCGGCCATCAGGAACGCCGCGGCGCCCATCACCGGCGGCATGATCTGCCCGCCCGTCGACGACACGGCTTCGACCGCGCCCGCGGTGTGCGGCAGGTAACCCGCACGCTTCATGTTGGGAATGGTGATGATGCCGGTGGACATGACGTTCGCCACCGCGCTTCCCGAGATCGTGCCGAACAGCGCCGAAGCCACCACCTCGACCTTGCCGGTGCCACCGCGATAGCGCCCGAGCAGCGCCGACGAAACGTCGGTAAAGAACTCGCCGCCGCCGCACACCTGCAGCAGTCGTCCGAAGAACATGAATGCCACCACGGTGGTGCAGGCGATGATCAGCGCCGGCCCGAGCATGCTCGAAGTGTCGAGCGTCAGATACGGCAGCAGCCGCTTCAACGACACCGACTTCGTCTCCAACAGTCCCGGCAACAGATGGCCCACCATCGCGTAGACGAAGAAGAACGCGAACACCAGTACCAGCGGAAACCCGGCGGTGCGCCGGCAGCAGTCGATCACCAGCACCAGCAGCAGGATCGCCAGGGTCAAGCCCTCGGACAGATTGGTGATCATGTCCGCCTGCAACACCGGATAGCGCAGCGTCAGCCACACGCCCGCGATGAGTGCGAACAGGGCGAAGATGAAATTCGGCGCGTCGCGCAGATCGGCGGCGCGCGCACGCAGATATGCGATGGCCAGCGCCGCGCCCAGCATGGCGGCGAGGAACTGCTCGGTGTAGATCAGCCAGCCGAATCGCGGCGGCAGGTCGAGGCCCCAAACGATCGCCGCGATGGTGATGGCCGCGCCCAGCAGCGTGCCGAGCCCACGGGCGATCCTGCTCGCGTGGCCGACCGTGCTCACGCGGGCCAGTGTGCTGTGGCTGCCGGCCCGCTCACGCCAGGGAATCTCCGACCACGGAGTCTCCGACTCTTCGCGACTTCCTGGAGAGGATGAGATCTCTGCATGTTCAGGATCGGTTGGGCAAGGAACCTTAGTTCTTGCCCGCCCAGATGCCCTTGGCCCGGTAGAACCGCTCGGCGCCGCGGTGATAGGTCAGCCCGAGGTCCTTGCCCATTACCGCCGGATCGAATTCGCGGAATAGCGGCGAGGCCGCGCGCAACCCCTCGGGGTTGGTGTGGAGCGCGTCGAGCACCTTGGCGACCAGATCGTCGGACACCTTCTCGCCCACCCAGAGCGTGTAATCGAACAGCACGAGATTGGTCGGCCCGGCCACCCCGATCATGCCGGGCTGCGCCTGCACCTCCGCCACCGTACTTTGCGGAGCGTGCTTGGCCGTGGCGGCTATCGCCTCGGGCGATCGGTCGAGCGAAAGGAACCGCACCCCGCCCAACGCGCTCTCCCATTCCTGCATCTGCGCCGCGCCGATCACCGAGATCGAGGTCACCGTCTGCTGCTGCTTGAACGCGTCGAACATGCGCGGGAATGCCGGCACCGGATAGGGCTTCACGTCGGCAACGGTCAGCCCACCGTTGGCGAGGAACGCATCGATCATCACCCGCCCGAGCGGATTGCCGGTGAAGCCGTACGGCACCGACGCGCCCTTGAGGTCGCGCACACTTTTGTAGGGGCTGTCGCGCTTGACCACCAGGCCGTTGTACCAAGGCACCAGCCGCGCCGCCATGCGCAGACTCTTGTGTTCGCGCCCCTCGGTAATCGCTTTTCCCGCAACGAGATAGTGCAGCTCGACGATGTTGGAGATGCCGAACTCGATCTCGCCGTTGTTGATCAGCGGCGCGTATTGCGCGGCGCCGGCCATCGGCTGAGTGCGCATCTGGACGCCGCCGGCCTTGTCCGACACCACCTTTGCGATACCCACCGCGAGTTGATAGGTCGCGCCGGTCTGAGTCGTGCCCAGCCCGACGACCTGCGCATGCGCGCCACCGCATGCCATCGACAGTACGACCGACCCGTAACACCAGTGGCGCAACGCGCGTTGTATCGACACGAGCAACTCCTCCGCTGATCTGCTACTTCGCCGGCGCGATCCCCTTCGATTGATAGAACTTCACCGCGCCCGGATGCCAAGCCAGACCCAGGTCCTTGCTCATCAGTGCCGGATCGAATTCGCGCCATAGCGGGCTCGACGCCTTGAGCTCAGCCGAATTCGCGTGCAATGCGGCCACGACCTTGCCGACCACGTCGTCGGCTACCTTGCTGCCGACGAACAGCACGTAGTCGTACACCAGGATTTTGGTGGGCACCGGCACGCCGGACATCCCCGGACCGGGCTTCACTTCGACCACCTGACTCTGCGGGATGAACTTGTTGAGTGCCGCCACCGCTGCGGGCGAGTCGTCGAACGGCAGATAACGCACGCCACCCAGCGCCACCTCCCACTCCTTGAACTGGGCCGCGCCGATGGTGGCGATGCTGGTGACGGTCTGCTGCTGCTTGAACGCGTCGAACATGCGCGGAAAAGCGGGCACCGGCACCTGCTTCACATCGTCGAAGCTCATGCCTGCGTTGGCGAGATAGCCGGCGATCAACACCCGACCCAGCGGGTTGCCGGTGAATCCGGCCGGTACCGGCTGCCCCTTGAGATCCTTCAGCGTCTTGATCGGGCTGTCGTTCTTCACGACCAGGCCGTTGAACCAGGGCACCAGCCGCGCCACCGCACGCAACTCCGGATTCGGCCGGCCCTCGGTGATCACCTTGCCTTCGCGCAGATAGATCGCCTCGACCACGTTGGCGACGCCGAACTCGATCTCGCCGTTGTTGACGAGCGGGGCGTACTGCGCCGCGCCGGCCATCGGCTGCGTTCGCATCTGTACGCCGCCCTTGTCGGACACGACCTTGGCGATGCCCACCGAGAGCTGGTTGGTGGCCCCGACCTGGGTCGTGCCCAGGCCCACCACCTGCGCTGCCGCGATCGGCGCGATGCCAACCAGCACGGCCAGCACTGAAGCGCGACCGGTCAGTTCACGCAGTCCCATCCTCTATCTCCTTATCTTGTGGAAGCCTGTCGAGCCAACAGGCACGCGGCCCGCTACTTGCCGATCCGTTCGGCGGCACGCAGCGCATCGATCATCGAACTCTTGAGCAGAAACGCCTTGGCGCTCACCGGGTCGGCGGCGGTCCGGCAGATCTGGTCCTGCGATGCCTTTCTGGCCGCCGGATCGCGCTCGCTCATGAGCTTTCGATTGCGCTCGGTGTTGGCGTTGATGTATTCGACCGCGATCGGCCGGCGCTGGCGCTCGTAGAGTTCGAGCACGGCCGCATCGGCCTCGCCACGCTCGATGGCGACCAGCTTCCGCGCCAGATTGATGGCGTCGTGCAACCCGCCGTTCATGCCCATGCCACCCAGCGGATTGTTGATGTGTGCGGCATCGCCAGCGAGAAACGCCCGCCCCTGCCGATAACCCGCGGCCACCCGCTGGTGCACCTTGTAGATCGTGCGGTGCACGGTGTCGTATGGCTCCGCCCGCTTCCATACCGCCTGCAACCGCTGCTGGGTGCGGGCATCGGACATCACTTCGTCGTCCGACTCGCTCTCGCCGGTGGGGAACAGTACGCGCCACGACCCCAGCACGCGCAACAGCACCATCCACTCGTCGGTGTCGGCGATGTAATTGACGAAGCAAAGCCGGTCGAGCACTTCGGCGAAATCGAAGTTGGTCGTGGCGACATAGAACCGCTCGGGAAAGGTGAATCCCTCGAAGTCGATCCCGATCGACTGGCGCACGGCGCTCCACGAGCCATCCGCGCCAATCACATAGTCGCCGCGATGCGTCGCGATGCCTTCACCGCTTTCCACACGCAAAGCCACGGCATCGGCGGTCTGCGTGAGGTCGAGCACCTTCGCACCGAACACGATTCGCACGTGCGGCAACGCGGCCAGGTGCCGAGCGAGCAGACGCGTGTACTTGAACTGCTCGTACTGGATCCGGTATGGATGGTCGGTCTCGCCCCGCAGCAGCTCCATGTCGAACTCGGCAATCGCGCCGGTCTTGCGGTCGCGATGCTGCGTGTAGCGCGCCACCAGCCCCGCGCGCAGGATGTCGGTGATCAGGCCCAGCTCGGCCATCATGTCGAGCGTGGGTGGATGCCAGGTCGAGGCGCGCAGGTCTTCGGCGAGGTCGGCACCGCGCTCGAACACGGTTACGCGAATGCCCGCGCGACCAAGCACCAGCGCCGCCGTGAGACCCACCGGCCCGGCGCCGGCGATGAGAACGTGCATGCTCATGGGCTGCGGACTGCTCAGTGTTCGGCGAGCAGCGCGCCCCAGCCGCGAACCTGGTCCTTGATGCCGTTTTGCCGCAGCGCGTACCAGTACGTGGCGGTATTGATCGCGACGACGGGCTTGTCGAGCCAGAACTCGGCCATCGCCGCGACTTCGGCCATCGCCAGATTGGTGCCCACCTGCACGATCGCGTCGACCTTGCCCTTGTTCACTTCCAGGATCGCATCGCGCAACCGCTGCTTCGTCACGTGCGCGATCAGCACCGGGCTCTGGCACTTCAGGCCGAGCAGATTGACCACCTCGAACCCGACATCGGTGAAGAACCGATAGACCTGCTTGTCGCCCACCGGCATGTACGGGGTGATGATGCCCAGTCGCTTGATCTTCGGGCTGTAGGCCTTGATCGCGGCGCGGCAGGCGTCGGAACCCATCGTGATCTCCGAGCCGGTGATCTTCGACAGGCGCTTCTGCAACGCGCGCTGTCCGGAGAGTCCGTCCCAGAAGGTTTCGGCCGACATGCCCATCACGACGTGGTCGGGATGACAGGTCATCACCGCTTCGATCGCCGGCGGCACCGCAGCGCGGATGTTGTTGAGCATCACCATGAAGGTCTTGTCATCGACCACCTTGGTGTCGGGGATGATGCAGCGCGAGAAGTGGTTGGTCACGCCCCACGGCTTGAACGCCTCGAACTCCGGTTGCACCGAGGTGTTGGTCGACGGTGCGATCACGCCGAACTTCATGCGCGAACCCAGCGAGTCGCGTGTTTTCGCCTTCGCCGCCGCGCCTATGCCGGCCCCACCCACTGCCCCACCGACTGCCATGGTCCGTTCTCCCTTGTCTGATCGATCCTGGATGCGCCTGACCGATGCATCGTCAGGCGACACAAACTCAGCGCGCCACGGTGATGAAACCCTCGCGCTTGCCGCGGCGCTCAGGCCGGCACGGCCTGCTTGCTGCGCAGCTCAGCCATCAGTTCGTCGCGCGTCATGACGTCGGCGTACTTCTGCGCCATGTCGAACAGATTCGCGTCGTGCGGTCCGATGGCACGATCGCCGACGCAGTCGCGCGGCACCATCGGCCGGAAGTTGTTGCTCAGCGCATCGACGACGGTGGCCCGCACGCAGCCCGACGTGGTGCAACCGGTTACCACGACGGTATCGACCCGCCGTTGAACCAGCCATGGCGCCAAGCCGGTGCCGAAGAATGCCGAGGCCTGCGTCTTGCGCACCATCAGCTCGCCGTCGCGTGGCGCCAGTTCCGGCACCACCTGTCCGGCCGGATGCGACTCGGTGAGCATGAGCAGGCGCGGCGCCTTCATCGCGAACACACCGGCATCGGAACCGTCGTCGGCATAGACCACGCGCGTATAGGCGACGGGGAGCTTCTGTTCGCGAAAGAACGCCAACAGCCCGACGGTCTTCTTGACCGCTGCATCGATGTTGCCGCCGCCGAACAGCGCCGGATCGTTGAACCCCACGGTGAAATCGACGATCAGCAACGCCGCCTTGCGGCCCGCGCCGATGCGATTGCCGAAATTCTGGTGCTTGTAGATGTCGAGGTCGTTCATCGGTCGATCCTCCGTTTACAGCCACTCGGACAAGGTGTGGGGAAAGTCTAGCAGCGATTGCGGGCAATGAACGCGCCCGCAGGCGGGCGAGACATCATCGCGGCGCAGGCTTGGGCGGGATGTGCGACGCGTGATTGGTGAGGTACCAGGCGGCGATCTCCTCGCGCGTGGTCCACCACACATCGGAGAACTTGGTCGCGTGCGCCAGGAACTCGCGAAAGCACCGCATGCGATGCGGATGGCCCGACACGTGCGGATGCAGGCCGATGTTCATCAGCTTGCAGGTGTCGGCGCTCTCGGCGTACAGCTCGTCGAAATTGTCGATCAACATGCGCGTGGCATCCCAGGTGCTCATCGCGCGCCGATGAAAGAACGTGAAGTCGTTGATCTCGATCGAGTACGGCACGTTGACGATCGGTCCGCCCGGCGTGTGGATCAGGTACGGCTGATCGTCGTTCATGTAGTCGCAGTAGAAGATCAGACCCTTCTCGGCAAGGATGTCCGGCGTGCGTGGCGTGCCGCGCAGGCTCGATGACAGCCACCCTTTCGCGTGCCGCCCCACGACCTGCCGATACACGTCGAGCGTGCGCTCGATCACCGCGCGTTCCTTGGCTTCGTCGAGCGCGTGCCGGTGCAGCAATTCGCCCTGCTCGTAGTTGTGCGCGACGATCTCCCAGCCCTTGCGATTGACGTAGTCGACGATCTCGCGCCGCTCGAGCGCGGTCTTGGCGTTGATGGTGACCGACAGCGGCACGCCAGCCTGCTCGAACACGCGGAACAGGCGCCACACGCCCACGCGCTGGCCGTATTCGCGCCAGGTGAAGTTCGGAAAGTCGGCGATGTTGCCGGGCAACGGGTCGGGCATCATCGGCGGCCCGCCGGCGTAGTACATCTCGCCCGATTCCTTGAGCAGATCCCAGTACTCGCAATTCATCGTGATGATCAGCGCGAGGCGCTTGCCGTTGGGCCAGCGCAGTGGTTTGCGATCGATGATCGGTGACCAGTCGTAGTGCATGG
>CADECO010000243.1:0-6228 GCA_902825905.1 uncultured beta proteobacterium
GATCCTGGTGGTGGGCAATCCGGCCAACACTAACGCGTACATCGCGATGAAGAGCGCTCCCGACATGCCCAAGCGCAATTTCACGGCGATGCTGCGGCTCGACCATAACCGCGCGCTGTCGCAACTTGCCGCCAAGACCGGCAAGCCTGTCGACAAGTTCTACTGGCTGACGGTGTGGGGCAACCACTCGCCCACTATGTATCCCGATTTCCGCCACGCATGGGTCGACAATCAGCGTGTCTCGCAGCTGATCAACGACGACAAATGGACCCGCGAGGTGTTCATCCCCACGGTCGGCAAGCGCGGCGCGGCGATCATCGATGCGCGCGGACTGTCGTCGGCGGCCTCCGCAGCCAATGCTGCGATCGATCACGTGCGCGACTGGGTGCACGGCTCGCACGGCCAATGGGTGACGATGGGCGTGCCCTCCGAGGGCTCATACGGCATTCCGCAGGACATCATCTACGGGTTTCCGTGCACTACCGAGAACGGCGACTACAAGATCGTGCAGGGCCTGGAGATCGACGCGTTCAGCCGCGAGAAGATGGACGCCACGCTCAAGGAACTGCTCGAAGAGCGTGATGGCGTGAAGCACCTGCTGCCCTGATCCCGTGACGAGCACCTCCGCAGGCGCGCGCTTCCGCGCCGCCATCGCCGCCGAGCGACCGCTACAGGTCGTCGGCGCGATCAACGCCTATCACGCGATTCTCGCGGCGGCTTCCGGCTACCGGGCGATCTATCTGTCCGGTGGCGGCGTTGCGGCGGGGTCGCTGGGACTGCCCGATCTGGGCATCAGCACGCTCGACGACGTGCTCACCGATATCCGCCGCATCACCGATGTGTGCGAGTTGCCGCTGCTGGTAGATGTCGACACCGGCTTCGGCACCAGTGCGTTCAACATCGCGCGCACCACGCGCAGCCTGATCAAGTTCGGTGCCGCGGCGATGCACATCGAAGACCAGGTCGGCGCCAAGCGCTGCGGTCACCGCCCCGGGAAGGAGCTGGTCAGCCAAGCCGAAATGGTTGATCGGATCAAGGCGGCGGTCGATGCGCGCACCGATCCGTCGTTCGTGATCATGGCGCGTACCGATGCGCTCGCGGTCGAAGGCCTCGACCGAGCTCTCGATCGTGCGCGCGCCTGCGTTGAAGCCGGCGCCGACATGATCTTTCCCGAGGCGATGACCGAGTTGGCCATGTACCGGCGCTTCGCCGATGCGGTGGGCGTGCCGATCCTGGCCAACATCACCGAGTTCGGCAATACGCCGATGTTCACCGTCGACGAGTTGCGTTCGGCCGGCGTGGCGGTGGCGCTTTATCCTCTGTCGGCGTTCCGGGCGATGAACGCCGCCGCACTAAAGGTTTACGAAGCGATACGCCGTGACGGCACCCAGCAGGCGGTGCTCGGCGACATGCAAACGCGCGCCGACCTGTACAAGCATCTCGGCTATCACGCCTACGAGACGAAGCTCGACGCGCTGTTCGCGCAGCATCGCGACAAGAACAAGAACTGAGCACCGGCTCGGCCCGCGTGGGGCTCGGCGTGCATCACACCGGAATTGCGTCCCACTGCACGCCCGGCCGGCGTCAGCGCGACCTTCGTCACGTCCTGAGCGACAGGGTTTCCACGCCCCGAACTCGAGGCGTGACCCGCGGCACAGCCCGCACCGCGTTTCGCGTGAGCGATCGACACGATGCAGCGACAATCGACGGTGGCCTGCAAGGGGGACCGCAACCGAGAGTCCCATGCGCGCCGACCATCGCCCGGGGACACGACATGCGCCAGATCAAAGCTGTGCTTCTAACCACTGCGTTCGCTCTCGCGGGCGCTACGACCGCACTTGCGCAGAATCCTGCGGCGGCCGAGGCTCAAGCCAATCGACTGGAAGGCACTTGGGAGTGCCAGGGCCCGGGCCAGACGCACCCGGCCAAACCGCCGATCGTGTGGTTCGGCGCGAGCGGTGGCAACTCGATCGAAGTCGACGGATTCGGCGGAGCGGTGTACGGCGCTGCGGATCTCTCCGCGAGCGAAGGCGCAACCCGCGTCGCCACCCGCCAAGGCTCGGTGCTGCTCATCCGGTCGTTGCATGACGCCGGACGCAAGGTTTCGATGACGCTGAGCCGTGAAGGCGTGGGCGACTATCGCTGCGTGCGCCTGCCGCAGTTCGATGCACCGATGATCCCGCGCACGCGTCTGGAACAGGCTTCCTGATTGAACCGGCGAGGGGCCTAACTCCTCGCCTGGCTCGTGGGGCCGTTGCGGATGCCGGCCTCACTTCCGCCTTGGACACGCGTCGACCCGGCATTCCGTGGCGTTGATCGAGCCCCGCTCACGTGGTCAAGCGGGCCCAGATGCGCTACCCTTGCGCGCCTGTTGCGATGCCCCGACTCGCCAAGCTGATCACGACCCGCGCTCACGTCGACCGCTTCGCCTGCCCGCCTTACCTCTGCCGCATCGGCGACCCTGAACTGCATGCCGCGCCCGATCACCGTGCGCCCGAGGCGAGCGGTTGCACGCCGGCGCGCTGACCGACGCCCCATCCTCGAACAACATCAACCAGGAGCCCCTCATGTCGCAAAACACCCTCGGCACGCTGCAAAGCTTCACGCTCGCATCGGGCAAGACGGGCAAGTTCCACAGCCTGCCGGCGCTGGAAAAAGCGCTCGGGGTGAAGGTCTCCCGCCTGCCGGTGTCGATCCGCATCGTGCTGGAGTCGGTGCTGCGCAACTGCGACGGCAAGAAGGTCACCGAGGCGCACGTCAAGCAGCTCGCGGGCTGGAAGCCGAATGCCGCGCGGGTCGATGAGATCCCGTTCGTGCTTGCGCGCATCGTGCTGCAGGACTTCACCGGCGTGCCGGTGCTGGCCGATCTGGCCGCGATGCGCAGCGTGGCGCACAAGATGGGCAAGAACCCGAAGGTGATCGAGCCGCTGGTGCCGGTGGATCTCGTGGTCGATCACTCGATCCAGATCGATCACTTCGGTTCGTCCGATGCGCTCAATCGCAACATGAAGCTGGAGTTCCAGCGCAATGAAGAGCGCTACCAGTTCATGAAGTGGGGCATGCAGGCGTTCGACACCTTCAAGATCGTGCCGCCGGGCATCGGCATCGTCCATCAGGTCAATCTCGAATACCTGGCGCGCGGCGTCCACCACAAGAACGGCGTGTACTACCCCGACTCGCTCGTCGGGACCGACTCGCACACCACCATGATCAACGGCATCGGCGTGGTGGGTTGGGGTGTGGGCGGAATCGAGGCCGAAGCCGGCATGCTCGGCCAGCCGGTGTACTTCCTCACCCCTGACGTGGTCGGCGTGCATCTGAAGGGCCAGTTGCGCGGCGGCGTGACCGCCACCGATCTGGTGCTCACGATCACCGAGATGCTGCGTAAAGCCAAGGTGGTGGGCAAGTTCGTCGAGTTCTACGGACCCGGCGTGGAAGCGCTGGCTGTGCCCGATCGCGCCACCATCGCCAACATGGCGCCCGAATACGGCGCGACCATGGGCTTCTTTCCGATCGATCAGGCCACGGTCGATTTCTTCGAAGCCACCGGTCGCACCACGCAGGAAGTCGATGCGTTCGCCTCGTACTACAAGGCGCAGGGCATGTTCGGCATCCCGAAGGCAGGCACCGTCGACTACAGCCAGGTGCTGGAGCTGGATCTGGGTTCGGTCGCACCTTCGCTCGCCGGCCCGAAGCGCCCGCAAGACCGCATCGAGATCGGCAAGGTCAAGTCGAAATTCGGCGAGCTGTTTTCCAAGCCGGTGGCGGAGAACGGTTTCGCCAAGAAGGCCGACGATCTGACCCGGAGCTATCGCACGCGCGACGGCATCGACATCCGCAGCGGCGACGTGCTGATCGCGGCGATCACCTCCTGCACCAACACCTCCAATCCCGGCGTGCTGATCGCCGCCGGCCTGCTTGCCAAGAAGGCCGTGGAGCGCGGGTTGCGCGTCAAGCCGCACGTGAAGACCTCGCTTGCACCGGGCTCGCGCGTCGTGACCGACTACCTCACCAAGGCCGGGCTCCTGCCCTACCTGGAGAAACTCGGCTTCTTCGTCTCGGCATACGGTTGCACCACCTGCATCGGCAATGCCGGACCGCTCACCGAGCCGATCGAGGAGGCGATCGTGCAGAACGACGTCGTCGCGGCCGCGGTGCTCTCTGGCAATCGCAACTTCGAGGCGCGCATTCATCCGAACATCCGCGCCAACTTCCTCGCCTCGCCGCCGATGGTGGTGGCCTACGCGATCGCGGGCACGCTGCTGCGCGACCTGATGACCGAGCCCGTCGGCCAGGGTGCTGACGGCAAGGATGTCTGGCTCGGAGACATCTGGCCCTCGAACGAGGAAGTCTGGGCGAACATGAAATACGCGATGGACGCCAAGACCTTCCGCAAGCTCTACAGCAACCTCGGCGAGGACAACCCGCTGTGGCAGGGCATCCACTCGGTGAGTGGACAGGTCTACAACTGGCCGAAGTCCACCTATATCGCGGAGCCGCCGTTCTTCAAGGGTTTTGGGATGCAACCGGCCGCGGTCAGCGGCATCTCGGGTGCGCGCATCCTCGGGCTGTTCGGCGATTCGGTGACGACCGACCACATCAGCCCGGCGGGGTCGATCAAGGCCACCTCGCCGGCGGGCATCTACCTGCTCGAGAGCGACGTGTCACGCGTGGACTTCAACAGCTACGGCGCGCGCCGCGGCAATCACGAAGTGATGATGCGCGGCACGTTCGCCAACGTGCGCATCAAGAACCTCATGATTCCGCCCAAGGCCGACGGATCGCGCGTCGAAGGCGGGATCACCCGCTTGCAGCCAAGCGGCGAGGAGATGCCGATCTACGACGCCGCCATGCAATACATCGAGCGGGGTACGCCGACGGTGATCTTCGGCGGCGAAGAATACGGCACCGGTTCGTCGCGCGACTGGGCCGCGAAGGGCACGCAGTTGCTGGGTGTGCGAGCGGTGGTGGCGCGCAGCTTCGAGCGCATTCACCGCTCCAATCTGGTCGGCATGGGCGTGCTGCCGCTGCAGTTCAAAGGCAGCGACTCGATCGAATCGCTCAAGATCGCGGGCGACGAGGAGATCGACATCGTCGGGCTCGATACGATCCGGCCGCAGCAGGAGCTCACGCTGGTGATCCGGCGCAGCGACGGCTCGCGCACCGAGGTGAAGGTGCTGTCGCGCATCGATACGCCGATCGAAGTCGACTACTACAAGCACGGCGGGATCATGCCGTACGTGCTGCGTGAGCTGCTCGCAGCGGCCTGATCGAACAAAGAATAACGGTTCGGATCCGGCGCGGGCGCTAATCGCGTCGCTTTCGACCGTGCCGCCGTTAACCGCACAGGTGAGCCGTGCGTTAACGGCTGCGGCAGCCATGCCTCGAGGCGCAGGCGCCGTCCCAAAGGAGAAACCATGATCAGACCGTTGCACGTCCTGCTCGCTTCGATCGCATCGCTCGTCGCGCTGTTCCTGTCGGGCTGCGACTATCGGGTGAACGAGCTGACGCCCGGAAAATCCACCGGCTTCCAGGTTCGCGACGTACTGGGCACACCCACCGGTGAATGGAAGGAGGCCGACGGCTCCATGCAATGGGAATTCGCGCGTGGCCCGCAGGGCGTGGTCACCTACATGGCGATCATCGGTCCGGACAACGTCCTCAAGGACTTCCGCCAGGTACTCAACCAGTCGAACTTCGGCCGGATCCAGCCCGGAATGAGCAAGGACGAGGTTCGCAAGATCATCGGGCGCCCGGCCGAATCGATGCCCTTCCCGATGAAGAAGGAGGAAGTGCAATCGTGGCGCTACGAGGAAGGCCCCAACGATCCGTACTTCTTCAACGTCCACTACAGCCTCGACGAGGGCAAGGTCACCTCGACCTCGAAGCAGAAGATCGGCGACGCGCGCTGAGGTTCGCGCAGATCGCGCGAGCGGCCCGATCTAGCCCGCGCTACAAATCTAGCGGGCGCAGCGAAACGTGATGTTGTGATGTCCCGAAGCCGGCGCGCGAGAAACGTGTCGGCCACGGTGGGACGTGGTCAGTTCCTCGGGCCGCGCATCGTGGCCACCTCCGCGAGTCCCACGAACGCCACCGGCGTACCGATCTTCGCGACCGTCGTCTGGGCGGTATGGATAGGGTCGGTAGAGACTCGCGACCCACTCCCAGCCGTTGCCGGCCATATCCAGTACGCCGTACGGACTCGCGCCGCGCGGATGGGCGTCCACC
>CADECO010000243.1:6328-8996 GCA_902825905.1 uncultured beta proteobacterium
CCGGCTGGCCGGCTGCGCGACGGCGCCGATGGCAACCATCAGCAGCGCGAGCGTTCCTGCATGCAGCCGAGCGAAGCGCATCGCGAACTGGCGCCGCCAATACAGCGTGTTGCTCGATCGATTTGCCGCGGCGGTCGTGCGCGTGCGGCTCAGGCGATCGTGAACCCGACGCGGCCCAGGTGCTGCATCTCCAGCTCGACCCAGGTGTTGGGCTTCAACGCCTCGGCTGCTGTCGCACCGCCGGCCATCACGATCCAACCTGCTCGCAACGGTTCTTGAGCCTGCTCGGCGAATCGTGCCGCTGCCACGAGCGAGCGGAGCGGGTGGCCCAGGATCGCTGCCGTTGATCCGACCTGCACCGGGCGGCCATTGAAGCTCATGAGCAGTCCGAGGTTGGCGAAATCGATCGTCGGTGCGTGCCAGCCGCCGACCACGAATCCGCTGGACGAGGAGTTGTCGGCGACCACGTCGTTCAGCGCGAACTTGAAGTTGTCGTAGCGCGAATCGATGATCTCCATCGCCGGCGCGATCGCTTCCACCGCCGCCAGCGCCTGCACCGGCGTGATGTTGCCTATCAGATCGCGTTTCAACAGGAACGCGATCTCCGGTTCGACGCGGGGATGCACGTACTTCTTGAACGAGAGCGGCGCGCCGTCTTCGACCACCATGTCGCTCGCGAGCCGCCCCCAGATCATGTCGAACAACCCCATCTGCACCATCTTCGCGCGGCTGGTGAAACCCATCTTCATGCCGACGCGATGCGCACCCGCGGCCAGGCGCAAGTCCATCGCGCGGCGCTGGATTTCGTACGCATCGGGCATGCTGAACTCATGCGCGTGCGAAAGCTGCGCGATCGCCTTCGCGTCACGCGCCGCGTTGTACACCGTCGTTGCCAATGCTTGCAAATCTGCCATGTCGTCACCGATCCACGTGCTCTTCACGCACCGAACACGGTGCGGACCGAGCCCAGACCGTTGATGCGCACTTCGATCACATCGCCAGGCGTCACGGTGCCCATCGGACCAAGCGCGCCGGTCATGAGCACGTCGCCGGCCTTCAATGGCGCGCCGACTTCGACCATGGTTCGTGCCAGCCACAGCGCGGCGTTCAACGGGTTGCCCAGGCACGCGGCTCCGGCGCCGACCGAAATCTGATCGCCGCGGCGTTCCATCACCATGCCGCAAAGGCGCAGATCGAGACCATCGAGCTTCTTCGGATCGTTGCCGAGCACGAACAGGCCCGACGAGGCGTTGTCGGCGATGGTGTCCTGGATCTTGATGTTCCAGTTCTCGATACGGCTGCCGACGATTTCGATCGCAGGCACTGCGTAAGCCACCGCCGAGATCAACTCGGCCATGCTCAGATTCGCGTGCTTGAGGTCGCGTTCGAGCACCAGCGCAACCTCCCCCTCGACCTTGGGTTGCATCACGCGCGACAGCGGCACTTCCTCGCCGTCGTAGAGCGCCATGTCGGCGAACAGCATGCCGTAGTCGGGCTGATCGACACCCAGTTGTACCTGAACCGACTTGGAGGTCAGACCGATCTTGCGTCCGATGAGCCGCCGCCCCTGCTTGACCCAGTATTGCGTGTTCACCTTCTGGATCGCGTAAGCAGCGTCGATGTCGCCGGGCGCGAGTTCGTCGCGTACCGGTTTGGTGGCAACGCCGCTCTCGCCCGCTTCGCGGATACGCTCAGCGAGTGCCACGGACGGTGAGCGTGCCGCCGCTTTGCCAGCGGCAGCCACCGGGGCTCGGGCGGATGTCGATCGCGAGGATGTCGATCGCGCCGGACTGCTCGACGCGCGCTTGCTTTTGGTCGCCATGGCGGGCCTTCCTTCAGCAGTTGCCGCGCTTGCAGAACGCCACGAAATCGTGGAACTTGGCCATCTGCTCGGTCATGATCTTGACCGTCGCCTCATCGGTGATCTTGCCCGACGCATCGAACTTGTTCTGCGCCATGCCGATGAACACCTCGGGCTTGTTGAAGAACAATCCCTCCAGGCCGACCATCATCTTGCGCAGATCGTATTGCGAGCGCGCGCCACCGAGCGGCCCCTGCGTCGCCGAGAGAACCGCCATCGGTTTGCCGTTGAACGGCTGATCGGTGCCGCGGGAGCACCAGTCGATCACGTTCTTGAGCACACCCGAAATCGAGAAGTTGTACTCGGGTGAGGCGAACAGCACCGCATCGGCAGCACGAATGGCTTCGCGCACGCGATTGACCGCAGGCGGATAGCCCTTGGCGAAGACGTCGCCGTCGAACAACGGCACATCGCGGATGTCGCAGATCTCGAGCGTCATGCCTGCCGGCATGACCGCGCCCGCCGCCTTGAGCGCCATGGTGTTGAATGATCCTGCGCGCAGACTGCCACTGATGCCGAGTACCTTCATCGATTCGCTTTCAATGAGTAAATGGATTGGGGTTGAGTTGCACTGTCGAAGCTCACGCCATACGACGAAAGCTCATGTCATGCCATGGCGTGCCGGAACTCGCCGATCTGATCGATCCACAGCCGCACGACGTCGCCTTTCTTCAGGAACACGCGTCGGCCCATACCTACGCCAGCGGGCGTGCCGGTCAGCACCAGATCGCCCGGATGAAGCGTGACGCGCGCCGACAGTTGCGCGATCTGCTCCGCAGTGTCGAAGATCATCTGCGCAGTGTTGGA
>CADECO010000244.1:0-2558 GCA_902825905.1 uncultured beta proteobacterium
CACCGAGCGATCCGCAGCGCTCCGATCACCAAACGCCATGAGCAAGCCACAGAAAATTCCCACCCGCGAAATCAAGATCGCCCGCCGCGGCGCATTCAAGGTGCCGCAGTACGTCACGCGCCTGGACTACCCGCGCCGGCGCGCCAAGCGCGGCGCCGACCGCGTGTGGCGCAGCGCGATGCACGGCTGGTGGGTGCGCTACCGCGACAACTCGAAGTTCTTCAACGACGCCGGCGAGGATCCGGGTGTGTCGCTGCGCCGGGCACGCGAGTTCCTGGAGAGCATCTACGTCGGGCCGGCGATCCGCCTGGCGCGCAAGGAGCACGCCGACAAGAAGAACAAAACAGGCGTGCCCGGCATCCGCATCATCTCCAAGCCGCACCATCGCGGACACACCAACGAGATCATGGTGGAAGTGTCGGCGACGCGAAACGGCGAATCGCCCAAGCGCGTCTACGTCGGCACATCGGAGACCGCCACCAAGGCGCGCATGAAGGCGGCGATCGAGAAGGCGAAAGGCATCCGCGCGGCGATCGTCGAGCGCTATCTTTCGGAACGACGGATCGGCGCGCGCCGCTGAGCACGCTCACTGGGCACAATCACCGGGACGCGCGCTCAGCGCAACGAGCAACGCAACGCTCAGTGCCGCACCCGGCGCGTGACGGCCAGCGCGAGCATGCCGGCAACGATGCCCCAGAACGCCGATGCAACGCCGAACAGTTGCACGCCGGAGGCGGTCACCAGGAAGGTGATCGCCGCGGGCTCGCGTGAGCGCTCATCGCTCAAGGCGGTCAGCAGGCTGCCGGAGATCGAAGCGAGCAACGCCAGCCCCGCCACCAGCAGGATCAGCACCATCGGCACCGCCTTGATGAACATGAGCAGCGCGCCGGCGAACAGCCCGACCAGCACGTACGCCACGCCGGCCAGCACGCCGGCGACGTAGCGCCGATCCTTGTCGGGGTGCGCCTCGGCGCCGGCGCAGATGCCGATGGTGATCGCGGCCGGATTGAGTCCGTGCGCGCCCAGCGGCGCGAACACCATCGAGATCATGCCGAGCACGGCCGTCGGCACGCGCGTGTTCAGCGTGTAGCCGGCCTCACGCAATGCCGCGAATCCGGGCACGTACTGCCCTGAGATCGTCACCAGCAGCAGCGGAATGCCCAGGCCGACGATTGACGCGAGCGAGAAGGTCGGTGCCGTCAGCGATGGCCATACGAATGCCGCAGCATCGGGCACCGGCTCGAATCCGATCGTGACGGCGGCGAGCAGCAACCCGGTGAGCAGCGCGAACAGCACTGCGAAGCGCGGCGTGAAGCGGCGCCCCACGAGGTAAGCGGCGAGCACACAAAGCGCGAGCAACGGAGCGCTACCGGCGGCGCGGAAAGCGTCCAACCCGAATCGCAGCAGGATGCCCGCGAGCAGTGCCGATGCCAGGGCCGGCGTGAGCGCGCGCATCAGCCGATCCATGAAGCCGGTAACACCCAACACGACGATCACGCCACCGACGACGAGAAAGGTCCCGATCGCATCCGACCACGGCGTGCCGGGCAGTGCGGTCACGAGCAGCGCGGCCGCTGGGGTGGACCAGGCTGTGAGCAGCGGCACGCGATAGAGCAGGCTCAGGCCGATGCAGGTGAGGCCGGTGGCGATCGAGATCGCCCACACCCAGGATGCGAACTGCGCCGAGCTGAGTCCGCCCGCGATGCCGGCCTGCGCAATGATCGCGAACGGGCCGGCGTAAGACACCAGGATCACGACGATCCCGGCGGTGAGCGCCGACCAGGAGAAGTCGCGCCGCATCGCGCGCCGCCACGACGGGCGGCGCGCGCCACTCAGCGACATGGAGGGCACTGCAAATCGCGGGGATCCGGCGAGCAATCCATGCGCATTCATGCAAATCGAGAGTCGGAATGCGAGAGTGTACCGGGCCCCTCTGCCTCACAGTCCGCTCATCATCGCGCGCACCCACTGCGCGAGCGTCTGCGGATGCCGGGCGATGGCTGCCGCACCGATCTTGCGACCGATCTCCTCGCCCGCTTCGACGTCGAATCGATAGTGCAGTCCGGCGTAGATGCGCGACACGCCGGCCTCAGTACCGATGCCTTCGAGCCGCTTGCGCTCACCGGGAAAGAAGTGGGCGAGCACCTGCGCGGCAGCCGTCGACAGGCACGAGTGATTGCTCGGATACGAAGGATGATTGGGCACGCCGATGATCGACTTGATCGACGGATCGGCCTGCGACGGACGCGGCACCCAGTAGGCGTACTTGGTGTCGTGACAGACCACCAGCCCGTCCATCATCGCGCCGTTGAGCGTGGTCAATACCAGCGCGGCGCGGCGGGCATCCAGGCGATTCGCGTGAATCAGGTCGGCGGCCTGTTCATTCCAGAAGCCGCCGGCCAGGGTACCGGTCGTCATGTCGTAGAACTTCGCGATCCGGGTGGAATCCGCGGTTGGGTTGGCGGTCACGCGGCGCACCTCCGCGATATCGTCGCTGAAGCCTGTGCTGCCCATCGCGGGCGGCGGCGCGGCACGATAAGCGGTCGCGGAATCGGCAA
>CADECO010000244.1:2658-5802 GCA_902825905.1 uncultured beta proteobacterium
GTGCTGCCCATCGCGGGCGGCGGCGCGGCACGATAAGCGGTCGCGGAATCGGCAAAAAACATGCGCATCGTGCCGATCGCGGGATAGGCAGGCGCCGCCGGTGGATTGACCAGACTGCGCCAGGCGTAGCTGGCCTGCGGCACCTGTGCGGTCCAGGCACGGCCGAAGCCATCGCCTTCGGCGTGGGCCAGCACGCGCGCGGCAATCTGCGCGCCCTGCTCGCTCTCGCGACCATTCAGTTCGCGATAGCGCTCCTGCACGAACGCTGCCTGGGCCGGAAACATCGACGCGATCACTTTCATCGACGCGGTGGCGATCGCATCGCGCGCGGCCGCTTCACTCTTCGCCTCGGTGGCGGCGACGTGCTGCGCGAGCGACAGGTGCGCGAGCATCCGGACGACCTGGTGCTGCGTGGGTTTGCCGCGCTCCACCGCCTGCAGCGCCACCCGATTCCAGGTGAGCACCGACAGGTCGGGCGAAGCGTTACTGGGGCCATGATTGGCAAGCGTCGCGGCGGTCCAGCCGGCAACGATCAATCCGGTTGTGATGCGGAGAAACGGTTTCATGAGAAGGCTCCTTGGTTGAAGGATGAGGGGGATGCAGGGGTCGGCAAAAGTTGGTTGTTCACTGCTTGACGATGACGACTTCGGCGTATTCGCTGGGCGCGACCAGCGTGGCGTCGCCTGAACGGTTGTGCCGACGCGCGAGATCGATCAGATCGCGCTCGAGCGTGCGCTGCATGTCGGCCGGCAGCGCAGCGAACGCCTTCAACATCGGCCCGTAGTACGTGCGGAACACGTCGAGCCAGTGTTCAGCCGAGCGATAGCGGAATACGAAGTGCTTGTTCGTAATCGCGATCGCACTCGCCTGCGCACCGAACAGTTCGCGCAGCCGCGGCTCGCTGCCCCACAGCGCGGGCGACTTCACACCCGCGGGCGGCGGCAGGTAGCGGCCGAGCGTCTTGAACAGCTCGCCGATCATGCTGGCGGGAGTCCAGTTGGCCATGCCGATGCGTCCGCCCGGTTTGCTCACGCGCAGCAGTTCGCTCGCCGCCCGCTCCTGGTTCGGCGTGAACATCACACCGAAGGTCGAGAGCACCGCGTCGAACGTGTTGTCGGCGAACGGCAGGTTCTCGGCGTCGGCTTCGCGGAAATCAACCGGCAGACTCTCGGCACTGGCGCGAAGCCGCGCGCGCTCGAGCAGACTGGCGACGTAGTCGGTCGACACCACGTCGCACCAGCGACGCGCTGCGGCCAGGGTGGCGTTGCCGTTGCCGGCGGCGACGTCGAGCACTTTCTGCCCGGCGCGCAGGTCGATCGATTCGCACAACGACTCGCCGACGATCTGCAAGGTCGTGCCGACTACGGCGTAGTCCCCCGAAGACCAGGCGCTCTGTTGTTTCTGCTTGAGCGCTGTCAGGTCGGCGGTGGGAACAGTACCCGGCGCTGCGACCGTGGCCGGGGATGTCGGGTTGGAAGCGGTTGCGGGATTGATGGTGGTGGTGCTCATGCTGAGTCCTTTCGATGGGTTTGCGAGGAATCGCGACGCCATTTCAGCCGCACACCGGACCGCGACGGTCACGCCGGGTAAGACAGAAGGCGGGACAGTCACCGCCCCTTGCGCGGCCACGGATGTCCCGCTCGACTGCGGGATTGCGGGGCACAATCAGCGCTCCACTCACCAGCCAATGCGCAGGCGATGACCGAGCACACGCACTCCTTCGGCTACTGGCTCAGGCGACGCCGGCGCGCGCTCGATCTCACCCAGGAGCAGCTGGCGGCGAGCGTGGCGTGTTCGCACTTCGCGATCCGCAAGATCGAGGCCGATGAACGTCGGCCGTCGAAAGCGCTGGCCGAACGTCTTGCGACGCGACTCGAGATTCCGGCGTCGGAGCGTGAGCGCTTCCTCGCGGCCGCACGCGGCATCCGCTCGATGGATGGACTGGCGCTGCCCACTCGCCCGGTCGATACGATCGAGCAGCCCGCGGCTGCAACAGCTCTAGCGTCCGACGGCCCACCACTCGCGGCGCCGTCTGCACCCGGAACGCGCACGAACTTCGTCGGGCGAAGCGAGGAACTCCTGGCACTGGATCAGGCTTTGCTGCGCGCGCGCAACGGGCAGGCGCAGATCGTCATGCTCGCGGGCCAGCCCGGCATCGGCAAAACGCGTACGGCGCAGGAGCTGGCCGCGCACGCCGCAGCGGCGGGAATGGAAGTGCTGTGGGGACGTTGCCCGGAAGAACCCGGTGCACCGCCCTATTGGCCCTGGGTGCAGCTGTTGCGCGCCTACATCGATCGGCATGAGCCGGCCGAAGTCGCGAGCGCGTTGGCTGGCGGGGCACGCTGGATCGTCGATATCGTGCCCGAGGCGGCCCAGGCGAGCACCTCGGTTGGCGAGGCGACCACGACCGACGCGGCACAGGCGCGCTTCCGGTTGTTCGACGCGCTGGCCGCCTTCTGGAAGCGCGCGGCGGCGCCTCGCGGGGTCATGCTCGTCATCGACGATCTGCACTGGGCCGACGCCGCTTCGCTGCGGCTGCTGGAGTTCCTCGCCGCCGACGCGACCGATGCGCGCCTGCTCCTGCTCGGCACGTACCGCGACACCGAGGTCGACCGGCGTCATCCGTTGTTCGGCACGTTGGGCGATCTGGCGCGCCGACCGCACTACTCGCGTGTGGCGTTGCGCGGACTGAGCCTGGACGAGGCGCGCGAGCTCGTCGGCGCGAACGCTGCGACCAAGACCGGCCTGGCGCAACTGCTCGAACGCACCGAGGGCAATCCGTTCTTCCTCACCGAGATGAGCCGGTTGCTCGCGCCGGCGCGCCGCGGCAAGAACGCGACGCTGCCCGCGGGCGTGCGGGAAGTCATCGGCTCGCGGCTGAACCGGCTGTCGGCAACCTGCAATCAGGTGCTCACCAACGCCGCGGTGATCGGCCGCGAGTTCGAGCTGCCGGTGCTCATCGCAATGGATGATGCGCTGACCGAGGCGGATTGCTTCGACGCCATCGAGGAGGCGCTCGCCGCCAACGTGGTGGAAGAACTGCTCGATGCCGAGGCGTATCGCTTTACCCACGCACTCATCCGCGAGGCGCTGTACGACGAGGTCTGGGCGATCCGCCGGCCGCGACTGCACTTTCGCGTCGCC
>CADECO010000244.1:5902-8975 GCA_902825905.1 uncultured beta proteobacterium
GCTGTACGACGAGGTCTGGGCGATCCGCCGGCCGCGACTGCACTTTCGCGTCGCCACGGCGATCGAAGCGGGCTACCGTCAGGATCCGACCGATCAACTCACGCGCCTTGCCTTTCACTACGGCGCCGCGATGCCCGCGCAGGGCGCCGAGAAAGCACTCGAATTCGCACGTCGTGCCGGCGAACTTGCGATGCGGCTGTTCGCCTACGAAGAGGCGGCGCAGCACTTTCATGGCGCGCTGGAAGCGCTCACCATCCAGACGCGTCGCGCCGATCCGGATCCAACGATGCGCTGCGAGTTGCTGACCCTGCAAGGTGAAGCGCAGACATTCGCGGCTGACTACGCGAGCGCGCGCCAGACGCTGCGAGCCGCGGCCGATCTGGCGCAGGCCACCGGCTCCACCACCGCGCTGGCGCGCGTGGCCATCGCTTTCGAGGATGCAAGCTGGCGACCGGGGCTGACCGGCGAGGAATCGATCTCGTTGTTGCGCAGTGCCCTGACGCGCCTGCACGAAACCGATGCGACGAACACGAAGCCGCAACTGCAAGCCAGATTGCTCAGTGCGCTGACGCGCGCTTTGATCTTCACCGGCGCGGTCGATGAGGCGTTCGCCACCAACGACCACGCGGTGCAGATCGCACGCCAGGCGGGCGATGCACGAACGCTTGCAGGCGCGCTGTGTGCGGGTCTGTCGGCACGCTGGTATCCAGACCGGCTGGAAGCGCGTCTGGCCGCCGCGCGCGAAGCGATCGAAATCGGGCGCAGTATCGGCGATCGCGGCTGCGTGCTGGAGGCAACGCCGTGGCTGCTGTTCGATCTGATGGAGCGCGGCGTCGATGACACGTTTCGCCGCGAGTACGCGGAATACGGCGCCCTGTGCGAGTCGATGCGCCAGCCGTTCTTCCTCTACACGCACGCATCGTTCCAGCCCGCACTCGCTTTGATGGCGGGCGAGCTCGCCGCCAGCGAGCGCTCCGCCGAAGCGCTACGAATGCTGGGCGAGAATCAGCCCGGCCTGGACGCTGCGGGCATCCATGCGACGCAGATGTTCACGGTGCGACGCGAGCAAGGGCAGTTGCGCGACCTCGCTCCGCTGGTGCGCCACTTCGTTGCCACGACCGATGCGGCATCGAGATGGCGACCGGGTCTGGCGCTGGTCTACGCCGAACTCGACATGATCGAGGACGCGCGCCGCGAGTTCGATGCGCTCGCCGCAGATGATTTCGGCTCGATCGCCCGCGATGGCATGTGGGCGGCATCGATCGCGTATCTGGCCGAGGTGTGCGCGTTCCTGCAGGACCAGGCCCGCGCCTCCACCCTCTATCGACTGCTGTTGCCCTACGAACATCGCAATCTGCAAGCGGGTACCGCTGTTGCGTGTTTCGGCGCGGCCTCCCGTTTTCTGGGCGTGTTGGCCAGCACCGAGCGACGCTGGAGCGAGGCCGAACGGCATCTGCGTGACGCGATTGAAATGAATACGCGACAAGGCGCGAAGACCTGGGTCGCACATTCACAGGTTGCGTATGCGCGCATGCTTGCCGCGCGGGGTCAGGCCAAGGATCGGGCAAAAGTCCGAGCCCTCCGTGCCGAGGCGCTGGAATCGGCGCGTGCCCTCAAGCTGGTGGCGCTGGCAACCAGCATCGGCGCCCTCGGACAGAACGGGCCACGCTGACCAACCAGGCCGATATCCGCACGTTGGCGGGCCGAAGCGATCGCGCCCCATCAATCCCCTTGATGGAGCGCATCGCGGTTGTTTGGCTTGTGAGCGGACCGTGTTGTTCCTACGATTGCCGGTTAGCGCGTCGCCGCCGATGCCATGCCTTCCCACGCGAGATGCGTCAAGCACGGACGCGACGACGACGATCATCACGGTCACGGGGTTCACCACTGATATGAGAACGCAAGTCGCCATCATCGGCGCCGGCCCGGCCGGACTGCTGCTCGGACAGCTTCTGCACAACGCCGGTATCGACGCGGTCGTGCTCGAGCGGCAATCCGCCGACTACGTGCTGGGGCGCATTCGCGCCGGGGTGCTCGAGCAGGTTTGCATCGACCTGCTCGACGAAGCCGGTGTGGGTGTGCGCATGCGTCGCGAAGGGTTGATCCATGGCGGCTTCGAAATGCTGTTCGGCGGTAAGCGCCACCGCGTCGACCTGAACCGGCTCACCGACGGCAAGAACGTGATGGTCTACGGGCAGACCGAGCTGACGCGCGACCTGATGGAAGCCCGGATCGCCGCCGCGCTGCCGACGGTCTACGAGGCGCAGGACGTCGCGGTGCACGATTTCGACGGCGACAAGCCTTTCGTCACCTATCTCCACCAGGGCCGATCGCATCGGCTCGATTGCGACTTCATCGCCGGTTGCGACGGCTTCCACGGCGTGTGCCGCGCCAGCGTCCCGCGCAGCGCTATCCGCGAATTCGAGAAGGTGTATCCGTTCGGCTGGTTAGGGCTGCTCGCCGATGCTCCGCCGCTCAGCGAGGAACTCGTCTACATCAACAACCCGCGCGGCTTCGCGCTGTGCTCGATGCGCAGTCGCACGCGCAGTCGCTACTACCTGCAGGTGCCGTTGACCGACAAGGTCGAGGCATGGAGCGACGACGCCTTCTGGCGCGAATTGCGATTACGTCTGGACGATGACGGCCAAGCACGACTGGTAACCAGCTCCTCGATCGAGAAGAGCATCGCACCGCTGCGCAGCTTCGTCGCCGAGCCGCTGCGCTTCGGCCGACTGTTCCTGGCCGGCGATGCCGGACACATCGTCCCGCCGACCGGCGCCAAGGGACTCAATCTCGCAGCCACCGACGTCAAGTACCTCTCGCGAGCGCTGATCGAGTTCTATTTCGAGCACAGCGAAGCGGGAATCGACAGCTACTCCGAGCGCTGCCTGCGGCGGATCTGGCGTGCCGAGCGCTTCTCGTGGTGGTTCACCACGCTGATGCATCGCTTTCCCGACGATGGGCCGATCGGCGCGAAGTTCCAGCACGCCGAACTCGACTATCTGATGCACTCGGAATCAGGGCTGCGCACCATCGCGGAGAACTACGTCGGCCTGCCGCTCGATTTCGGCGA
>CADECO010000245.1:0-3248 GCA_902825905.1 uncultured beta proteobacterium
CGGGCCCACAGCGCGAGATTCGTCTTCACGAACTCGGTGAGTTCAGCCGCCGTGCCACCGGTGGCGCCCATGCCTTGACGCGCGAGCACTTCGCGCACGTCGGGCTCTCGCAGCAGCGCGTTGAAGTCGGCGTTCAGTCGCGCGATGACCGCAGGGGGCGCGCCGGCTGGCACGAACGCGCCGTACCAGGTCTCGACCTCGGGTGTGTTCACACCCTGCTCGCGCATCGTCGGGACGTCGGGATACTTGGGCAGGCGCTGAGCGCTCATCACCGCGAGCATGCGCAGCTTGCCCGAACGCACGTGCGGCCCGGCCGTGTGCACCGGGATGATCATCGCCTGCACGTGTCCGCCGATGAGATCGCCGACGGCGCCACCCGAATTTTTGTACGGCACGTGGACGATGCTGATCTGCGCGTCGAGCTTGAGCAGTTCCATCGCCAGATGCTGCGGTCCGCCGTTGCCCGGCGATCCATAGTGGTACTTGCCCGGGTGCCGGCGCACCTCGTCCACGAACTCCTTGACTGATCCGGCCGGAAACTGCGGCGTGACGATCAGGCCGACGGCACTGGTGGCCAGATGCGTGACCGGATCAAAACTCTTGATCGGGTCATACGGCAGCCTGGCGTTGACGGCGCGGTTGCTGGCGAAGATGGTCGCGGTGATGAGCACGGTGTAGCCGTCAGGCGCGGCTTTGGCCGTGTGCTCGGCGCCGATGTTGCCGCTCGCACCCGGGCGATTGTCGGTCACCACTGCCACGCCCCAGCGTTCGGCGAGCTTCGGACCGAGCGTGCGCGCCAGGATGTCGGCGCCGGTGCCGGGCGTGAACGGCACCACCAGCGAGACGGCGCGTGTGGGGTACTGCGGTGTCTGTGCATGGCCGACGCCGGCGGCACCGGCCGACAACGCGGCAATGATCAGCGCGCCCGTGAACGACCATGCATCGAACGGCCGCGCAAGAAAGCGGACTGGAAGGCGAGCGGGGTATCGCGGCGAGTGGATTCGCATGGCGGTCGCTGGTGGATGGTTCAGGGCTGCATCGCGAGCATCCGTCGCGCGTACCACTGATCGAAGGCGTGCACGCAACGCTCGCTCGGATGGTAGGGGCCGCTACGATAACCGCGCGAGGCCGCGCCCTGCTGCACACGCTGGCACAGCCCCCAATCCTCGCGATTGGTGCGATCCCAGAAACGAATCGCGTCGTCGGCATCGAAACCGGGTTGCGCGATTTCTTCCGGTGCGAACAGAAACTCGCACACCACGCGCGACCGATCCGGCGCGAGCGGCCAGACGGTGTGGATCATCACGTAGTCCGGCTGCAACGCGAACATGATGTTGGGATACAGATGGTAGTAGCGCACCAGGTGCCGATCCGCCGGATCGAGCCCCGCCAACGCGGCGCGCGTCGTGACACCGGCATCGGACATCGTGTTGAATCCATCGCGCAGCTGCATCGGACCGCCGTTGAAGCAATCACCGCTCTCGAACGCGCCGCTGGTGAGATCGCTCACACGACTGAGCGGCGGATGTACGTGCGGGCAGTGATAACACTCGCTGTAGTTCTCGCCGATGATCTTCCAGTTCGCGCTCACGTCGTAGTCGAGGCTGCGCACGCGCACCAGCCGCTCGAGTCCGTAACGCGCCAGATCGGGAAAGCCGGCGAACGCCTGGTCAATCACCGGCGCCTTCGCATCGAGGTTGACGAACAGTTGCCCCATGAACGCTTCGAGCCGCACCGGCACGAGCGCGAGGTCCTCAATGGCGAAGCCCTCGGGCATGCGCGGAATCGCGGCCAGCGCCCCGTCGAGTTCGTAGCTCCAGGCGTGGTACGGACACACGATGCGCGCACGCAGCGTTCCGGCCGGTTCGTCGATCAGCCGGGCACCGCGATGGCGGCAGACATTGAAGAAGGCACGCAGACCGTGGTCGTGGCCACGCACGATCAGCAGCTTCTCGCCGGCCAGTTCACGCGTGATGAAGCTGCCGCGGTTCGGTAGATCTTCGGAGCGCGCAACGCTCAGCCACATGGCGCCGAAGATCGCACGCTGCTCGCTCGCGAAGATCGCCGGATCGACGTAAGCGGCCGCCGGAAGCGTGCGCGCCGACTCGAACCGCGCCGCCGTGTCGGTCAACGCCTGCGTGAAGCGTTGCCCGCCGTCGATCGATTCGGAGGACAAGTTCATCGTCGCAATCAGCCACCCGGTTTCACGCCGGCATCGCGCATCAGCTTGCCGAAGCGCTCGATGTCGCGTGTGATGATCCGCTGGAATTCGTCGGGCGTGCCGGTCTGGATCTCGAAGCCCACCGCGTTGAGCTTGTCGCGCACCTCTGCGGCGCCCATCGCTTCGACGATATCGGCGTTCAACTTGGCCACGATGGATGCCGGTGTGCCCGCTGGTGCGAGGTAGCCCACCCAGGCAGCGTAGCCGTAGCCGGCCACGCCGGCTTCCGCCACGGTCGGCACCTCGGGCGCCACCGCCGAGCGCTTCGTACTGCCGATCGCCAGTGCGCGCAACTTTCCGGCGCGCACATGCGGCAGCGCACCAGGCGTGCCGACGAACATCACCGGAATCTGGCCGGCGATCACGTCGTTCATCGCGGGAATGACGCCTTTGTAGGGCACGTGCGTCATGCGCGCACCGGTCATCGAGGCGAACATCTCCATCGCGATGTGCTGCGCGCTGCCGTTGCCGCCGGAACCGTAGTTGAGCTCACCCTTGCGCTCGCCCGCGTAGGCAATCAACTCCTTGACGTTGGTCACCGGCACGCTCGGGTGCACCACCAGCAGCACCGAGTTCGAGCCGATCAGCGCGATCGGCGCGAAGTCCTTGATCGGGTCATACGGCAGCTTGGGCTGCAGCGCCGGATTGACAGCCAGCGCCGCATCGTTGCCCATGACGATGGTGTAGCCGTCGGGTGCGGCGCGGGCACCGGCTTCCATGCCGATGATGCTGTTGGCGCCGACGCGGTTGTCGACTACCACCTGCTGGCCCCACTTGTCGGCGAGTCGCGCGCCGATCAAACGCGCGTTGACGTCGATCGCGCTGCCGGCGGAGAACGGTACGATCACGCGCACCGGCTTGGTCGGAAACGCCGTGCCCGGCGCCTGCGCGTGTACGAGCAACGGCAGCGATAGTGCGGCCACGCAGGCGCCCAGCATCAGGCGCCGCTTCGTCGAGATCACGTTGCGTGGCGAGATCGTGTTGCGTGTGACCATGGTTCGGTTCCTCGGCGAAAGCGCAGCGCGCA
>CADECO010000245.1:3348-4923 GCA_902825905.1 uncultured beta proteobacterium
ACCTGGCAATTCGGTGATGTACGCGTCGATCGCGTGCTGGAGTTCGAACAGCCGCTCCTTGCCTGGCAGCAGATTTTCCCGGCGGCGACGGCCGATGCGGTCGACCGGCAGCGCGAGTGGCTGGAGCCGCACGCAATCGAGCGCGGCGGCGACCGGCTGATCATGGCGTTCCACAGCTTTCTCATCCGCAGCCACGGCCGCACCATCCTGGTCGACACCTGCGGCGGCAACGACAAGCCGCGCCCGCAGAAGCCGCGCTACCACATGGCGAGCTGGCCCTACCTCGAGCGCCTCGCCGCCACCGGCGTCGCGCCGGAGAGCATTGATTACGTGCTGTGCACGCATCTGCACGTCGATCACGTCGGCTGGAACACGCGGTTGATCAACGACCGCTGGGTGCCGACTTTTCCCAACGCGAAGTATCTGTTCGCGCGCGAGGAATGGAACTACTGGAGCGCGCATTACAAGACCGAGGCGTTCCGCGACGATCCGTACTACCTCGACAGCATCCTGCCGGTCATCGAGGCCGGGCAGGCGCAATTCGTCGACGCGACATTCGCCATCGACGACCAGGTGCGCCTGGAGCCCTCGTTCGGCCACACGCCCGGCCACGTTTGCGTGCACATCGAATCGCGCGGCCAGGAATGCATCATGACCGGCGACATGATGCATCACCCGTTGCAGGTGGCCGAGCCCGACTGGAGCAGTTGCTTTTGCGTGGATGCCGCTCGTTCCGCCAGCACGCGCCGTTCATTCTTCGCACAGCACGAAGGCACGCCGACGATCGTGCTGCCGGCCCACTTCGCCACCCCTACGGCCGGCACGATTGTGCGGCACGGCAACGGCTGGCGGTATCGCTTCGGCGGTCGGTGAATCGCACGTGGACGACGTCGGTCGTGACGCAGTGCATTCAAGCCCGTATGACCAGAACGCGTCAGGACTGAGGAATAGTTCCGGAATTCAATAACCCTTCACACGGGTAGCCTGGCGAGCCCGGGCTATCGTGACAAGCATCACTCTCGCGCTTGGCCCTCTTCACTTCGCTGGCGTCGGGTTCAGCAGCGTTCGCCAGTAAACGTCCGTCAGTAAACATCTCCGCGGCATGATCTCCGGTTCACACATCTATCGGAAGACGGCCAAAGGCCAGCAGGAAATCGCAGAGCGCACGGCGCGATTGCCGCAGCTGCTGCGCAATCTGCTGATCATGGTCGACGGCAAGAAGCCCGCCGACATCATCGTCACCAGCCTGAACGCGATCGGTGACGTCACCGATGGACTGTCGAAGCTGCTGGACGACGGATTCATCGAGCCGATCAAACCGGGCGATCGATCGACCTTGCCCGACCTTGCGCCGCATGCCGGAGCCCCGTCGGTCGCGGTGGCGCCGATCACCATGGGCGGAATCGGCCTGCCCGAGGCGCGCCGCCGCCTGAGTCGACTCGCCTATGCAACGCTTGGTCCGAGTGGCGAACAACTCATCGAGCGCATCGAGCGCTCGCGCAGCTTCGAGGTGTTGATCGCCGAGGCGTCGCGTTGTCGCGACGCGATCGAATTCACCCGCGGTCGATTGGCTTC
>CADECO010000245.1:5023-8946 GCA_902825905.1 uncultured beta proteobacterium
TCGAGCGGCACGAACTTCGCCGCCTCGTCGATGCGGCGCTTCAGCGCGTCTTTCGATTCGAGCACCGGCGTCTTGGTGCTGACCAGCCCGAGCACTACGCGCTTGCCCTTGGGCACGAATCTCAGCGGCGTGAAATCGCCGGCGCGAGGTGTGTCGTACTCGAGAAAATAGGCGTCGACGTCGATCTTGTTGAACAGCACGTCGGCAATCGCGTCGTAGCCGCCTTCGGCCATCCACGCGCCTTTCAGGTTTCCACGGCACAAGTGCATGCCCACCGCCATGTTCGCCGGTCGTCCCGCCAGACAATCGTTGAGCAGCCGGGCGTAGCGCGCAGTGAGCTCGTCGGGATCTTCGCCACGCGCGCGTACGTCTTGCCGCGCGTGCTGATCACAGTTGCACGGCAACGCGGTGTCGTCGATCTGCAGATAAGTGCAGCCTTCGGCGGCCAGATCGGCGATCTCGGCCCGGTAGATTCCCGCCAGGTCGGCGAAGTACGCCTCGCGGTCCGCATACACCGTGGGCTCGAATGCCTTCGGCCCGAGGAAGTAGTGCATCACGTCGGCGGCGGCGATGGTGACCTTCGGCGTGGCGCGTTTGGCGACGCCTTTGAGGAAGCTGAAATCGTCGGCGACGATGCGGTGTCGACGGGTGAGTTTCGCCTTGGCGAATGGCGAGGAAGCCACGCCGATGATCTGCGACTCGTTGCGAAAACCGAGCGTTCCGTCACGCAGCCCGAAGCCCTCGACGGCGTCGATGAAACCGGCCGACCAGCCGCGCCGCCGAAACTCGCCGTCAGTGACCGAAGGCAGACCGATCGATTCCTGAAGCGCCACGATTTCGCGGACGCATTCGTCCTGCAACGCTCGATACTCGTCGACGGGGAGATTGCCCACTCGGTGCGCGC
This sequence comes from uncultured beta proteobacterium, assembly GCA_902825905.1. Classification (GTDB taxonomy): domain Bacteria; phylum Pseudomonadota; class Gammaproteobacteria; order Burkholderiales; family SG8-39; genus CADEDU01. The sequence goes on from CADECO010000245.1 coordinate 5,928, forward strand.
GCGCTGCTTCGAGCAGCCGTTGCGGACGCACGAAGCTGCCGACGTGCTCGGCGCGGAACAAGGGTTTCATCGTGACGCTCCTGCGAATTAAGGACTAGAGGGAGGACTGAAGGCTGAGGACTCAGGACTGGCGGGGACCGGAGACTGAAAACCGGGATCGCACGCAGCGATTGAAAGCGCAGATTCGCAGCCATTCTGTCCGACGCGTGCATGGCCACGCAATCGCAGCGATAGTGGCGTGGTCGCGGCTCCTTGCAACTCGTGCGTGTTACGCGCTCGGCGATTGATCCGCTAGACTCACGGCGTCCGGGTCGCGGCCACTCGTTGCTGGCGACCGCGCGGGATTGGCATGCAAGGCAAACTTGTGAGCACCGCGCACGGGCCTACCAAAGGGGACAACACGATGAAGAGACTTCTCGCGGCGAGCGCGTGCGCCGCCCTCATGCTGGCGCCGCTGGGCGCGGCCCACGCTCAATCCGTGGAGCAGCTGGTCGACGACCACAAGACCAACGGCGACGTACTCGTCTACGGCATGGGCTACTGGGCCCAGCGCTACAGCCCGCTCAATCAGATCAACAAGACCAACGTGCGCCGGCTGGTCCCGAAGTGGACCTACTCGATGAACGACCAGCGCGGCGCCGAAGCGTTTCCGGTCGTGCATAACGGCGTGATCTACACGACCGCGCACAACGCCACCGTCGCGCTGGATGCCATGACCGGCAAGCCGATCTGGCGCGTGGCCCACGAATATCCGCCGGAGACGCTGCGTTCGGTGTGCTGCGGCATCGTCAATCGCGGCGTCGCGCTGTTCGAGGGCAAAGTGATCCGGCAACTGCTCGACAACCAGGTCATCGCGCTCGACGCCAAGACCGGCAAGCAGTTGTGGAAGACGGCATCGCCTGCCCCGGCCACGGCGGCCAACGGCTACGCCATGACCGGTACGCCGCTGATCGCATCGGGCGTGGCCGTCGTGGGCATCGCCGGCGCCGAATACAGTCATCGCGGCTTCATCGAGGGCTACGACGTCAACACCGGCCGACACATGTGGCGGCACTGGAACGTCCCGGCCACCGGAGAGAAAGGCATCGAGTCGTGGGGCAAGCCGGAGGCCGCGGGAGTGGGTGGGGGTAGCTCGTGGGTAACCGGCTCGTACGATCCAGAGCTCGATCTGGTGTTCTGGGGCACCGGCAATCCCTCGCCGTGGAATGCGCGCGGCCGTCCCGGCGACAACCTGTGGACCAACTCGATCGTGGCGCTGCGTCCGCGTACCGGCGAGCGCGTTTGGTTCTATCAGGCCACGCCCAACGACCCGTTCGACTACGACGGTGTGCATCAACCGGTGCTTGCCACGCTCAACGTGCAAGGCAAACCGACCAAGGTGGTGATGCAGGCCAATCGCAACGGCTTCTTCTACGTGCTCGAAGCCGCCAGCGGCAAGCTCCTCGCCGCCAACGCCTTCGGGAAAGTGAACTGGGCTGACGGCGTCGATCTGCAAACGGGCAAGCCGCGCTTCACCAGCGTGTACCACGACGCGATCGCCGGCAAGGAAGTCGCCGCGGTGTGGCCGTCGGTGTCGGGCGTGACCAACTGGCAGCACATGTCGTTCAGCCCGAAGGCAGGTACGGCGTTCATCAACACGCTGCATCTGGGCATGGGCTATCACGCGACGAACCCGGAGACGTACACGCCCGGCAAACCGTCCGGACCGGGCAGCGTCAAGCGCAAGGAGGTGCTCGACAACCCCAACATCCGCGGCTATCTCAAGGCGATCGACCCGCTTACCGGCAAGAGCAAATGGGAAGTCCCGTACAAGAGCCCGAACTACTCGTCGGTGCTTTCCACCGGTGGCGACCTGGTGTTCACCGGCGTCATGACCGGCGAGTTCGAAGCGCGCGACGCAGCGACCGGCAAACTGCTGTGGAGCTTCCAGACGCCATCGGGCATCGTCGGCCAACCAGTCACCTGGGAGCGCAACGGCAAGCAGTACGTCACCGTGATGAGCGGCATCGGCGGGGTGTACGCGCTGCGTGCGGGCGACCCCAATCTCGCCAACGTGCCGGCGGGCGCGACGATCTGGACGTTCGGGCTGTTCGAGTAGGGCATCGCGATGCAGCGTGTTCGGTGGTGCGCCGCGCCGGTGCTCGCAGCGGCGTGGCTGACGTTGGCCTGCGCGCTTTCCGGACACGCCCTCGCCTGCGACTTCGAGCCGGTCAAGAAAGAAATCGACAACGTGCTCGATCACGACAAGCAGAAGGCCGAACGCTTCCGGCGCGAAGTGAAGGATGGCTACGACTCGATGAAGGTACTCAACGACCTGCTGCCGCCGCAGTGGCGCGACAAGCTCGACCAATGTCGGTTCTTCGCAGCCGAGTACCTGGCCAAGCGCGGATTTCCTCCCGCGCATTGACGACGCGCATCACGGTGTCAGCACCACCCGACGATGCCAACCAGACAGGGAAACGGAGGGTCAGCAGTGCGTAACGTGATCACCGCGGCAATCATCGCCGCGACGCTGCCTGCCAGCGGGGTGCTGGGGCAGGAGCAGGCGAAAGTCGACGCCGGCGAGCGGGTCTACAACACCTATTGTTTCACCTGCCACGGCGAGAACCTGCGCAGTTCCGGTCAGACGTTCGATCTGCGCCGCCTCAAGCCCGACGAACGCCCGCGTTTCGAGAATTCGGTGCTCAACGGCAAAGGGCAGATGCCGCCCTGGAAGGGCGTGCTGTCCGATCAGGACATCGACAACGTCTGGCACTTCATTCGCGCCAACAGTCCGAACAACTAGAAGCGGACGTCACCGCTCCCCATGCAGCTCGGCATGCGCGCTCGCGCAGCCGATCAAGCTATGATCGGCACTTCCATTGGAGGAAGCCATGCACTCGCCCGCTCGCCGCAAAATCCGTCTTGGCGCCACACTCGCTGCCGCTGCGCTGAGCGGCGCATCGCTCGTCACGGCCATACCGACGTACGCCCAGACCGTCACCCTCAAGTTCGCCAGTTTCGAGCCGCCACAGGCGCC
>CADECO010000246.1:0-2246 GCA_902825905.1 uncultured beta proteobacterium
TGTTCGGCGGAGTCGGTTCCGGCCTATACGGCATGCTCGTGTTCGCGATCGTCGCCGTGTTCATGGCCGGACTCATGGTCGGCCGCACGCCCGAATACCTCGGCAAGAAGATCGAGGCTTTCGAGATGAAGATGGTCGCGCTGGTGATCCTGATCCCGCCGCTCCTGGTGCTGACGGGCACTGCACTCGCTGTGATGCTCGAGTCCGGACGAAGCGGTATCAGCAATCCGGGTGCACACGGCTTTTCGCAGGTGCTGTACGCGTTCAGCTCCGCCGGCAACAACAACGGCAGCGCGTTCGCTGGCCTGTCGGCCAACACACCCTTCTACAACGCAGTCCTGGGCGTCGCGATGTGGCTCGCACGGTTCTGGCTGATGGTGCCGGTGCTCGCGCTGGCCGGAAGCCTCGCCGCCAAAGGTCATGTCGCGGCGTCGGCCGGCACGCTGCCCACGCACACGCCGCTGTTCGTGACGCTGCTGATCGGCACGGTGATCCTGGTCGGCGCACTCACCTTCGTGCCGGCGCTGGCACTGGGGCCGCTGGCCGAGCATCTCGCGTTGATCGGAGCCGCGCCATGAGCACGCATGCCATCCCGCGCATCGATGCGGCGCTCGTCAGACTGGCGCTCGTCGGCGCGCTGCTGCGGCTGTGGCCCGCAGCCCTGTGGAACAACCCGGTGCTGATGATGGTGTGGCTCGGTGCGGTGCTGTGCACCTTGCTGGCTGCCGCGGCGCCGGACCGCCTCAACATCGCGATCGCACCGTGGTTGTGGATCACGTTGCTGCTCGCCAACTTCGCCGAAACGCTCGCCGAAGGTCGCGGCGCAGCCCAGGCGGCGAGTCTGCGCAACGCGAAGCAGCAGCTCCCGGCGGTAAAGCTTGCCGGCCCCCGGCGCGACACAGCGCGCGCGCCCGTCGCCTCCGGTGCATTGCGACTCGGCGATTACGTCCTGGTCGAGGCAGGTCATTTCATTCCGGCCGACGGCGATGCGGTCGAAGGCATCGCCTCGGTCGACGAGAGCGCGATTACCGGCGAATCGGCTCCGGTGATCCGCGGCGCCGGTGGTGATCGCTCCGCGGTCACCGGCGGCACGCGCGTGATCTCCGACTGGCTGGTGATACGGGTGAGCGCCAATCCCGGCGAAGCGTTTCTCGATCGAATGATCGCGATGGTGGAAGGCGCCAGGCGACAACGGACCCCGAACGAGATCGCGCTGTCGATCCTGCTGGCCGCGCTGTCGCTGGTGTTCCTGGTGGTCGTGGTGACGCTGTACCCGTTCTCGCGCTTCGCCGTCGATGCAGCGGGTGCGGGGTCGGTCGTCGAGGTGAGCGTGCTCGTCGCACTGCTGGTGTGCCTGATCCCGACCACGATCGGCGGACTGCTCTCGGCGATCGGCATCGCCGGGATGGACCGCATGCTGCGCGCGAACGTGGTGGCGACCTCGGCACGCGCGATCGAAGCGGCGGGCGACGTCGACGTGCTGCTGCTCGACAAGACCGGCACGATCACGCTCGGCGACCGACAAGCCGCTGGCTTCTGGCATGCAGAAGGCATCAAGGTGGCCGAACTCGCCGACGCGGCACAACTGGCCTCGCTCGCCGACGAAACGCCCGAAGGCCGCTCGATCGTGGTGCTGGCCAAGCGCATGGGCATTCGTGCGCGTGAGCTGCACGAACTCCAGGCAACCTTCGTGCCCTTCAGCGCGCAATCGCGCATGAGCGGCGTCGACATCGATGGCCGGCAGATCCGCAAAGGCGCACCGGATGCGATCGCGCACTGGCTCGCCCGGCGCGGCGTACGCGTCCCCGAGCGGATCGAGGCGATCGTCGCCGACGTGTCGCGCAAGGGCGCAACGCCGCTGGTGGTCGCCGACGGCGCACGCGTGCTCGGCGTGGTGGAACTGCGCGACATCATCAAGGGCGGCATCAAGGAACGCTTCGCGCAGTTGCGCCGCATGGGCATCAAGACGGTCATGATCACCGGCGACAACCGCCTCACCGCCGCTGCGATCGCTGCCGAGGCCGGCGTCGATGATTACCTGGCCGAGGCCACCCCGGAAGCGAAGCTGCGGCTGATTCGCGAGTACCAGGCCGAGGGGCGGCTGGTTGCGATGTGCGGCGACGGCACCAACGACGCCCCGGCGTTGGCCCAGGCCGACGTTGCGCTCGCCATGAACACCGGCACGCAGGCAGCGAAGGAAGCCGGCAACATGGTGGATCTGGACTCCAATCCGACCAAGCTCATCG
>CADECO010000246.1:2346-6058 GCA_902825905.1 uncultured beta proteobacterium
GCGAAGGAAGCCGGCAACATGGTGGATCTGGACTCCAATCCGACCAAGCTCATCGAAGTCGTGCGCATCGGCAAGCAGATGCTCATCACCCGCGGCGCGCTCACGACGTTTTCGCTGGCCAACGACGTGTCGAAGTACTTCGCGATCATCCCGGCCGCGTTCGCGCCGACGTATCCGCAGCTGGCCCGCCTCGATGTGATGCAGCTGGCCTCACCCGGTTCGGCGATTCTCTCGGCGGTGATCTTCAACGCGCTCGTCATCGTCGCGCTGCTGCCGATCGCGATTGTCGGCGTGCGCAGCCACTCGGCCAGCGCGTCGCAGTTGTTGCGGCGTAACCTGCTGATCTACGGTGCAGGCGGCCTGCTGATTCCATTTGCCGGCATCAAGCTGATCGACATGGTGCTGGTCGGTCTGGGCTGGGTCTGATCCGTAACACGCAAGGAGAGCTTCCATGTTCGACGCGCTGATCCCCGGCCTGCGAATGCTGGCAGTAATGACCGTGCTTACCGGCTGCCTCTACCCGCTCGCCGTGACGGCGTTCGCGCAATGGTTGATGCCCGAGCGCGCGAACGGCTCCATCGTCCAACACGAAGGACGGCAGGTCGGCTCGGCGCTCATCGGGCAGCCGTTCAGCAACCCGAAATACTTCTGGAGCCGGCCATCTGCAACGGCTCCGCTACCCTACGACGGTCTGGCCTCGGGTGGCTCCAATATGAGCGCGACCAATCCAGCGCTGATCGAGGCGGCGAAGGCGCGCATCGAGGCGCTGCGCAAGGCCGATCCCGACAATGCCGCGCCAATCCCGGTTGATCTGGTCAGCGCGTCCGCAAGTGGCCTCGATCCGGATATTTCGCCGGCCGCGGCGCGCTATCAGTTGCAGCGCGTCGCACGCGAGCGCGGCATGGACCCGAGCGAAGTAGAAACGTTGGTGGCACGCTTCACCAGCGCACGCGCGTTCGGCGTGCTGGGCGAGCCGCGTGTAAACGTGCTGTTGCTCAATCTGGCGCTGGATCGTCGCGGCTGAGCCGATACCAGCGCCTCGACCCGTCCGCTCCACATCCGTCCGAGGCAACACACCGCTGCGCACGATGATCGAACGTCGCAATGATCCCGACGCGCTGCTGCGCGACGTGCAGGCAGAGGAAGCACGGCTGCGACGCGGCAAGCTCAAGATCTTCTTTGGCGCCGCGGCGGGCGTCGGCAAAACCTACGCGATGCTCGAAGCGGGACGGCGCAGGCACGCGGAAGGCGTCGATGTGGTGGTGGGCTACGTGGAGCCGCACGGGCGCGCCGAAACCGAGCGGCTGCTCGAGGGGCTCGATCGCATCGCGTATCGCGCCGCCATGCCAGGCGGCAATGTCCACGAGTTCGATCTCGATGCGGCGCTCGCACGACGTCCGGCCCTGCTGCTGGTCGACGAACTCGCGCACACCAACGCGCCGGGGGTGCGTCACACCAAACGCTGGCAGGACGTGGAAGAGCTTCGCGATGCCGGCATCGATGTGTACGCCACGCTCAACGTGCAGCATCTGGAGAGCTTGAACGACGTGGTTGCGGCGGTGACGGGAGTGACCCAATTGGAGACCGTGCCCGACTCGGTGTTCGAGTCGGCCGACGAGGTGGAGCTGATCGACCTACCGCCCGACGATCTGCTGCAGCGGCTGCACGAAGGCAAGGTGTACGTTCCTGAGCAGGCGCGTATCGCGATCGCAAGCTTCTTCCGCAAGGGCAATCTCATTGCACTGCGCGAACTGGCGCTGCGCAAGACCGCCGAGCGTGTCGATGCCGCGATGGAGCGCTACCGGCGCGACACCGCGGTCGGGCAACCGTGGCTCGCGGGGGAACGCGTGCTGGTGGGCATCGGACCCTCGAGCGACGACCACGCGCTCATCCGCGCGGGCAAACGACTGGCGACCGCACTGCACGCGCCGTGGATCGTGGTGTTCGTCGAGACGCCTGCATTGATCCGCCTGCCCGAGGCCGAGCGCAATCGACGCATCGAGAGCCTCCGGCTGGCTGAGCAACTGGGCGCCGAGACCGTAACGCTCGGCGGTGCCGCCGTTGCCGACGAACTCGTCGAGTACGCGCGCACCCGCAACGTGTCGCGCATCGTCCTGGGCGCCTCGCGCCGCCGCCACTGGACGCGCTGGTTGCATCCGGGAACGGTTGATCGCGTGATCGACCGCGCGCGCGGCATCGACGTCACGGTGGTGAAGACGACCGAAGCCGACCGGCTGGCGCGCAGTCCGATGCTTGCACGAAGCCGTTCATTCCTGATGCCGGCACGATCGTTCAAACGGCGCTGGCCGCGCTACGCGCTCACCGTCGGCGTTGTGGCGCTGGCAACCCTCGCGGGCGTGATCACCGACGCCGTGCTCAACGACACCAACACCGCGCTGCTGTACCTCGCCGCGATCGTCATCGTCGCCTGGCGTTTCGGTCAGCGCCCTTCGGTGCTCGCCTCGGCACTCTCGGTCCTGGCGTTCAACTTCTTCTTCGTTGAACCGCGCTACACATTCGACGTTGCCGATGGCCAGTACTTCATCACCTTCGCCGTGTTGATGGCAGTGGGCCTGCTGATCGGACAGCTCATGGCCAGCGTGCGCCTGCAGGCACGGGTTGCCGGTCATCGCGAGCGGCGCACGGCACTGCTGTATGCGATGAGCCGCGAACTCGCTTCCACGCGCGGGACCGAGAAGATGACGCGCGTGGCAGTGCGTCACATCGGCGAAGTGTTCGATGCCCAGGTGGTCGTGCTGATGCCCGATGACGCCGGCCGGCTTGCGCCGCCGCGTGGCGCGCCCGAGCCAGCATCGCTGCGCAGCGCCGATCTGTCGGTCGCGCAGTGGGTGCAGGATCACGGCAAGCCTGCAGGGCTGGGTACCGACACGCTGCCTGCGGCCGCCGCACGATATCTGCCGCTGCTGCGTTCTCGGTCCGACGCGGTCGCGGAATCGACTGCGGACCCTCACGCGGCGCTCGGCGTGCTCGCCGTGCTGCCGGTCAACGCCCGGCGCATCCTCCTGCCCGAGCAGGCGCATCTGCTCGAAACGTTTGCCGCGCAGCTCTCGCTTGCGCTGGAGCGGACCGCGCTGGCCGATGCGGCACAGCAGGCCATGGTGCAGGCGCAGACCGAATCGGTGCGCAACAGCCTGCTCGCGGCGATTTCGCACGACATGCGCACCCCCTTGGCGGTGATCGGCGGGGCGGCGAGCACACTGGCCGATCCGCACTCACCCATGCAACCCACCGCCCGGCGCGAGCTTGCGCAATCAATCGTCGACGAAACCACGCAACTCACGCAGCTGATCGGCAACGTGCTCGACATGGCGCGCATCGAATCCGAGCATCATCGGCCTCGCGCCGAGTGGATCTCGATCGAGGAAGTGGTCGGTGCGGCATTGCATCGCCTCGCCGGGCGACTCGAAGGCTACGACGTGAGCACGCGCCTCGATCGAGCACCGGCCCTGATCAGCGCCGATCCGGTGCTGCTCGAACAGCTGCTCTACAACCTGATCGAGAACAACACCAAGCACACACCGCCGGGCACGCACATCCACATCGAAGCGCGCGAGCAGGACGGCCAACTGGTCCTGGTGGTCCGTGACAATGGACCAGGACTGCCCGCCGACGTCGACCCCGATTCGCTGTTCGAGAAATTTCGCCGTGGCCGCGAAGAGACCGCCGTGGGCGGCGTGGGTTTGGGACTTGC
>CADECO010000246.1:6158-8917 GCA_902825905.1 uncultured beta proteobacterium
GCGTGGTCGTCGATGCCGATCGTGATCCTGTCGGCACGCACGGACGAACAGCGCAAGATCGAAGCGCTCGACGCCGGAGCCGACGACTACGTCACCAAACCATTCGCGATCGGTGAACTGCTGGCGCGCGTCCGTGCGGCGTTACGTCGGGCGGCGCGAACCGAAGAACGCGATGCGATTCTGAAACTGGGTGAGATCGAGATCGATCTTGGTCGCCGGTTGGCCAAAGGGCCAGGCGGTGACGTGCACTTCACGCCGGTCGAGTACCGCTTGCTAACTGCGCTCGCACAGCATCAGGGCGGAGTCGCAACCCAGCGCAAACTGCTTACGCAGGTGTGGGGACCGGAGCACGTCGACGATTCACACTACCTGCGCGTATACATGAAGCAGTTGCGGGAGAAGATCGAACGCACGCCGGCTCAGCCGCGCTACCTGCTGACCGAGATCGGCGTGGGCTATCGCCTGTTGACCGACTGAGCCTAGTCGTCGCCGCGCCGATCGCGCTCGGGAATGCCAGCGGCGAACCACGCCCCGGGCACACCACCGGGCGCATTGCGGATGATCAGCACGGGATTCTCACAAGTTGACGGCGGCACCGCGCTCAGCTTGTCGCGGATCTCGAAATCGCCGCGCGTATCGAGCGGCACTGCCGGCGAATTCAACGTGACCAGCGTCGCGGCCGCGCCGCAGAACAGTGTCGCGGCCACCTGCGTAACCCCGCCGCGCGTGCCGACTCCGCCACCCCCACCGAGGATCAGGCCTTCGCCTTTGGCGCGGATGTTGCCGTCGACGTCGATCGTCGCGCGCAGTTTCTTGATGATCCATGGCCTGCCACCGGGCAGCACCCCATTGACGTCGTTCGCGATGGGCGCAGCCACTGTGCCGGCAAGGGGTTGCGAGCCGATCCCGCCATCGAAGCGAGCCAGACGTTCCTGCGCGAAAGCGGAGCTGACAAAGACCGCGCTCATCGCGAGCGCAACAGCGGTTACCGTTTGCTTCATGGTCGGGAGTCTCCAGTTCGGGGCGGATTGACGGTGGATGACTGCGGCACCGTATTGGGAACTTTATCCCAAATTTTCGGCATGCCGTGACCACGCCCGTCGGCTGGCGACGGGCGGTAGCGGGCGCATCCGCCCGGAATCAGCGGCGAGCGCCCATCCCCGACATCTTCTCCAGCACCTCGCACACCGCGGCGGTGTCGGACTTGGCCAGACCCTGCCCCATGGCTGCGGTGTAGATCGGCGCACACGCGTTGAACAGCGGCAGCGCGCAGCCGAGCGACTTGGCCATGTCGCCGATGACCTGCATGTCCTTCTGCCACACGTCGACCTTCATCGTCGCCGGCGTGTACTTGCGATTGACCATCATTCCGCCGCGCAGCTTGAGCACGCCGTGGCCCAACACCGGGCTCCAGCCGAACAGCTGGTGCACCGTCTTCGCGTTCAGGCCCATCTTGCGCGCGAAGGTCATCAGCTCGCCGGTGGCGACGTTGTAGATCGCCACCAGATGATTGGCCAGGAATTTCATTTTGGTGCCCGCGCCATATCCGCCCACATAAGGCCGGTTGTCGGCGAACACGTGCAGGATCGGATCGATGCGCTTGCACAGCGCAGCGGGGCCGCTCACCAGGATCTGCCAGGTGCGACCCTTCATGCGCGCGGCCGTCCCGCTGATCGGGCAGTCGGCGACCGCGATGCGCGCCTTCTTCAACGCAGCGGCGAAGCGCTCCTTGTCGGCGACAGGAAGCGTGCTCATCTCGATCACGGTGAGCGGTGCCATGCCCTTGCGCCGTTTCGCCGCGGCGATCTTTCCGCACGCGTCGTCGAGTGCTGCAACCGAAGCAAGCGAGGTGATGATCACATCGGCCTGTTGCGCCACCGCCGTGCTCGATGCAAGCGGCCGGCCGCCGTTGCGTTTGAGCCGCTGCATCGCCTCGCGCGCGATGTCGAACCCCACCACCTTGTAGCCCGACTCGCACAGCGCCTGCGCCATCGCGCCACCCATGATGCCCAGGCCGATCACTCCGACGGTTGGTTTCATTGCTCCCCGCTTTGTTTGTGAACCCTTCACCCTTCACCCTCGGGCCGAAACTTCGTCTCGGGCTTGATCCCGCCGCGCTGCTGGCGCTCGCTGATGCGGCCGTTCTCCAGGTACTCGCCGGCTACTGCACGCGCCGCGGCGGCGTCCCACTGCGGCAGCCAGTCGCCCAGCGAGTAGCCGAACCACGGCAATTGCGGGCGCAGCGGCGGCAAGCCGAGTTCGTCCCAGATCGCGCGTGCACGCTCCATGTACTCGCGCTTGGGCAGCGCGAGCGGCGGCATGTCGCTTTTCATCGTCGCGTCCATCAGCATGGTCGAGTCTTCCTCGCCGCCATGCTCGCGCTTCGGGCCGTGCCCCTGCCCGCGATGCGGAATGAGCTGCACGTCGGCCACCGGGTTCATCCGATAGGCCATCGCCCAGAGCAGCGCATCGGCGTTGTCCGGATCGATATCGTCGTTGACCGCGATGCAGAGCTTGCCGCAGTCGCCCTTGAAGAACGCCGCGCCGTGCAGTGCGCGCCAGATCTCGGTGCGCGGCGTGCCCTTCGCGATCGCGATGATCGTCACGCGCAGCAGGCCGGTGAGCGGCTCGTGCAGCGCCACGCGCGTCACGCCACGAATGCCGAGCACATCGCGCAGATGCGAGAGAAACAGCGGCTCGTACGCGACGCGCTTGATCACGCTCGACTCGCTCGGCGCGACCTGGCTGATGTAGCTCGG
>CADECO010000247.1:0-3241 GCA_902825905.1 uncultured beta proteobacterium
GTAAGAGTCGCTAACAATTTTGGTGGATACCTCCCCCAAGCCCCCTATCTATGCCGCCTGACGTTAATTCTGTCAGGCGGTCTTAGAGTACGGAGCACCCGATGAATCTGTCGACCTGGTCGATCCGCAATCCGATCCCGACGCTGCTGCTGTTTCTGCTGCTGACCGGGCTGGGCTTCATGTCGTTCAAGGCGATGAAGATCCAGAACTTCCCGGACGTGGAACTGCCCACGGTGTCGGTGAGCGCGGCCTTGCCCGGTGCCGCACCGGCCCAGCTCGAGACTGAAGTGGCACGCAAGATCGAGAACTCGATCGCCACCATCTCCGGGCTCAAGCACATCTACACGCGCGTGCAGGACGGCGTGGCGACCGTCACCGCTGAATTCCGGCTGGAGAAGAGCCTCTCGGCCGCCACCGAAGACGTGCGCGATGCGGTCAATCGCGTTCGTGCCGATCTGCCCACCGATCTGCGCGATCCGGTCATCGTCAAGTTCGACCTGGCCGGCGTGCCGTTCCTCACCTACTCGATCGCCTCGTCGCGCATGGACGAGGAGGCGTTGTCGTGGTTCGTCGACAACACCGTGTCGAAAGCGATGCTCACCGTGGCGGGCGTGGGCAAGGTCGCGCGCGTGGGCGGCGTCACGCGTGAGATCCGCGTCGAGATCGATCCGTCACGGCTGGCGGCGCTGAACGTGACGGTCGCCGAGATCTCGCGGCAGTTGCGCCGCGTGCAACAGGAAGCCTCGGGCGGACGCACCGACGTCGGCGGCGGCGAGCAGGCCATCCGCACCATCGCCACGGTGCAGACCGCGCGCGAACTCGCGTCGATGGAAGTGCCGCTCAACGACGGCAGGCACGTGCGTCTCGATCAGGTGGCGAGCGTGCAGGACACCGTTGCCGAGCGCCGTTCGGCGGCCCTGTTGAACGGCAAACCGGTGGTCGGCTTCGAGATCTCGCGCAGCAAAGGGGCGAGCGAGATCGCCACCGCCGAGGGCATTCGCACGGTGCTCGACAAGCTGCGCGCGGAGCATCCCGGCATCGAGGTCACCGAAGCGTTCAACTTCGTCACGCCGGTGAAGGAGCAGTACGACGGTTCGATGATGCTGCTCTATGAGGGTGGCCTGCTTGCGGTGCTGGTCGTGTTCCTGTTTTTGCGCAACTGGCGTGCCACAATCGTCGCGGCGGTGGCGTTACCGCTGTCGGTGATTCCGACGTTCGTGGGCATGCACTGGCTGGGATTCACCATCAACGTGGTGACGCTGCTCGCGCTCGCGCTGGTCGTGGGCGTGCTGGTCGACGATGCGATCGTCGAGATCGAGAACATCGTGCGCCACCTGAGCCTGGGCAAATCGCCGCAGGAGGCGGCGATGGAAGCGGTGGAGGAAATCGGACTGGCAGTGGTGGCCACCACGTTCACGCTGGTGGCGGTGTTTCTGCCCACTGCGTTCATGAGTGGCGTGGCGGGCAAGTTCTTCGTGCAGTTCGGCTGGACTGCTGCGATCGCCGTGTTCGCGTCGCTGGTGGTGGCGCGGCTGCTCACGCCGATGATGGCGGCGTACATGCTCAAGCCCAGTCAGCGCGAGTACAAGACCGGTCGATTGATGACGTGGTATCTGCGTCTGGCACGCTGGTGCATCCGGCATCGCTTCATCACCATTCTGGGGGCCGCCGCATTCTTCGTCGGCTCGCTCATGCTGGTGCCGTTGCTGCCCACCGGCTTCATTCCGCCGGACGATCTGGATCAGACCCAGGTGGTGATCGAACTGCCGCCCGGCAGCACGTTCGCGCAGACGTTCGAGAAGGCCGAGCAGGCGCGCGCGGCGATCGCGAAGCATCCGCACGTGAAGCTCGTCTACACCGCGATCGGTGGCGGGGCGACCGGCGCCGACCCGTTCGCTCCGGGCGGCGCGCCCGATGCGCGCAAGGCGACGCTGCTGCTCAATCTCACACCGCGCGCCGAGCGCAAAGAGAACAAGCAGGTAATCGAGGGCGAGCTGCGCGCCGCGGTCGCGGCGATTCCGGGCATTCGCTCGCTGGTGGGATTCGGCGGTGCCGGCGAGAAGCTGGTGCTGGCGCTTACCAGCGACGACGGTGTGGCGCTGGTCGAATCAGCACGGCAGCTCGAACGTGAACTGCGCACGATCCCGGGCATCGGCAACATTACTTCGAGCGCGAGCCTGATCCGGCCTGAAGTGATCATCCGGCCCGACACGGCGCGCGCGGCAGATCAGGGTGTAACTGCCGCCGCGATTGCCGACACGCTGCGTATCGCCACCGCCGGCGACTTCGATCAGGGCCTGGCCAAGCTCAACCTGTCGCAGCGCCAGGTGCCGATCGTGGTGCGGCTGCCGAAGTCGGCGCGCGAAGATCTAGCGCAGATCGAGCGGCTGGCGGTGCCCGGCCGCGGCGGCAACGTGATGCTGGGCAGCGTCGCGGGCATCGGCTTCGAGTCGGGGCCGGCGCAGATCGATCGCTACGATCGCAGCCGCAACGTGTTCCTCGAAGTGGAACTTGGCGGTCGCGCGCTGGGCGAGGTGCTTGCCGATGCCGAGAAGCTGCCCGCATTGCAGAACCTGCCGCCATCGGTGAAGCGCGCCGAATTGGGCGACGTCGAAGGCATGAAGGAGCTGTTCGAGAGCTTCCTGCTGGCGATGCTCACTGGCGTGTTCTGCATCTACGCGGTGCTGGTGCTGCTGTTCAAGGATTTCCTGCAGCCGGTGACGATCCTGGCGGCGCTGCCGTTGTCGATCGGCGGTGCGTTCGGCGCGCTGCTGCTCGCCAACAAGGCGATGTCGATGCCCTCGCTGATCGGCTTGATCATGCTCATGGGTGTCGCGACCAAGAACTCGATCCTGCTGGTGGAGTACGCGATCATGGCCAGGCGTGATCACGGCATGAGCCGCATCGATGCTCTCGTCGATGCCTGCAGCAAACGCGCGCGTCCGATCGTCATGACCACCATCGCGATGGGCGCGGGCATGGTGCCGATCGCGATGGGCTGGGGTGTCGATCCGAGCTTCCGCTCGCCGATGGCCGTAGCCGTGATCGGTGGATTGATCACCTCGACGCTGCTCAGCCTGTTGGTGATTCCGGTGGTGTTCACCTACGTCGACGATATTCAGGGATTGTTCAGGCGATTGGTTCATGCCGGCCGCGCTGTCAGGCACCAGTCCCCGTAGTTCCGCAAGCACGACTTTTGTCGCATTGAGCGGCGCACCGGTTGTGCGATAACAAAGCGGTC
>CADECO010000247.1:3341-6224 GCA_902825905.1 uncultured beta proteobacterium
AGCACGACTTTTGTCGCATTGAGCGGCGCACCGGTTGTGCGATAACAAAGCGGTCCGTGCCGCTGCGGCGTGAGGCGAGCGTGCAGGTGCGCCCGCCGTGGTCACCGCAGCACCGGGGCAGGAAGACGGATCCACGCCGGGGGCTACACCGGCTCGGGCCGATCTGTCTCAACTTTTGGCCGTGATTGCAAGCGCCCCGGAAGGCGAGTGGCGCCGGCTCAATGTGAACGCCTTCGCCGACGCCTGGGCACCATCATCGCTGCTGCCGCTCAACAACGGCGCGGAGAGCGCACCGCAGTTTCGCATCATCGAAGTGTGGAGCTCATTCGCCTGGGATTCCTCGCGCGGCGATCTGTGGATCTTCGGCGGCGGGCACGCCGCATATCCCGGCAACGACACCTATCGCTGGAGGGGTTCGACGTTGCGCTGGGAGCGCGCATCGCTGCCTAGCGAGATCGCCAACATGAACATTCCGGGTCTGCCCGAATTGTTCGAACCGGTCGACGGGCCTGACAACGCCCCGATCGCCTCGCATACGTACGACAACACGCTCTACCTGCCGCGGCTCGACCGATATCTCACTTTCGGTGGGGCCGCCTACAACACCGGCGCGCAGTTCGCGAAGCGCTACATCGCGAACCCCGTCTAGCCGCGCTCACTTGCGCGGGGCACTGAAAACGTAGTCCTTGGCTTTCTGCGCGGTGTGGCACTGGAAGCACGCGGTGGCCGCGTTCTTGCCCACGACACGCTCGCGCGTGTCGCCCTTGAAGCCCTCGAAGCCCCAGCCGCCGGTGTCCTTGTATCTGGCGGCGTCCTTGTGCATCACGCCGACCACTTTGCGCGCGCCTTCGGTGACCGCGTTGTCCGCGGTTGGTGCCTCGAGCAGATCGAACACGACCACCGCGCCGTTCGGGAACTTGCCTGACTTGTAGCCCTCGAGCGCCTGCTTGTTTGCGTAGAGATGGTGAATGCCGCCGAAAGCCTCGAACAGCGGATGTCCCGCGTTGATGACCATGCTCTTGACGTGATGCCAATCGCGATAGCCGCTCGGGTAGGGCACCTCCTGCGCGTTGGCGAGTTGCGAGAGTGACATCGCGCTGGCGCCGATCAGGGCTATGACTGTGCGCATATTCATACTCATGGGCAGACCCCTTTCCGTTCTTGACTTCGAATGAACACGTGGTCATTGTTCGATGCGCGGTCGGGCCTGCTCAAGCGGGTACCAAACGGAGTGGTGCTTACCAAACGGTCTATCTTGTTGAACGCGGGGCAGAAAAAAATTTCGCACGCGCGAGTCGGGACCAGCGCCAAACCGGCCGGGGCCGCTAAACCGTCCGCGGCCGGAATGGTCGAGAACATCGTGGGTTGCAAATGGAGCCTCACGGTCATCGGACTGGTCCGCAATGGCGTGAACCGGCCCGGCGCGATGGAGCACGCAGTGCCCGGCTTGTCGGCCAAGGTGTTGAACGAACGCCTTCGCAAGCTGGTGCGTTACGGCATCTTTGAGAAGCGGGCGTTCGCGGAGATCCCGCCGCGAGTCGAGTACAGCCTGACCGGCTTCGGTGTCCAGTTCGTCGAAATCCTCGACCAGATCGAGAGGCTGGAGCGCGCGCTGTCGCGCGAAGAGGCCCGCTAGGAGCGGTTCGGGCGCCCAAAAAAGGTGCCGAGACCGGTCCGGCTACGATTGCTTCGCGCGATGGCGCTCGTTATACTCCCGCGGTTTTTTGCTCGCCCGGTGGGGTTGCCGTTGCTTTCAATACGGAGCAGACCGGTCCGCACCGTTCTTCGGTGGCAGATCATTGCCACCGGTGTCATCGCCCTCGCTGCCGCGTTGATCGTCGGCTCCGGCGGGGCGATCTCGGCAGTGTTGGGGGGGCTCATCAACGTCGTCGCGGGCGTCGTGTATTTCGCGATCGCGTCGATGGGTCGGTTGCACACGGCGGGCGATACGATCCGTCGTTTGATTCGTGCCGAGTCGAGCAAGATCATGGTGATCGTCGGCCTCACCTGGCTGGCGCTGACGCAATACAAGGGAATCGAGTTCGTGCCGTTCTTCATCGCCTTCGCCATCGCGGCCTTGCTGCCGGGAGTGGCGTTCATGGTGCGCGACGAAGAGGGGCCCCAGATCCGCTGACCATGGCTGCCGCTTCCGAATTCTCCTCGACGGAATACATTTCCCATCACCTGACCCATCTCAAGGGCTCCCTGTTCGGCGGCAACGTCCACTGGGACAGCATCTGGATGGGGTTGATCCTGGGCGTGCTGGGGCTGTGGGTGCTGCACAAGGCAGCGTCTAGGGCCACTGCCGGCGTGCCGGGCAAGTTTCAGGCGGCGATCGAATTGCTCGTCGATTTCGTCGACGACCAGGTCAAGAGCGTGTTTCCGCATTCGCGGCACTTCGTCGGCCCGCTCGCGCTCACCGTTTTCGTGTGGGTGCTGCTGATGAACGCGATGGACTTCCTGCCTGTCGACGTCATCGGCATCGGCACGCACACCTTTGCGCACGACTGGCGCCTGGTGCCCACCGCCGACATCAACACGACCTTCGCGCTGGCGTTGTCGGTGTTCGGGCTGATGATCTTCTACAACCTCAAGATCAAGGGCGTGGGCGGCTGGCTCCACGAGTTGTTCGCAACGCCGTTCGGCCCGTGGCTGTTCCCGATCAATGTGCTGTTTCAGCTCGTCGAGTACGTGTCCAAGCCGCTGTCGCACAGCCTGCGGCTGTACGGAAACATGTACGCGGGCGAACTGATCTTCCTGCTGCTGTGGGTGTGGGCCGCCTCCGGTGTGGTCGGCGCGTTTTTCGGCGGCGTGCTCGCGCTGGGCTGGGCGATCTTCCACATCCTGATCGTCGTGCTGCAGGCGTTCATTTTCATGATGCTC
>CADECO010000247.1:6324-8888 GCA_902825905.1 uncultured beta proteobacterium
AAGGGGAAAACATGGACAAGATTCAGGCGCTCTCTTTGATTCAGGCCTACACCGGTGTGGGCATCGGGTTGATCATCGGGCTCGGTGCAGCCGGTGCGTGTATCGGCGTGGGCATCATGTGCAGCCGATTCCTCGAAGGTGCGGCGCGCCAGCCCGAACTGATGCCGCAGCTGCAGGCCAAAGTGTTCCTGCTGCTCGGCCTGATCGACGCGTCGTTCATCATCGGCGTGGGTCTGGCGCTGTGGTTCGCCACCGGTAACCCGCTGTTGTCGGTCGTTCGCTAGCGCGCTGATCGGACCGTGCTCCTGGGCCACGCGTACGCGGGCTGCGAGGGGCGGCAGGGGGACGACTCCTTGCTTCCGAACAACGCTGGTCATCGTCGACACCGCAGTCGAGGCGCGCGCGTGTGGCGCGTGCCGTCCGGAGGGTAGTCATGAATATCAATCCGACGCAGATCCTGTCGCAGATCGTGATGTTCGCGGTCTTCGTGTGGTTCTGTGCGCGCTTCGTCTGGCCGCCACTCATGCGCGCGATCGAAGAGCGCCAGAAGAAAATCGCCGAGGGCCTGTCGGCCGCCGAGAAGGCGCGTCAGGAGCTGCAGAGCGCTTCCAAACGTGCTGACGACGAGTTGAAATCGGCGCGCGAGCGCGCGCAGGAAATCATCTCCCAGGCCGAGAAACGCGCCGCGCAGATCGTCGAGGAATCGAAGGGCACCGCGAAGACCGAAGGTGAACGTCTGATCGCCGGGGCCAAGGCCGAGATCTCGCAGGAAGTCACGCGCGCCAAAGAGATGCTTCGTGAGCAGGTCTCGCAGCTGGCGGTGGCCGGCGCCGAGAAGATCCTGCGCCGCGAGGTCGACGCCAAGGCGCATGGCGACATGCTCGCCGACCTGCGCAAGCAGCTCTAGGCGCGCGCCATGGCCGAAATAGCCACCATTGCACGGCCGTACGCCGAAGCCGTGTTCGCCATTGCCGACAAGGCCGGTGATCTCGCCGGCTGGTCGCAGCGGCTGAACAGCCTCGCCACGATCGCCGCGCATCCTGAAGTGCGCACCCTCATCGGCAATCCGAAGGTGCAGGGTCCGCAGCTGGTGGAACTGGTCACTTCGCTCGCGCAGGGCGCCCTGCCGGCTGAGGCCCGCACGCTGGTGCAAACGCTGGTGGCCAACGGTCGGCTCGCCGCGCTGCCCGAGGTGGCGGCGCAGTTCGAAGCGCTCAAGAACGAGCGCGAGAGCCGCATCGATGCGCAGATCACCTCAGCGTTCGAGCTGCCGCCCGCGGAGCTGCAGAGCCTGGTGGCCGACCTGGAACGCCGCTTCAAACGCAAGGTGCAGGCGAGCGTCACGGTCGATCGCGAACTGATCGGCGGGGCGCGCGTAGTGGTGGGCGACGAAGTGATCGACGGTTCGGTGCGCGGCAGGCTGGCATCGATGGCCAATGCACTGACCGCGCCTTGAAGCGATCGAGGCTTCGTCCGCAGCCGCGGCGAGACTCCACACGACGCGACACGTAATCCGAATTCATAGAGGCACAAAGGCTTCCAACCATGCAACAGCTCAAGGCATCGGAGATCAGCGATCTCATTCGCGCCAAGATCCAGAATCTGGCGCTGTCGGCCGACGTCCGCACGCAAGGGACGGTCGTATCGGTGACCGACGGCATTTGCCGCGTTCACGGCCTGTCCGACGTCATGCAGGGTGAGATGCTCGAGTTTCCGAAGAACACCTTCGGCCTCGCCCTCAACCTCGAGCGCGATTCGGTCGGCGCGGTGATTCTGGGTGAGTACGAACACATCTCCGAAGGCGACACGGTCAAGTGCACCGGCCGCATTCTCGAGGTGCCGGTCGGCCCCGAACTGCTCGGCCGCGTCGTCAATTCGCTCGGTCAGCCGATCGACGGCAAAGGCCCGATCAACGCCAAGATGACCGACGTCATCGAGAAAGTGGCGCCGGGCGTGATCGCGCGCCAGTCGGTGTCGCAGCCGGTGCAAACCGGGCTGAAGGCGATCGATGCGATGGTGCCGGTGGGACGCGGCCAGCGCGAGCTGATCATCGGCGATCGCCAGACCGGCAAGACGGCAGTGGCGGTCGACACGATCATCAATCAGAAGGGCAAGGACCTGATGTGCGTGTACGTCGCCATCGGGCAGAAGGCCTCGACCATCGCCAACGTCGTGCGCAAGCTCGAAGAGCACGGCGCCATGGCCTACACGATCGTCGTTGCGGCCTCGGCCTCCGAATCGGCGGCGCTGCAATACATCGCACCGTACTCGGGCTGCACCATGGGCGAGTACTTCCGCGATCGCGGCCAGGACGCGCTGATCATCTACGACGACTTGACCAAGCAGGCCTGGGCGTATCGTCAGATCTCGCTGCTGCTGCGCCGTCCCCCGGGACGTGAAGCGTATCCGGGCGACGTGTTTTATCTGCACAGCCGTCTACTCGAGCGCGCCGCACGCGTGAACCCCGACTACGTCGAGAAGTTCACCAAGGGCGCTGTCAAAGGCAAGACCGGCTCGCTCACCGCGCTGCCCATCATCGAGACGCAGGCCGGCGACGTGACCGC
>CADECO010000248.1:0-6225 GCA_902825905.1 uncultured beta proteobacterium
CAACTATCGGGGCGGCGAGGCCGGGACGTTTCCCGCGAAGCAAGCCGCGATCGTGCGCTGGTCGATTCGGCGCGCGTCGGTGGTGGTGGTGCCGTCCGGCTTTCTCGAGAAGGTGTTCGCGGAACACGGCATTGCCACGACGATCGTGCAGAACATCATCAATCTCGAACGCTTCCAGCCGGTCGCCCGCCCGGCAGTCGAGCCGCACCTCATCGTCACGCGCAATCTGGAGGAGATCTACGACATCGCCACCGCATTGCGCACGTTTGCGAAGGTGCGTGAAGTTCATCGAAAGGCACGGTTGACGGTCGCCGGGTCCGGTCCATTGCGGGGATCGCTCGAGACGCTGGCGAGTGAACTGGGAATCAGCGAGTCCGTGACGTTCACCGGGCGATTGGACAACGAGCGGATCGCGTCTCTGTATCAATCGGCCGATCTGTTGCTCAACACGTCGTTGGTGGACAACATGCCGATCTCGTTGCTGGAGGCGATGGCGAGCGGGGTGCCGATCGTTAGCACCGACGTAGGCGGGATTCCATACCTCGTGACGCACGGCCAGACCGCACTGCTCGTGCCGCCAGGCAATCCAACGTCGATGGCGCAGGCTGCGTTGCAGGTGCTGGGTGAACCGGAGCGCGCCCTACGGATGAGGAGCGCTGGCCTGCGTGCCGCGCAGAACTACACCTGGGAGCGTGTGCGTCCGCTGCTGTTCGCAGCGTATGAGACGGCCATGAGGCGGTCGGGGGTCATTGGCGCCAACGCGAGGCGCCTGGGCGGCTAAGCGACGCAGTATCGTCGACTAGAAGGAGCAATCGAAAGATGTCCGGGCTGTACACCAAGCTCGCGGCGGGCGTGATGTTTCCGCTGCACGAGCGCCTCAAGGGCCATTCGAGTGTCGCGCTGCGCCGCGCGCTGGAGGCATCGCAGTGGTTCAGTCCCGAGCAGATAGCCGAGCTTCGCTTACAGAAACTGCGCGCATTCCTGCGACGGGTCAATGATTCAGTGCCGTACTACCACGACCTGTTCGCTCGTATCGGATTCGCGCCGGACTCGGTCACCGGTCTCAACGATCTGAGTCGCCTCCCATTCCTCACCAAAGCCTTGATCCGCCAGCATACCGAAGCCCTCAAAGCGACCGATGCCGGCCCGCTCAAGCGCTACAACACCGGCGGATCGAGCGGCGAACCGCTGGTGTTCTATATCGGCAAGGACCGCGTGAGCCATGACGTCGCTTCAAAATGGCGGGCGACGCGTTGGTGGGACGTTGATATCGGTGATCCCGAGATCGTGGTGTGGGGTTCGCCGATCGAGCTCGGGTCGCAGGATCGGGTGCGAGCGATACGGGACCGGGCGCTGCGCACGAGCCTGCTGGCGGCTTTCGAGATGTCCGACGCGAATCTCGACCGATTCGTCGCGCAGATTCGCGCGGTTCGTCCGCGGATGCTGTTCGGCTATCCGTCCGCGTTGGCGCATATCGCTGCGCACGCCGACAAACGCGGCATCGCAATGACGGACATCGGCGTGAAAGTCGCTTTCGTGACCTCGGAGAAGCTCTACGACTACCAGCGCGAGCAGATCGCGAAGACGTTCGGCTGCCGCGTCGCCAACGGTTACGGCGGCCGAGACGCGGGTTTCATCGCGCATGAATGCCCAAGCGGCAGCATGCATATCACCGCGGAAGACCTCATCGTCGAGACGATCGGACCGGACGATCGACCCACGCCTGCTGGCACGCCGGGCGAGATCGTGGTGACGCATCTGGCGACCCGCGAGTTTCCATTCATTCGCTATCGCACCGGCGATGTCGGCGTGCTTGGCAGTAGCCGTTGCGCGTGCGGCCGAGGACTGCCGCTGCTGCAGGAGATACAGGGGCGATCAACCGACTTCGTCGTTGCGCAGAACGGCACCATCATGCATGGGCTGGCGCTCATCTACGTCATCCGCGATCTGGCCGGCGTGCGCCAGTTCAAGATCATCCAGGAAAGCCAAGACCTCGTACGCGTTCTGCTCGTGGTCGACGCTGCTTTCGATCACAAATTGCTCGACAGCATTCGCGACACGTTCCGTCTGCGCCTGGGGCAGGGTGTGCAGGTCCCGATCGAGTTGGTCGACGAGATCAAGCCGGAGCGATCCGGAAAATTCCGCTATGTCGTGAGTGCGGTTACTCCTGTTCGACCGGGTGCTCTCGGCGAGAGTGCGGCAAAGCCGGAGTCCGCCCAAGGCAGCGGCTAGCCCGCGCCGTTGAGACTCAACCGCCGCGCGTGGCAGGTGCAGGCTCGCGCCACTTGTTCGCTCGTTGCAAGCGATTTTTCAAGCCCGGAAGTGGGAAGCCGAGCGCGTACGCCTTGTGGGCATGGGCCAGGGATTTCTCGTACTCACCGACTTCGAGATACGCAAGTCCAAGGTTGTAGTTGAGATTGGGATCGTCCGCGCTGCCGAATTCACGCGCCAATTCGAGCGACTTCACCGCGTCTTCCTTGCGCCCCTTCTTGAGCAGGTAGAGGCCGTAGAGCATGTGTACGGCGCCATCGTTGGGCGCGAAGCGAGTCGCACGATCGAACCAGCACTCGACGGTGTAGCGTGAGCCCTTCGGCCGGTCACCTTCCTTGGCCGCCAGCCGCGTCAGCGCGAGCAGGCCACGTGCGTGATTCGGGTAAGCGCGCAACAGGTAGTCGATGTCACCCCCGACGAAGGCCGTGCTTTCGCCGCCGGCCAAGCCCTCCACCTGCGGCGTGAAGTGGTAATCCTCAACGATCTTGCGCGATTCAGCCGTACTCGTGCGGTAGTCCCACGGGCCAACCTGGCCATTGCGCAGATCGCCGCAGTTGCCCATTTGCCCGAGCGCGAGCGGAGAGAACGCACCAGCGATCAGTACGGCAAAGCTCGCGCGAAGCGTCGTCACTGAAATTCGATTAAGCACCATGAGGCGCTCCTCCTTCCTTGATCTCGTCATTACCTGGGTGCACGAGTCCCGATTGCGGCCAGCGCGTTCAAGGGAAATCGATCTGGATGCGGCGCAAATTCTGGCATGTTCGCGTCAACTATAGCCAAGCCGAGCGTTCGAGTGTGCGCTATTTCCCTCTGGACGCTATCAGCCGATCGAGCGGCCACTCCCTCGCCAACGAACCACTAAACCTGAACCACCTGAACCACTAGACCAATACCTCGACAGGCTCAGGGTGGCTCAGAAACGCCGTCGGACTGGAACTCAGGCCATAGGCCCCGGACTGAAAGACAACTACCAGGTCGCCAGGTTCAGCGCGCGCCAGTTCGACCTTGTCGCCGAGCAGATCGAGCGGGGTACACAGCGGACCCACGACCGAGGCTACCTCCCGCTCCTGGCCGGTCACGCGATTTCCAATGATGACGGGGTAGTTCTTGCGGATCACCTGGCCGAAATTGCCGCTTGCAGCCAGGTGGTGGTGCAGGCCGCCGTCGGTGATCAGAAACGTGTGTCCGCGCGATACCTTGCGGTCGACGATGCGGCACACATACACGCCAGCCTCACCGACGAGAAAGCGGCCCAGCTCGACCACCAGGGTTGCTTGCGGCAGCGCCGTCTTCGCAGCTGCGACCAATTCGCGCAGGTTCTGGCCGATCGGTGCGAGATCGAGCGGTAGGTCGCCTGGAAAATACGGAATGCCGAATCCGCCGCCGATGTTGAGTACGCGCACCGGAGCCGGCGCGTGCTTTGCCAGCGATACCGCGAGATCGAACGACTTGCGCTGAGCATCGCAAATTGCTTCGGCGCGCAGGTTCTGTGAGCCCCAGAAGATGTGGAAGCCCTCGAATCCCAGACCCAATTCACCGATTTCGCGCAGCACTTCGGGCACGATTTCAGCGTCGATGCCGAACTGCTTCGGGCCGCTACCCATCTTCATGCCTGCCGATTTCAGTTCGAAGTCGGGATTGACTCGCACGGCGATACGAGTGGGCAGGCCGGTTTCCCGCGCGATCCGATGGATCGCCTGCAATTCACGGCGCGACTCGGCGTTGATCAGAATTCCGGCTGCCACGGCCTGGCGCAGCTCTTCGACTGATTTGCCTGGTCCGGCGAAGCTGATGTAGCGCGGATTCATCCCGCTATCGAGCGCCACGCGCAGCTCCCGCCCTGATGCGACGTCGATGCCGTCGACCTGACGCGCCATGTGCGCGACAAGCGTCGGCATCGGATTGGCTTTCATCGCGAAGTGCAACTCGATCTCGCGCGGCAACGCATCGCGCAGCGCCCGCACGCGGCGATCGAGCACGGCGCGATCATAGGCGTAGAACGGCGTGCGCCCGACCCGCTCGGCCAGTCGCGTAAGCGGCTCGCCGCCCACGACGAGACAGTCCTCGCGAACCTCGAACTGTTCGATCGGCGCATGCTTGGGCACCACGACGCTCATGCGCGCACCTGCTCGAACAGGTCCTGGAATTCGCCGGAAAGCTGCTTGCGATCGATCTTGCCGTTGGGATTGCGTGGCAACGACTCGGTGCGTACGAACACTTTCGCGGGGACCATGTAGGCGGGCAGTTTCTCGCGGCAGGTACGAATCACGGTGACCTCATCCAATGCCGCGCCGCCTTTCGGCGTCACCACGACGACGATCGCCTGGCCCAGCACGTCATGCTCGATACCGAACGCTGCACACTCGCCGACAAGCTGCGTCGCATAGAGCGCCTCTTCGATCTCGGTTGGACTCACGCGGTAGCCCGAGGTCTTGATCATCTCGTCGCGCCGGCCGATGAAGTATAGGAATCCCTCCTCGTCCATGCGTACGTTGTCGCCGGAGAACACCGCGATCTCCGGCAGCACCAAGCCGCCTTCGCGGCCAGGAAGCGGCTTGTAGCGCTCGGCCGTCTTTTCCGGATCGTTCCAGTAGCCCATGCCCACCAGCGCGCCACGGTGAACCAGTTCGCCGGACTCGTTGGGCGCGCATCGAGAGCCATCTTCGCGCAGCACCAGGATTTCGGCATTGGGGATCGCCTTGCCGATCGAATCGGGGCGGCGGTCGACTTCTTCCGGCGGCAGATACGTCGATCGGAACGCCTCGGTCAGGCCGTACATCAGATACGGCTTGGTCTGCGGCAGATGGGCGCGCAGCTTCTTGAGTGTCTCGAACGGCATCCGTCCGCCCGTGTTCGCGAAGTATCGCAGGTGCGTCGTGATACTGGCCGGCCACTCGAGCTGGGAAAGTTGAATGTAGAGCGGCGGTACGGCGGTCATGCCCGTCACGCGTTCCTTGTGAAGGGCGTTCAGCACATCGCGGGGCAACAGGTAGTTGAGCAGTACGATGCGTGCACCCACCGAAAAGCCCGTGGTGAGTTGACTGAAGCCTGCATCGAATGACAGCGGCAGCGCGGCGATCAGGACATCATCGGCCCGGTTCTCCAAGTACTGCGCCACACTGCGTGCGCCCGCCACCATGTTGCGATGGGACAGCACGACGCCTTTGGGTTTACCGGTGCTGCCGGAGGTGTACAGAATCGCGAGCATATCGGTGTCGATCACGCGATGCGGCGTGCGCGAGCCGCCCGCCAGGACGTCGGTCCAGCGATTCAGCTGCCAGTGGATTTTCGCTTTGGCTGGTTGCGCATTGCCGACCACGATCACGTGAACCAGATCGGGGCACTGTGCCAATGCGTCCTCCAGCAGTCCGAGGCGCTCTGCCGAGGTGATCAGCACGCGCACGTTGCAGTCACGCATGATGTACGCAACCTGATCGGCCTTGAGCAGCGGATTGATCGGCACGAATGTGGCACCGGCAGCCGCAGCCCCGAAGCAGCCAACGACCATTTCGAACCGCTTTTCCAGGAAGATGGCCACGCGAGTCGAACGCTCGGTGCCAAGCGTGACCAGCCCGCTAGCCAGTTGCCGGACCTGCTTTTCCAGATCGGCGTAGGACAGGTGCGCATCGCCGTAAGTGAGGGCGGTGCGAGCGGCGTGGACCTCAGCCGTGGCGAAAAGCAGACCGTGGAGCAGAGACGAATCGGCGGTGATCTTCGGACTGGATTGCATGCGGGACTTTTGGGTCGAAGCGATGGATTTGGCAGACGATCAAGCGTGATGGGGCTTGCAGCACGCGGGATGGCGCCTGGCGGCGAGGCGTCGTGCCGGGGAAGGTGAAATTAGACCTCAATGGCCGCGCTCGAAAGGCAAATAACGCTGTCGGAGCGCCAACTATTGGGAGGATCGAGGCTGATCGGTCCGGTTCTGCCGATAGCCGGAACTTTGCAACGCTC
>CADECO010000248.1:6325-8877 GCA_902825905.1 uncultured beta proteobacterium
GAAGAAGACGAAGTCCGCAGCTTGTTCATACCGACTCCAGTCGAACAAGCGGTGTGGGATTTCGACGTGTACGTGGAGCCGCGCTATCGAATCGGCCGTGCCTTCTCGCGACTTTGGGACGCTGCCTACGATTTCATGCGATCGAAGGGATACCGCTGGACGATGAGCCGGGTGTCCGCGTTCAACGCCGCTTCATTGCGTTCCCACGCGAGGCTCGGCGCCGTCCCGGTCGGGTCCGCCACGTATCTGTGCCTTGGCGCCCTGCAGATCTCGATGTTCAGCACTGCACCCTATCTTCACGTCGGGATTCGCAGCCGGCAGCGTCCGGTGATTCGCGTGCAGCCGCCACGTTGAAGAGCGTGCAGCGATCCGTGGTCATGCGCCGGCCCCGGGATCTTTGTTCAGGGCACGTCTGGTCCCGGTGCCATGCTGCGCGCCAACGGTCTAATTTCACGAAGGTGGACTACGTCGGCCGCTATACTCGCCGTCGGTTTTTCGCCGGCTCACACGTCGATAAGCGTGGGCGGGCAGTCTGAGATCAAGCATCGGATTCCGGAGTGACTCGTGAACACGCAGACCGAAGTACTGGGAGTGCTTGAGGGTGTCCTGAATCTGAAGGGCAGAACCGCCGCGTTTGGCGCTGATACGGCGCTCCTGGGGAGCATCCCCGAGCTCGATTCGATGGCGGTCGTTTCGGTCATCACATCGCTGGAAGAACGTTTCGGCTTCAGCGTGGAAGATGACGAGCTCGATGGGTCGACCTTCGCCACGGTCGGGTCACTGGTCGAGTTCGTCGAAACAAAACTACGCGCAGCGTGATGGTCGCGAAAAGCTAGCCAGCCCAGTCGCCCACCTGCTCCCTAGTTCAGGAAAGCAACCAAGGACCGCCGTGAGCGCTGTCGCGATGACAGCCCGTTTCCAGCCTTGCGCGGACGGTAACCGACTGTTGGTCGAGTACGCGCCCTCGGGGAAGCGGCGCGGAGTGATCTTGTACGTCCACCCGTTCGCCGAAGAGATGAACAAATCGCGCCGGGCGGTTGCGAACACTGCGCGGGCACTTGCGAGCAGGGGATGGCACGTCACCACCCTTGATCTGTTGGGCTGCGGTGACAGTTCCGGCGATTTCGCGGACGCGACTTGGGAGGCCTGGATCGCCGACATCGTCGCGGTGTGGAATCAGCTCGCGCAGTCGCTGCATTCGACGCCGATCTTGTGGGGATTGCGGGCAGGGGCGTTACTTGCGGTCGCTGCGAGCGCGCGTTTGCCTCGGGTCCCCGACGTGATGTTCTGGCAGCCGGCGCTATCGGGGCGCACCTATCTGAACCAGTTCCTGCGGCTCAAGGTCGCCGCACAACTGCTCGGATCGGAAGGAGCCTCGACCGGAACCAAAGCGCTGCGGGCCGAGCTCGAAGCCGGTCGGTCCGTCGAGGTGGCTGGCTACGCGCTTCGCCCCGAACTGGCGCTTCCGCTCGAGCGCGCGGAGCTCGATCCACCCGCCCGCGCACCTGCGCGCGTGTTGTGGTGCGAAGTCGCAGCGCGTGCGGGTGAACTCTCGGTTTCGCCTGCCGCGGCTACGCGACAAGCGAAGTGGCGGGAAGCCGGCGCTGAGTTGCATAGCGTTGTTGTCGATGGTCTGGGCTTCTGGCAGACGCAGGAAATCGCCGAATGTCCCGCGCTGACTGCAGCGACGATCGATGCGCTCGAACGGGTGCCGGCGTGAACTATCGCGAGGAGGTGGTTCAATTCGAGCACGCCGGCGATGCGTTGATCGGCATCCTCGGCAGGCCCGATGAGCTGCGTTCGAGCACCGGAGTGCTGGTGATCGTCGGCGGCCCGCAATACCGCGTCGGCAGTCATCGTCAGTTCGTCCTGCTGACACGGCGATTGGCGCGAAGCGGCTACTGCGTGCTGCGATTCGACTATCGCGGAATGGGGGACAGCGCGGGCGAGATGCGACCCTTCGATGCGGTCGACGGCGATATCGGTGCGGCGATCGACGCCTTGATGCGCGCGTGTCCCGATCTGCGCTCGGTCTGTTTGTGGGGGCTATGCGATGCGGCCTCGGCAGCGATGATGTATGCGCCTGCGGATGGGCGCGTTGCCGGGCTGGCGCTGCTCAATCCGTGGATCCGTAGCGAGGCGACGATTGCCCGCACCTATCTGCGGCACTACTACACCGAACGGCTGGTCAGCCGCGAGTTCTGGAAGAAGCTGTTCTCACAGTCGTTTTCGCCGATTGCATCGGCGCGCTCACTTGCCGGAAATTTCTTCCGCGCACTGCGCCGATCGGACGGAAAACCATCCGGCGAACGCACCCCGTTTCAGGCGCGCATGTTGCGAGGATTGGAGCGCTTTCGTGGTCCGGTGCTGCTGATGCTGAGCGGCCGCGATCTCACCGCGCAGGAGTTCGTCAGCGTGACCGAGGCTGATGCCAGGTGGCGCCGCACGTTGCAACCGGACCGGCTGAAACGCTGGGAACTGCCGCAGGCCGATCACACGTTCTCCAGCCAGGAATGGCGCGCAGCAGTGGAGAACGAAACGCTCGATTGGCT
>CADECO010000249.1:0-7786 GCA_902825905.1 uncultured beta proteobacterium
CGCGGCATCTCGTGCTGCCGACGTGCGCGTTGGGAATGATCTCCCTGGCCTTGTACCTGCGCCTGATGCGAGCCGGCATGGTCGAGGCATGGCGCAGTGATCACGTGCTGCTCGCCCGTGCCAAGGGGTTGCCACGCCGGCGCATCGTCTTGCGACACGTCGCGCGCAACGCGTTGCTGCCGGTGGTGACAATGCTCGGATTGCAGGCGAGCACCTTGCTCGGCGGCAGCGTCGTGATCGAAAGCGTGTTCGCGATTCCCGGCCTGGGCCGGCTCGCGTTCGAGGCCGTGACGCAACGCGACGTGGCGTTGCTGCTTGGCATCGTGCTCGTCGGCACGATCGTGGTCATCGTCGTCAACCTGCTTGTCGACATCGCCTATGCGTGGCTTGATCCGCGCGTTGGTGTGGAGCGTAGCTGATGCGCGCGAGCCTTGCGCGATTCGTTCGATCCTCACACGCGGGCGTCGCGGGCGCGGCGGTGCTGGCATTGATTGCGCTCATCGCGCTGAGTTCGCCACTGCTTTTCCCCGGCGATCCTCTGGCGATCGCCGGGCAGCCGATGGCCGCGCCTTTCACCGAGGCAAGCCATCCGCTCGGTACCGATCGGCTTGGCCGCGACGTGCTGACCCTGCTTGCACACGGCGCTCGCGTCACGCTCGCGGTGTCGGTTGCTGCAACCCTTGGTGCGCTGCTGATCGGTATCACCATCGGCACGCTGGCAGGCTATCTCGGCGGCTGGATCGACGAGACGCTGATGCGTATCACCGAAGCATTCCAGACGGTGCCCGGTTTCATCCTCGCGCTGGCGCTGGTCACCGTGATGGGCGCTTCGGTCACCAGCATCGTGGTCGCGATCGCGGCGAGTTCGTGGACGGGCCCGGCTCGACTAGTGCGTGCCGAGATCCTGAGCCTGCGCCAGCGCGATTTCGTCGATGCGTATCGCGCGCTCGGCATGCATCCGGTGGCGATCGCGTTTCGCGAAGTCCTGCCCAACGCGCTTCCGCCGACGGTCACGCTCGCTTCGGTGATCGTGGCGAGTGCGATCCTGATCGAGGCGGCCCTGTCGTTCCTGGGCATCGGCGATCCGAACGTCGCAACCTGGGGCGCGATGATCGCCGAGGGTCGCGGCGTGCTGCGCTCGGCGCCGTACCTCTCGTTCATTCCCGGCGTGGCGGTGGCGATCACCGTGATCGCGGTGAATCTCGTGGGCGAAGGCATCAACGAAGCGCTGGCGCCGCAGCGCGCCAGGGCGTAGCGGGATGACTCGAGCGGGGATGACGCGAGCGCCGCTGCTGGAGATCGACGCGCTGTCGGTGAGCTTTGGTGCCGTGCGTGCGGTGCAGTCGCTCGGCCTCGCGCTGCACGCAGGCGAGCGCCTCGGTCTGCTGGGCGAAAGCGGGTCGGGCAAGACCATCACCGCGCGTGCGATTGCCGGGCTGCTGCCCGAGGAGGCGCAGGTCTGCGGTGCGATCCGCTGGCCCGGGCCCGGTGCGCCGCCGGTTGCGGGCCGTGACATCGGCTTCGTGTTCCAGGATCCGATGTCCAGTCTGAATCCGGTGCTGACGGTCGGCGAGCAGATCGGCGAAGTGCTGCTGACCCACGGCATCGTCCCGCCGACGCAGGTGCCGGGTCGTGTGATGGAACTGCTCGATCGTGTGGGCATTCCCGAATCGCACGCGCGCGTCGAGGCCTATCCGTATGAGTTTTCCGGCGGGCAACGACAGCGCATTGCCATTGCCATTGCGATCTCCGCGACACCGCGCCTGCTCATTGCGGATGAGCCGACCTCGTCGCTCGACACGGTCGTGCAGGCGCAGGTGATGGCGCTACTCGATACGCTTACGCGCGATTCGGGCATGGCATTGCTGCTGATCACGCACGATCTGGCACTCGCAGCGCGCTCGGTCGATCGCATCGCAGTGATGTACGCGGGACGGCTGGCCGAGTTGGGCCCGGTGGCTGCGCTGCTACAACAGCCCCGGCATCCGTACACGCAGGCGCTGCTCGCCAGTCAACTCGCTGTCGACGCGGGACGTGGCAGCGAACCTCCACCAGAGGTAGATGCGACGCGAGAAGAGCGACGTCCGCGTTTGCCTGAAATTCCCGGTGCGCTGCCAGCGCCAGGTGAAGTGGTTCGCGGGTGTCCGTTCGCTGCGCGCTGCGCGCAGGTGCGTACTGAATGCGGCGAACGATTTCCGGCGTGGCGAGGCGATGCGAACGAGGGCGTCGCGTGCTGGGGCGTGGGAGCGGTCGCATGAGCCACGCACTTCTCCAAGTCCGTGGTCTGACCAAGCGCTACGGCGGCTCGCGCGGGCGCATCGTGCTCGACGGCGTCGATCTCGAATTGCACGCCAACGAAACCCTCGCGTTGGTGGGTGGATCAGGTGCGGGCAAGACGACGCTCGCGCGCATCGTCGTGCGACTGATCGAGCCCGATGTGGGCCGCGTGCACTTCGATGGCGTCGATCTGCTCGCAGCGCGGGGCGGCAAGCTGCGCGCACTACGGCGCGGACTGCAGATCGTGTTCCAGGATCCGCTTGCTGCGCTCAATCCACGCGCAACCGTCGGCCGACTGCTAGCCGATCCGTTGCGTGTGCATGAATTGGTCGCGGATCACGAGCGGCCCGGGGCGGTTCACGCGCTGCTCGCACGCGTCGGACTGGACGCGCAGTTCGCGCAACGTTACCCGCACGAGCTTTCCGGCGGGCAGCGCCAGCGGGTCAACATCGCACGCGCGCTTGCCACGCGGCCGCGATTGCTGATTCTCGACGAACCGGTCTCGGCGCTCGACGTTTCGGTGCGCGCGCAGATCCTCAACCTGCTGCTCGATGTGCAGCGCGAAGAGGGGCTCGCCTACCTGTTCATCTCGCACGATCTCGCGGTGGTACGTGCGATCGCCGATCGCGTCGCGGTGATGGCAGACGGGCGTATCGTCGAACAGGGTGCAGTCGAGTCCGTGCTCGATGCGCCGCAAACAGGCGCGACGCGCGCGCTGGTTGCGGCGGTGCCGCGCTTGCCGATTCGCCGTGACACAGACCGGCACACCCAACGCGACGGGGATTGGACGAACGAATGAACGACAAGCAAGCCCATTCGACCATCGAGCGAGCCCAGTTGGCTCGGCAAGGAGCCACGTGATGAATGACCGGACGATCGACACGCTGCGCCGCGAACTGGAAGAAGCGTTCCGAGCGCGCGCGCATCTTTATCGCACGATCTACGACGAGCTTGCGGCCGATCTGGGTGCCGAGCGCGCCGAACGGCTGCTCAGTCGCGCGATCGAGAAGCGTGGCGCGGAGGTAGCGGCAACGTTGTTCAAGGACACCTCGCGCAACGCAAAAGCGATCGGTGCGAAGTTCCTCTCGGTGAGTCCGGACGGCGGACGCATGTATCCGTGCCAGGTCGAAACGCGCGCGAGCGGCGTGACCATGCGCGTCGATCGATGTCCGCTCAAGGACGCATGGGCCGATGCCGGATTGTCAGGTGAGCGGATGGCGAGGCTTTGTCGCATCGCTGGTGCGTTCGACAAAGGCTTGTTCGAAGCGGCTGGGGTGCAGTTCGGCAACGAGCCGTGGACGCCAGTGCGCGGCGGCGGCTGTTGCTGGATTCACCTCGACGATCGCGCACCCGACGCGAATTGAGCGCGCTATGCGGCGCCTCAGCGCAGGTTGCCGAGCTGTTCGAGCAAGCGGCTCACCACCGCGCTCCAGTCGCCGATTCTCGGTTGACGGAACAGTCGCGCGCTCGGGTACCAGGGCGAATCGTCGCGATCGATCAACCAGCGCCAGTCGGCGCTGAACGGCAGCAGGATCGACACCGACCGGCCCAGCGCGCCCGCCATGTGGGCAACGGCGGCATCGACACTGATCACGTGGTCGGCGGCGGCAATCAGCGCGGCGTTGTCGTCGCAGGTGAGCAATTCGTCGCCGAGCGAGACCACGTTGCCGTGCTGGGCGAGCAGCGCGCGTTCCTGTTCGGTGGCGTCGCGCTGCATGCTCACGAACAGCCACGGCTTGGCAGCGAACAGCGGTTGCAATTCGGCAAGCGGCATCACGCGGTTCGGGTCGGCCTGATGCGGCGCCTCGGCCTTCCAGCTGAAGGCGACCACGCGCGCATGCTCGGCATGCAGGCGCCGATGCAGCGCCGCCGCTTTCGCGACGTCGGGCAACAAATACGGGAAGGCTGCGGGTATCTGGCTTTCGGCTGCGATGTCGAGCGCGTGCGGAACGCTCAGGAACGGCAGGCGGAAGCTGACCTCGGGCGGGCTTTCGCCGGGGTTCAACATCTTTGCCATCGGCAGGCTGCGCTCGGCGATCGACTGCAGCGCGGGCTGCACCTGCACGTAGCAGCGCGCACCCATCGCCGCGAGTTGCGGCACGAAGCGCAGGCATTGGATCGTGTCGCCGAGGCTTTGTTCGGGCAGCAGCAACATGGTTCTGCCGTCGATGTCGGCCTCGCCCTGCCAGATCGGAATGCCGGCCGGCCCGGGAATGGCCAGCTCGCGCACCTTCCAGCGGGCTTCGTGATCGTGCCAACCCTGCGCGTACTGTCCGAGCGCGAGATGCGAAAGCCCGCGATGCCGCTGTGCCGCGGCCAGATCGGGTTTGGTCTGCAGCGCCTTGCTGAACGCTCTGATCGCCTCTTCGTGTCGATTGAGGGACTGGTACGCCATGCCCAGGCTGGCGTGGCCCACGGCATAGTCGGGTCGCAACGCGACTGCCTTCTCGAACGCGGAGGCGGCATCCTCCGAGCGGTTGAGCCGGGCCGAGATCGCGCCCATGCTCGAATAGGCCTCGGCGAAATCGGGTTTGAAGCGGATCGCCGTGACCAGATAGCGGATCGCGCGGTCGAGCCGGCCCTGCTCGAGCTTGCACACACCGACCTGGTAGTAGCTCTGCGCGTGGCGCGGATCGAAGCGCAGCACCGTCTGAAAGCTGAGCACCGCTGCGTCGAAGCGGCGCAGCGCCATCAACACCTGCGCCAGCCTGAAATGCGCGTCGATGTCATCGGGCATTACCGCCGCCAGCCGCTCGAGCCACGGCAGTGCCTGATCATATTTGTGTTGCTGAATCAGGAGATCGGCCAGCCCGCTCAATGCTTCCGGATTGTCGGGACTGGATTCCTGCACGAACGGCATGTACATCGACTCTGCCTGCGCGTACTTGCCGATTCTCGCCAGCGTGCTCGCCACGGCGAGCTGGTGGCTGGGTTCCCTCACCATCTAACCTCCGACCATCGCGTTACGCGACTGTGAATGCCGCGTCGCCTTGTGTGGATCGGAATGATAGGCTGCGGATGAACGCGCGAAGGTGAAACTTGTTGTCGGTTCACATCCCTGTTTCACGACGGAAAAAAGGAGACGAGCGGTGAGCAAGCCAATGACTGGTGGTTGTCTGTGCGGTGCGATTCGCTATGAGGTCAGTGCACCGATCGAGAAGGTGGTGGCGTGCCACTGCACGAGTTGTCGGCGTATCTCCGGTGCGGGCTCCAGTCACAATGCGATCATTCCATCGGCCGCCGTGAAGTTCGTATCGGGCACGCCGAAGCGCTATCAGGACACTTCGGCCGCAAGCGGAAATCTGCTGTTCCGGCACTTCTGCGAGAAGTGCGGCTCGTCGCTCTACAGTCAGCGCGAGAAAAACCCGGAGATGGTGGTGTTGAAGGTGGGCACGCTCGATGACGCCTCTGGTCTCAAGCTCGCGATGAACGCGTGGACCGACAGCGCCTTGCCGTGGATGCATCTCGACCCGGCGGTCGAGCGTTATCCGCAGAATCGGCCGCCGGCGAAGGCGTGAGCGTGTGCGACGGACCGACTGGTTCGTTCAGGCGGCCTTGGCCAGTTCGCGCAGGCAGTTGTCGGCCAGCGGCACCAGCGGCGTGAAATCGCGATTGGCGTGATGCGTGGCGCGCACCAGCTTGGTGATCTTGTTCTCCACCGAATTCGCGTTCACGTAGACGATCGTCCTGCGCTTCGGCGTGAGGTTCTCTGGCGAGGCGTGCACCAGATTGCAGTTCATGAACATCACGCTGCCGGCGTTGAACGTCATCGCGCGGATGCCATGCTCGGCCACCAGCTTCTCGATTGCAGGACGCTCGATGTCGGCCACCGTATAGCCGGTTGGATTGCGATCGGGCTGGATCTCGTCGACGTGACCATGGTGGTGCGAACCGGGAATGACGAGCAGGGGCCCGTTGGTGGCGTCGACATCGTCGAGGTAGACCGCGATCATCAACGCACGCGGCGTGGGCATGCCGTCTTCGAGTCGCCAGGTGCCGTAGTCCTGATGCCACCAGAACGGCTCGCCGTCGAACGCGGCCTTCGGATTGATGCGCAGCTGGTGGATGTAGACGTCGCTGCCGAGCAATTGCCTGGCCGGCGCGATCCAGCGCGGGTGCAGCGACAGCCGGCGGAACGCTTCGCTGTAGCGGTCGGCGGCGTAGATGAGCCGCGGCGCTTCGGTGCCACGGCGCTGGATGTGGATCTCGGGGCGCTTCTCGTCGATGAAGCGATCGAGCGCGGCGTTGAGCACCGCCACCTCGTCGCGACTGAACAGGTCGGCAATCGCGACGTAGCCGTCACGGTGGTAGGCGTCGATCTGGGCTTGGGTCAGTTGCATGGCGACAATGGCGAATTGGGTCGTGGATGAGGTTGGCGTGTCGGCACCCATCGGTGCTGCGGAGAGTCTGCCACAGCGGCTTGGCTCCGCATGATGAAGCGAGCTGATTACACTCGCGCCGCTCGTGGCGTGAACCAGCGGCGTTGATGACGCGAACACGATCACGTGCCCGAGATTTCGACCCCACGATGTCGCGGGCATCGATGTAAGGAGCGAACCGATGAATCTGGAAGGCAAGGTCGCGATCGTCACCGGCGCCTCGCGCGGGGTAGGGCGGCGTGCGGCCACGCGATTCGCCGATGCCGGCGCAAAGGTCGTGTTCGGCGCGCGACGCGCCGAGCCGTTGCAGGCGCTGCAAGACGAATTACGTGCACGCGGGCGCGAGGTCGCGAGCATCACCGCCGATGTCGCGCAGCACGCCGACTGCGAGCGGCTGGTCAACACTGCGCTCGGGTTGTGGGGGCGCGTCGATGTGCTGATCAACTGCGCCGGCATCTCCGGGCCGCAGAAGCCGATCGGTGACTTGCAACTCGCCGAGTTCGACGAGGTGATGCGCGCCAACCTGTACGCGATCTACTCGATGATCCACTTCGTGTCCAAACCGATGATCGCCGCGCGCGCGGGCGCGATCGTCAACATCGGTTCGGTCACCGGCAAGCGCCCGCTTGCGCTGCGCACGCCGTACGCGACCTCGAAGATGGCGCTCGTCGGGCTCACCCGCACCGTCGCGCTCGAACTCGCGCCGCACGGCGTGCGCTGTAACACCATCAGCCCCGGACCGATCGCCGGCGAGCGGGTGGAGGAGGTTGTCGTCGCCACCGCCAAGGCGCGTAACCTGCCGCTCGATCAGGTGCGCAAGAGCTATCAGTCGTGGTCACCAATGAGTGAGATGGTCACCGAAGACGAGATCGTCGATATGGTGATGTTCCTGTGCTCGGATTCCGCTCGGCACATGACCGGGCAGGACATCAACATGAGCGCCGGTGCGGTGATGTTCTGACGGATGAATGGAGAGCCTGCCATGCAACCCGAAGAGATCCTGAACGGTATCCGTCGCCGGTATGCGGAGGTCGCCTGCCAGCCGCAGGGGCAATTTCCTTACCCGATCGGCCGCGAGAGCGCGGTGCGCCTCGGTTATCGGCCTTACCGCCTTCCCTCCATCCGTTACC
>CADECO010000249.1:7915-8839 GCA_902825905.1 uncultured beta proteobacterium
GAAGGCGTTTGCCGAGATCGCGCGCGTGCTGCGTCCAGGCGGAGGGCTGCAAGCGACAAGCGTGGCGGATGCCGGCTTCGGCGGAACGAGCGGCTATCAGACATCGGCGTTCACCCAGGCGATGTACGTGCAGGCGCGAAAAGCCGGCCGTCCTTGAGCCAGGTCGACCTTGAGCCCCGTTTCGCGTGATGGCCCAATTGCGCTCATCCCACGGCAAACACGGGCAAATGGCGGTCTAGTTCGGGAATTTCTATTGATCCAGCAGGAGCAGACTCGTCGCACCGGTCCGGTTATTTGGTCTGATCATTAGCTTGACGACATAATTTGGCTGTGAAATATTTGCGGTATGCAGGATGCTCAGAGCCTGTCGACCGATCCCTCGCGCGGCGCGCTGCCGCTCGGGCGAGTCAGCGTGCCCAAGGCGTCCGACGTGCTCGCCGAGGCGCTCCGCACCCGCATCCGCGCCGGTGAGCTGAGCGACGGGCAGTCGCTGCCGACCGAGCGCGAGCTGGTGCTGCAAACCGGGCTGAGCCGCGCATCGGTGCGCGAGGCGCTGCGCATCCTCGAGGTCGAAGGGCTGATCGAAACGCGCGTGGGGCGAAGCGGCGGATCGCGCGTGCGCCGGCCGGCCGGGCGCGAGTTGTCGCGCCACCTCGATCTGTTCATCTGGGGGCGCAATGTCGGCCTCGAGGAACTCACCGAGGTACGCGAAGCGCTCGAAACGGTCGCGGCGCAAGGCGCTGCGCGGCGACGCACCGATGCCGACATTGCCGAGCTCACCGCGCGCACCGTTGCGGTCGAAGCCAACGTCGACGATCTCGAGCGCTATCTCGCGGCCAATCTCGCCTGGCACATGGCGGTGGTGCGCGCCAGTCGCAACGATCTGCTGATCGGCTTCATGGAAGTGCTGGCCAACGCGATTCA
>CADECO010000250.1:0-2970 GCA_902825905.1 uncultured beta proteobacterium
TCGCCAAGTTCCTATTCACCTCGGGCTCGACCAAGCTGCCCAAGGGCGTGATCAACACGCAGCGCATGCTGTGCGCCAACCAGCAGCAGATCCTGCAGTGCTTCCCCGGCCTCGGCCAGGTGCGCCCGGTGCTGGTCGACTGGCTGCCCTGGAACCACACCTTCGGCGGCAACCACAACTTCGGCCTCACCATCTGGAACGGCGGCTCGCTCTACATCGACGAGGGCAAGCCGGTGCCGGCGCTGTTCGGGCGCAGCGTCGAGAACCTGCGCAGCATCGCGCCGACGGTCTACTTCAACGTGCCGCGCGGCTTCGAAGAACTCGTTCCGCATCTGCGCCGCGACGCCGAACTGCGCACCAACTTCTTCAGTCAATTGAAGCTGCTGTTCTACGCCGGCGCCGGACTCGCGCAACCGGTGTGGGACGCGATGGACGAATTGGCCGTGCAGACGTGCGGCCGGCGCGTTCTGTGGGTGACCGGACTGGGCGCCACCGAGACGGCGCCGTCGATCACATTCACCACGCGTGACGGCGTGCGCTCGGGAATGATCGGCACGCCCGTGCCCGGCGTGGAAGTGAAGCTCACACCCGAGGGCGACAAACTCGAATGCCGCGTGCGCGGTCCGAGCATCACGCCGGGCTATTGGCGACAACCGGAGCTGACGCGTGCCGCACGCGACGAAGAAGGCTATCACCGCATGGGTGACGCGGTGCGTTTCGTCGACCCGAGCGACCCGACGTTTGGCCTGGTGTTCGATGGTCGCGTCGCTGAAGACTTCAAATTGGCCACCGGCACCTGGGTCAGCGTCGGCCCGCTCCGCGCCAGGGTGATCGCCGCGGGCGCGCCCTATGTGCAAGACGTCGTGATCGCCGGGCTCAACCGCGACACGGTCGGCGCACTGATCATTCCGAACGTCGAAGCGTGCCGGGCGCTGTGCCCCGAGTTGCCGCACACCGCCGCCGGGTCGACGGTGTTGCAGCACACAGCGGTTCGCACGCAGTTCCAAAAACTGCTCGACGAGTTCGCGAAGCAGGCAACCGGCAGCGCGACGCGGATCGTGCGCGCGATTGTGCTCACCACGCCGCCCTCCATCGATGCGAGCGAGATCACCGACAAAGGATCGATCAACCAACGCGCGATGCTGGCGAGCCGCGCAGCCGAGGTCGAGGCGCTGTACGAAGTGAATCCCCCCGAGCGCGTGCTGGTAGCCGGCCAACGCTGAGCAGCCTCGCGCCGATCACCGCGACTGGACGCTGCCGGCACCGCGGTGCCATGATCCACGGCAAGGAAGGCGCTGCTCACAACAGCGTGCTGCCCACGAAAAACTCGACACCATCGGGAGTGCCGGATGCTGGATCTGCTGATTCGTGGTGGTACGGTCATCGACGGCTCGGGGCGCGACCGCTTCGTTGCCAACGTCGGCATCACAGGCGATCGGATCGTCGCGATTGGCCGTGTGACTGAAGCAGCGAAACGCACGCTCGATGCCGATGGCCTGATCGTGAGCCCCGGTTTCATCGACGGCCACACCCACATGGATGCGCAAGTGATGTGGGATCCACTCGGCAGCTGCTCGTGCTGGCACGGCGTGACATCGGTGGTCATGAGCAACTGCGGCTTCACGCTCGCACCGTGCAAGCCAGCCGACCGACAGTGGTACGCCGACAGCCTCTCGTACGTCGAAGACATTCCCACCGCGGCGATGGCCGCCGGCATCGACTGGACCTGGGAGTCGTTTCCCGAGTACCTCGCGGCGGTGGAACGTCGGCCCAAGGCGCTCAATCACGGCATGTACATCGGCCACTCGGGTCTGCGCATGTACGTCATGGGCCGGCGCGCGCTCACCGACAAAGCGAGCGAAGACGAGATCGCGAAGATGGCGCGCTCCGTGCAGGAGGCGCTGCGCGCCGGCGCGCTCGGATTTTCCAGCTCGCGCTCGCACACGCACATGACCCCCGACGGTACGCCGGTAGCGAGCCGCATCGCCGACTGGCGCGAGATCGAAGCGATTCTCGGGGCGATGTCGCAGGCCGGCGCAGGCATCTACCAGACCGGCCCCGAGGTCGACACCGCCACGAGCAACCGCGCGTTCCTCGAGCGCATGCACCGCTATGCGATCACGTACAAGCGGCCGATCATGTTCGGATTGATCTCGACGCGCCAGGGCGTGGAGCCGCCATCGTGGCAACCCCAAGTCCAGATGATCGAGCAGATGAACGCCGCGGGCGGCCGTGTGTTCGCGCAGTCCACGACCCGCTCGATCAACGCAATCTTTTCACTCAAGTCGTACCTGCCCTTCGACGTGCTGCCGGCGTGGCGAGCGGTCCGTGGCCTGCCGCTCGATGAGCAGAAGAATCGCCTGCGCGACCCCGCGGTGAGGCGTGAACTGGTCGCCGCCGAAGCCGCGATGAAGCCCAAAGACTCCCGGCTGCAGGGCGGCGGCGCGGCCACGCTCGATGCGCGCAAACCCGACTACGGCAACCTCTACGCGATGAAGGGCGTCGATTGGGACGATCCAACGGTCGACGAACTGGCGCGCGCGAGTGGCCGCCATCCGGTCGAGGTGATGATCGATCTCTGCCTCGCCAATGAAGACCAGGTGTTCGTGCAGCCGCTGGTGAATGAATCGCGCGATGACATCCTGCAGATGCTCGAACGCGAGTGCACGCTCGCGACTTTCTCCGACTCGGGCGCGCACGTGTGCCAGGAAATGGGTTCGTCGCTGCAGACGCACTTTCTGCACTACTGGGTGGACAAGCGCCGCGCGTTCACCCTGGAACGTGCGATCAGGAAGCTCAGTCACGACAACGCCACCGCGTTCGAGCTCACCGACCGCGGCCTGCTGCAGCCGGGCTACAAGGCCGACGTGCTGCTGCTGGAGGAAGGCCGGGTGCGTCCGTGCATGCCCACCGTGGAGACCGATCTGCCCGGCGGAGCGCGCCGACTGGTGCAGAAAGCCCAAGGCATTC
>CADECO010000250.1:2980-8834 GCA_902825905.1 uncultured beta proteobacterium
CCTGTTCGCCGGGCAGGTGATGAAAGGAAAAATCGCCTCGTAGCGGCAGACGCGAGCGCTTCGGTGACGCTCGTTCGCTACTTGACGGCCCGCATGCTGAACCCGCAGGTGAAGCGCGAGTCGTGCGGCGCCAGGCGATCGAGCATCAAACCAAGCGAGTTGAGCAGCGGTGTGCTGGTGCGCGCCGTGATCCGGCCGAGACGGGTCTCCTCCAGATTGCGGTGGATCAGTACGTTGAGTGCCGTCATCAGTCCGCTTCCCGAATGGCCCTCGGGTTCGATCTCGACCGTTCGGAACGGACGCGCGAGCAGTCGCAGGCCATCAGGCAGGAATCGCCACAACTCGTCGTGATGCTCGGGATACTGCCCACGCGTCGACAGGATCAGTTGTGCGCCGGGCTTGAGCACGCGGTGCATCTCTCGCAAGGCCGCCGCCGCGTCGGGTACGTACTGCAGCGTGTCGGTACACAACACGAGATCGACACTTCCGGCGCGCACCGGAATGCGCTCGGCCGTAGCGACGATGTCCACCATCCCCTCGAACTGCAGATCGAGGCCGACATAGCTGCGCGCCTTGGTTTCGATCAGGCTGCGATAGGGCTGGATGCGTCCGCCGACGTCCAGCACGTCGAGATCGCCAGGCAACTCGCCCAGCCATCGTTCGAGAATCGGCCGGCGATGGCGAAAGATCAGGCTGTCGACGTCGCGGTTCGAAGGACTGAGTCGGAACTGAGCCAGAACGCGGGAGTTGCGTTCGCAGCGCGCGCGCTCCGTAGCGTCACGCGCGGCGACTCCATGATGAAAGTAGACGTAGCCCATCGGCTAAGTCCTCCGCAGCAAGAGCCAACCGTATTGGAATCCCCGCCCCCCGATGCCTCCTGTTGTCGTTTTTTCTGTCAGGCAATGTGGCGCCGAGGATAGGCGCTGCCGACAGCGGGGTAAAGCGTCGTCCGACAGGCGAGCGCTTGCGTGTCGAGCGAACCCGCTTCAACATCCGCGCCGGATCCCATAACCCGAAAGCGTTTCCAGTGAAAATCCTACTTGCCGCTGTCGCACTGCTCCTTGTCAACACCGCTGCCTTCGCCCAAGCCGATGCCGCCGCCAAAGCGGCCAAGGAACCAGGTGCCGTCGTCACTTCGAGCGGCCTCGTTTTCCGCTCTCTCAAAGAGGGCACCGGCCCAATGCCGCAAGCCACCGACGTCGTATCGGTCCACTATCGCGGTACGTTTCCCGACGGCAAGGAGTTCGACAGCTCCTACTCGCGCGGACAACCGACGGAGTTCCCGCTCAATCGCGTGATCAAGTGCTGGACCGAAGGCGTGCAGCGCATCAAGGTCGGCGGCAAGGCGAAGCTCACCTGTCCGCCGAACATTGCGTACGGTGAACGTGGCGCCGGTGGAGTCATCCCACCGAACGCGACGCTGCACTTCGAAGTGGAGTTGCTCAAGATCGGCGCACGATAGAACCATCGATTCGCACCTGTTCGGTGCATGTTCCTGCCGGACGCACCGCGATATCTCTCATCGGAGACTGATGCATCGATGATTTGATTGAGGCGGTTGCTGCATCGCGATAAAATTCGCGCTCGATGCCGTCGCTCTCGGCGGCATCAACCCCTCCCCTCCGACGCGATCCCTCCGCGCGCAACTTCGTGCCCACACTCGTACCGGCCATCCTCGCTCTTGCGGATGGTTCGGTATTTCGCGGCCGATCAATCGGCGCGACCGGCAGCGCAGTGGGCGAAGTGGTGTTCAACACCGCGATGACGGGCTATCAGGAGATCCTCACCGATCCCTCCTATTGCCGTCAGATCGTCACGCTCACCTATCCGCACATCGGCAATACCGGCATCAATGCCGACGACGAGGAGTCCGCCGCGATCTACGCCGCGGGCCTGGTCATTCGAGACAACGCGATGGTGGCTTCCAACTGGCGCTCCACGGCTTCACTCGCCGACTACCTGCGCGACCGCAACGTCGTCGCGATTGCCGACGTCGACACCCGACGCCTCACGCGCCTGCTGCGTGAGAAAGGCGCGCAGAACGGCTGCGTCATGGCCGGTGATATCGATGTCGAGCGTGCGCACGCCCAGGCGCGCGGCTTCCCCGGCCTGGCCGGCATGGATCTGGCGAAAGAAGTCACGACGCGCTCGGCCTACGAATGGACCACCGGCAGCTGGCGTCTGCCCGATGAACCGCACGATATGCGCTCCCTGTCGCGCCATGTCGTGGCCCTCGACTTCGGCATCAAGCGCAACATCCTGCGCATGCTGGTCGATCGCGGCTGCCGGATCACAGTGCTGCCAGCGCAGGCGAACGCGCACGATGTGGTCGCGCTCGAGCCCGACGGCGTGTTCCTCTCGAACGGCCCCGGCGATCCGCAGCCGTGCGACTACGCGATCAACGCAATCGCCCAATTGCTGCAGCACACGCAGTTGCCGGTCTTCGGCATCTGCCTGGGGCATCAGCTGATGGCACTCGCCTGCGGCGCACGCACACACAAGATGAAGTTCGGCCATCACGGTGCCAATCATCCGGTGAAAGATCTCGATACCGGGCGCGTGGTCATCACCAGTCAGAACCACGGCTTCGCGGTCGATCCCCAGTCGCTTCCGCCTGAGCTTCGCGTCACCCACACCTCGTTGTTCGACGGCAGCATCCAGGGCCTCGCACGCAAGGACCGCATCGCGTTCTGCTTCCAGGGTCACCCGGAGGCAAGCCCCGGCCCGCACGACGTGGGCTATTTGTTCGATCGGTTCATCGCCAGCATGGAGCGCGCCTAGCCGTGCCCAAGCGCACCGACCTGCGGAGCATCCTGATCATCGGTGCCGGCCCGATCGTGATCGGCCAGGCGTGCGAGTTCGACTACTCCGGCGCGCAGGCGTGCAAGGCATTGCGCGCAGAGGGCTACCGCGTCGTGCTGGTGAACTCCAACCCGGCCACGATCATGACCGACCCGGAGCTCGCCGACGTCACCTACATCGAGCCAGTCACCTGGAGCGTGGTCGAATCGATCATCGAGAAGGAACGTCCGGATGCGCTCCTGCCCACCATGGGCGGCCAGACCGCACTCAACTGCGCGCTCGATCTGGCTCGCGAAGGCGTGCTCGACAAATACGGCGTGCGGCTGATCGGTGCCTCGCGCGAGGCGATCGACAAGGCCGAGGATCGCGAGAAGTTCAAGCGAGCGATGGCTCGCATCGGGCTTGCTTGCCCACGCTCCTCACTCGCGCACAGCCTGGAGGAAGCGCTGCAGGTACAGGCCGCGATCGGCTTTCCGGCGGTGATCAGGCCCTCGTTCACGCTCGGCGGCTCGGGCGGCGGCATCGCCTACAACCGCGAGGAATTCATTGCCATCTGCGATCGCGGGCTCGACGCTTCCCCCACGCGCGAGCTGCTGATCGAGGAATCGGTGCTCGGCTGGAAAGAGTACGAGATGGAGGTCGTGCGCGACAGCGCCGACAACTGCATCATCGTGTGCGCGATCGAGAACCTCGATCCGATGGGCGTGCACACCGGCGACTCGATCACCGTCGCGCCGGCGCAGACGCTCACCGACAAGGAATACCAGCGCATGCGCGACGCCTCGATCGCCGTGCTGCGCGAGATCGGCGTCGAGACCGGCGGCTCGAACGTGCAGTTCGCGATCAACCCGCGCGACGGGCGCATGGTGGTGATCGAGATGAACCCGCGCGTGTCGCGCTCATCGGCGCTGGCATCCAAGGCCACCGGGTTTCCGATCGCCAAGATCGCCGCCAAGCTCGCGGTGGGCTACACGCTCGACGAGCTCGCCAACGACATCACCGGCGGTGCCACGCCCGCCTCGTTCGAGCCCACGATCGATTACGTGGTCACCAAGGTCCCGCGCTTCGCGTTCGAGAAATTTCCGCAAGCCGACAAACGACTCACCACGCAGATGAAGTCGGTCGGCGAAGTGATG
This sequence comes from uncultured beta proteobacterium, assembly GCA_902825905.1. Taxonomy (GTDB): domain Bacteria; phylum Pseudomonadota; class Gammaproteobacteria; order Burkholderiales; family SG8-39; genus CADEDU01. The sequence goes on from CADECO010000250.1 coordinate 6,919, forward strand.
GCGATCGGCCGCTGCTTCCAGGAGTCGCTGCAGAAGGCCTTGCGCGGCCTCGAGGTCGGCGTGAGCGGCCTCGATGAGAAGAGCACCGATCCCGAGCAGATCGACCAGGAGCTGGCGGTCGCCGGGCCGGAGCGCTTGTGGTTCGTCGCCGATGCGTTCCGCGCCGACCGCTCGATCGACGACGTGCACGCGCGCAGCCGTATCGATCCGTGGTTTCTGGCGCAGATCGACGATCTGGTGAAGCGCGAGCAGGCGCTGCGCGGCCGATCGCTTGCGTCGATTTCCGCCGACGAGCTGCGCGCGCTGAAGCGCGTCGGGTTCGCCGATGCGCGCATCGCCACGTTGCTCGGGAGCACTGAGACGCTGGTGCGCGAGCATCGGCACGCGCTCGGCATTCGTCCGATCTACAAACGCGTCGACACCTGCGCCGCCGAGTTCGCCACGCCCACCGCCTACTTCTATTCCAGCTACGACGAGGAATGCGAGGCCGAACCGACCGGCCGGCGCAAGATCATGGTGCTGGGCGGCGGCCCCAATCGCATCGGCCAGGGCATCGAATTCGACTACTGCTGCGTGCACGCCGCGATGGCACTGCGCGCCGACGGCTTCGAGACACTGATGGTCAATTGCAATCCGGAGACCGTCTCAACCGATTACGACACCTCCGACCGGCTTTACTTCGAGCCGCTCACACTGGAAGACGTGCTCGAAATCGTCGACAAGGAGAAACCCGAAGGACTGATCGTGCAGTACGGCGGCCAGACCCCGCTCAAGCTCGCGCGCGATCTCGCTCGTGCCGGTGCGCCGATCATCGGCACCACGCCCGACATGATCGATGCCGCCGAGGATCGCGAACGCTTCCAGCAATTGCTCCACCGACTCGGCCTGAAGCAGCCACCCAACCGAACCGCCCGCACCGAGGCCGAAGCGCTGGAAGCGGCCGAGCAGATCGGTTATCCGCTGGTGGTGCGTCCGAGCTACGTGCTGGGCGGTCGTGCGATGGAAATCGTGCACCAGCGCGGCGATCTGGAACGCTACATGCGCGAGGCGGTGAAGGTCACCAACGATTCACCAGTGCTGCTTGATCGTTTTCTCAACGACGCGATGGAAGTCGACGTCGATGCGGTGTGCGACGGCCAGACCACGCTCATCGGCGGCATCATGGAGCACATCGAGCAGGCCGGCGTGCACTCGGGCGACTCCGCCTGCTCGCTGCCGCCTTACTCGATACCGGCGCATGTAGAACGGGAATTGCGCCGACAGACCGTCGCGCTGGCGCAGGGTTTGTCGGTTGTCGGACTGATGAACGTGCAATTCGCCATCCAGCGCGATACCGTCTACGTGCTCGAAGTCAATCCGCGCGCGTCACGCACGGTGCCGTTCGTATCGAAGGCCACCGGCCGGGCGCTCGCCAAGATCGCCGCGCGTTGCATGGCCGGACAGACGCTCGCGGCGCAGGGTATTCGCGGCGAATTCGTCCCCCCCTACTTCGCGGTCAAGGAGGCGGTGTTCCCGTTCAACAAGTTTCCCGGCGTCGACACCATTCTCGGACCGGAGATGAAGTCCACCGGCGAGGTGATGGGCATCGGCACCACCTTCGGTGAGGCGTTCGTGAAGTCGCAGCTCGCCGCCGGCACGCGCCTGCCGAGCAAGGGACGCGTGTTCATCAGCGTGCGCGACGAAGACAAGCCCGCAGCGATGGAACTCGGCCAGGAGCTGCACGAGATGGGGTTCCAGCTGATCGCCACGCGCGGCACCGGTGCAGTGCTGTTGGCGCGCGGACTGCCGGTGAACGTGGTCAACAAGGTGGCCGAAGGCCGGCCGCACATCGTCGACCTCATGAAGAACGGCGAAGTGGATCTGATCATCAACACCGTGCAGGCACGCCGCTCGAGCATCAGCGACTCGCGCTCGAT
>CADECO010000251.1:0-8809 GCA_902825905.1 uncultured beta proteobacterium
CAGTTGCCGTGCTGCTCGATCGCCAGGATCATGTTGGCGAGCACCGAGGGGCTGCCCGGTCCTGTGATCATGAAGAAGTTCGGCAACCCGGCAGTCATCAGGCCGAGGTAGGTGCGCGGGCCGGCCTCCCACAGATCCTTGAGGCGTTCGCCGCCGCGGCCGCGAATGTCGATGCGCGAGAACGAGCCGGTCATCGCATCGAATCCGGTGGCCAGCACCAGGGCGTCGAACTCGTATTCCTTGCCTGCAGTGCGCAGCCCCTTGGGCGTGATCCGCTCGATCGGTGCGCCGCTCACGTCCACCAGCGTGACGTTGGGACGGTTGAACGTGGCGTAGTAGCCGGTGTCGACGCACAGCCGCTTGCAGCCGAACACGTTGGTGGGCGAGAGCAATTGCGCCAACTGCGGATCACGCACGATGCTGCGGATCTTGGTGCGCACGAAATCGCCGCCGGTCTTGTTCGCTTCGAGATTGAAGAGCAGATCCTTGAATGCACCCATGAACGGCAATCCGCCATAGGCCCAACGCGCCTCGAACTCGCGCTCGCGCTCTTGCGGCGTGACTTCCAGCGCCGATTGCTGATTGAAGACGAACACCACGCCGGTGAACGACTCCTGCGCGTGCGCCCGCATCTGCGCGTAGTCGGCCTTCACCTTTTTCTGGTACTCGGGCGTGAGCGGCTGGTTGTGCGCCGGCACCGCGTAGTTCGGCGTGCGCTGGAACACGTACAGCTGCGCGGCCTGCTCGGCGATGACCGGGATCGACTGGATCGCCGAGGAGCCGGTGCCGACGATGCCCACGCGCTGGCCGGTGAAATCCACGCCCTCGTGCGGCCATTCGCCTGTGTGGTAGACGGGCCCGCTGAAGCTGTCCAGTCCGGTGAGCTTGGGTTTGTTTGCGGCTGACAGGCAGCCCAGCGCCATGATGCAGAACTGCGCATCGAAGCGTTCACCGCGCTCGGTGGTCACGAGCCAGCGCTTGGTCCCGTCGTCGAAGTGGGCTGACGTTACGCGCGTGTCGAACTGCATGTCGCGGCGCAGATCGAACCGGTCGGCGACATGATTGGCGTAGCGCAGGATCTCCGGCTGCGTCGCGTACCGCTCGCTCCAGCTCCATTCCTGCTCGAGCTCCTTGGAGAAGCTGTAGGAGTACTGGACGCTTTCGATGTCGCAACGCGCGCCGGGGTAGCGGTTCCAGTACCAGGTGCCGCCCACGCCGCTGCCGGCTTCGAGCACGCGCGCGGTGAGTCCGAGCTCGCGCAGCTTGTAGAGCATGTACATGCCACCGAAGCCGGCGCCGACGATGATCGCATCGGCCCGCCGTGGTGCCTGAGCGCCGGGGGATCGGTCTGACTGGTTCGGTTTGCTGCCCGCGATGTTGCCCATGTGCGCCCTCACGATCGACGATCGGATTCACGTAGCGGTGGTTCCGGTACGGCGGTCCCACTACTTACGGTTGTCCCATGACTGCTCGTTTCGATTATGGTGGATTCGGCAGCAACCGCGCGAGCCTGCACGTCCACAGTGCACGGTGACGTCGTGCTCGGCACCATGCTACGCTGCCGTCTCACTCCGATCGTCCTTCCGAGGCAGTCATGGCGCTGACCTTCACCAAGCTCCATCCGTTGTTCGCCGCCGAAGTGAGCGCGGTCGACCTGGAAACCCTTGAGGATCGTGCCGCGCTCGATGCGATCCGCGATGGCATCAATCGGTACGGCGTGCTGGCGTTCCGTGACCAACGGCTGACCGACGCCGGGCAACTCGCGTTCGCACAACGTCTTGACGGCGAACTGCACGCCAAGACCGGAGCCGCCGCCATCGGCAAGAGCCGCCTTGGCAACGAGGCGCTCACCGATATCTCCAATCTCGATGAGAGCGGCGAAGTATTGGGTTCGGCGGATCGTCGCCGCCAGTACGGTCTGGGCAACCGGCTGTGGCATACCGATGCTTCGTTTCAGGATCCGCCCGGCCGCTTCTCGATGCTGCACGCGCGCATCGTGCCGCCCGCGGGGGCCGACACCGAGTTCGCCGACATGTGTGCAGCCTACGATCAGCTCGACGAACCGACGCGGCGTTCGCTCGACGGGCTGCGCGTGCATCACTCGATCGCCTACTCGCGCCAGACGCTCGGCTTCGAGTACTCGCAGGCCGAGCTCGACAAGCTGCAGGGCGCGATTCATCCGCTGGTGCGGGTCAATCCACGCACCGGCCGGCGCTCGCTGTACCTGGCCTCGCACGCTTCGCGCATCCTCGATTGGCCGGTGCCCGAAGGGCGATTGTTCCTGCGCGATCTCACCGAGCACGCCACGCAGCCGCAGTTCGTCTACGCGCACAAGTGGCGCGCCGGCGATCTGGTGATGTGGGACAACCGATCCACCATGCACCGCGGCCGGCCGTTCGACGACAAGCAGCACAAGCGCGAACTGCGACGCGTCACCACGCTCGATATCGCGGCTACGGCGTAACCGGCGTCGCGGTTCCGCGCTCGTTGTCACGATCAGCGCCAGGAGGGCCTCGGACGATGCTCGTACTTCCATGGCCGCGACACCAGGCTGGCGGGCGGTTGGCCGTCGCGCTGGCTGCGCTGATCAGCGCTGCGACGTTCATCGCTGCGACGTCGGCCGGATCCGCGCAGGCACAGCAGAACTGGCCAGCCAAGCCGATCACGTTGATCGTGCCGTTCGCGCCCGGCGGCGGTGTCGATGCCAGCGCGCGCATCCAGGCGCAGGCGATGGGCGAGTTGCTCGGCCAAACGATCGTCGTCGAGAACATCGGCGCGGCCGCCGGTCAGGTGGGCACGCAGAAGGTGGCGCGCGCCGAACCCGACGGCTACACCGTGCTGGTCGGCAATTCAGGCACGCACGTCTACACCCAGCTCGTCTACAAGAAACTGCTCTACAACTCGATCACCGACTTCGTTCCGATCGGACTGGCCACCGACTACCCGCGCATCCTGATCGCGCGCAAGGATCTGCCGGTCGGCAACCTGCAGGAATTCATCGCCTACGCCAAGGCCAATCAGGCGAAGATGCAATTCGGCTCGGCGGGTGTCGGCGCGGGCACGCATCTGCCTTGCGTGCTGCTCACGCGGGCGATCGGCGTCGACATCACGCACGTACCGTATCGCGGGGCGGGGCCGGCCATGCAAGACCTGATCGGCGGGCGCATCGACTTCATGTGCGACACCATCCAGACCGGTGCGGCGCAGGCCAAGAAGGGCATGGTCAAGGGCATCGCGGTGATGGCGCCGCGTCGGGTGTCGATCATCGCCGAGCTGGCTACCACGGGCGAGCAGGGCGCCACGGGCTTGGAGGCGAGCGTATGGAACGGCTTCTTTTTCCCGAAGGGCACGCCCGAGCCGATCGTGCGGCGCATGAACAAGGCGATGAACGACATGCTAGACAATCCGGCGATCCGCAAGCGTCTGGAGGAACTCGGTCTGGAGATCGCCACCCCGGAGCGGCGCAAGCCCGAGTACCTGATCGCACTGGTGCGCGAGGAACTGGAACGCTGGGGCGCAATCGTGCGCGCGGCCAACATCAGCGCGGATTGAGCGACGCTTGATCGAGTCGCCGTCGGTGCAACGGAGTCCACGAACATGAATGAATGGCTGCATGCCTTGCAGCGAGCGAGCGAGCGCGGGCGCGACGCGATCCTGGTGATGATCGCAGCGGGCAAGGGCTCCACGCCGCGCGATGCGGGCGTGAAGATGGTGGTCGATCACGATGGCGTGGCCGGCACGATCGGTGGTGGCGAGCTCGAGTTCCAGGCGATCGGCATCGCGCGCGACATGCTTGATGCAACCAACGAGCGCCGCGTGCAGCGCTTCGCACTGGGCCATGATCTGGGGCAGGTGTGCGGCGGGGCCGCCAACGTGTTCTTCGAGCGTGTCGCGCCGCAGGCGGATTGGGTGCAGGCGCTCGCCCGCTGGCATGAGGCCGGCGAGGGCTGTGTGATCGTGACGCCTGCCGACAACACCCTCAGTGGCCGAATGGTCGTGAGTGCTACGGGCAGCTTCGGTGTGCTCGACAACGCCGTGCTCGAGCAGAAGGCGATCGACGCGGCACGCGCAATGCTCGCCGAGCGTGCGCGTCCGGCTGAGCTCGCGCGGCTCGACCGCGACTATCGCGTGTTGCTCGATCCGGTCCGGCCCACCGACATGCGGGTGGTGCTGTTCGGGGCGGGGCACGTCGGCCAGGCGCTGGCACGCGTGCTGGGCGTGGTCTCGTGCGAAGTCACCTGGGTGGACTCTCGCCCCAAGCAGTTTCCGGCCGAGGGACCCGACAACGTGCGCGCGGTGTTGAGCGATCAGCCGGGCACCATCATCGCGGCGGCCCCGGCCGGCAGTTACTTCATCACCATGACGCACAGCCATGCGCTCGACTTCGAGGTGATCGAGCGCGTGCTCGCGCGTGACGATTTCGCTTTCTGCGGCATGATCGGATCGTCCACCAAGCGGCGCAGCTTCGAGCAGGGCTGCGCGAAGAAAGGTCTCGATCCCGCCCGGCTCGCGCGGCTGACCTGCCCGGTCGGCATCGCCGGCTTGTCGAGCAAGGAGCCCGGAACCATTGCCGTTGCCATCGCGGCGCAGTTGCTGGCCGAACGTGAGCGTCGTGCCGCCATCGAGAACGTACGTACGCCGGTTGCAGCGTGACCCAGGGTGCGACGGTGCGCGCGTATCGCGGCGCGATCCTGCATTTCAAGCGAGATCCGGCGACGGTTGCCGATGCGTCGCACGCCTACGAGTACTTCGCCGACGGCCTCCTGCTGGTGCGTGACGGCAAGGTGGAGCGCGTCGGCGAGGCGGCACAACTGCTGCCTGCGCTGCCCGCCGGCACCAGCGTCATCGACTATCGCGATCGACTGCTGCTGCCGGGCTTCGTCGACGTGCATGTGCACTATCCGCAGACCGACATCATCGCCTCCTACGGCGAGCAGCTGCTCGATTGGCTCGAGCGCTACGCGTTTCCGGCCGAGCAGCGCTTCGCCGATACGCAGCACGCGGGCGAAGTGGCGGCGTTCTTCCTCGACGAGCTGCTGCGCAACGGGACGACTACGGCCTGTGCATTCGCCACGATTCATCCGGAATCGGTCGATGCGCTGTTCGCTGCTGCGCAACGGCGCAGCATGCGGCTCATCGCCGGCAAGGTGATGATGGATCGCAATGCGCCGGCGTATCTGCGCGATTCCGCCGAATCGAGCCATCGCGACAGCGAAGCGCTGATCCGGGCCTGGCATGGCCGCGCGCGACTTGCGTACGCGGTGACGCCGCGCTTTGCCCCCACCTCAACCGTCGAGCAGCTCGAACGCGCCGGGCAGCTGTACGCCGATCATCCCGGCGTCTACATGCACTCGCATCTGGCGGAGAACCGCGCCGAGGTGGCCTGGGTGAGTGAGCTCTTTCCCGAGTCGCGCAGTTACCTCGATGTTTACGAACGCTTCAATCTGCTCGGCGCGCGCAGCGTCTATGCGCACTGCCTGCACCTGGATGACGCTGATCGCGCGCGGATGGCCGACACCGGGAGCACGATGGCGTTCTGTCCGACCTCGAACCTGTTCCTGGGCAGCGGCCTGTTCGATCTCGATGCCGCATATCGACACGGCGCGCGCGTGGGCATCGGCACCGATGTCGGCGGCGGCACCAGCTTCAGCATGCTGCGCACGTTGAGCGAGGCGTACAAAGTGGTGGCGCTCGCCGGGCAGCGCCTGGCGCCGCTGCGCGCGTTCTATCTCGCCACGCTCGGCGGCGCGGCGGCGCTCGATCTGGACCGCGACATCGGCAACTTCGAATCCGGCAAGGAAGCCGATTTCATCGCGATCGATCTCCACGCCACGCCGCTGCTGGCACGGCGGATGGAACGTTGCGAGTCGCTTGCCGAGCAGCTGTTCGCGCTGATGATGCTGGGCGACGATCGTGCGATCGCTCGCACCCATCTGCTCGGCGAGTGCGTCTACGCGCGCGCTTGAAGCCACGCGATCGAATCCCCATCGAAGCCCCATCGAAGCCCCATCGAAGCGTGGGGAGGGCGATGTGCTCGTGCTCGTCAGCGCTCGCGGGTTCGCGCGAGGCGGGGCTGTTGCACTCCGGCGCTCAACCCGCCTTGAGCAGCGCGTCGAGCTTCGTCGCGGGATCAGCCAGCCGCTCGGCACTCACCCTGATGCTGCGCTGGATCAGTCGGCGCGCGATGCTGAGATCGCGGGCGGCGTTGATCGCCACGACTGCTTCGATCTTGTTATCACGCAGGTAGAAGAGACTCCCACGCCGCGCGGCCAGATCACCACGCACAACGGGCTGCGTCCAGCGCTGCGGCTGACCAAGAATCTGCAGATTGACGTCGTACTGGTCGCTCCAGAACCAGGGCAACTCTGCATAGCCTTCCGACTTGTCCATGAGCGCCTTCGCGACGACGATCGCCTGGTTCTGCGCGTTCGCCCACGATTCCAGTCGCAGCGTGCGACCGAGCAGACGGTTCGGGTGCAGCGTGACGTCACCTGCCGCGGAGATGCTCGGGTCGCTGGTGCGCCCGTGTTCGTCGACCACGATGCCGTTGTCGATGGCAAGGCCAGCGGCCTGTGCGAGCTCGACGTTGGGCAGCACGCCGATACCCGCGACCACGACGTCGGTCGCGAACGCCGCGCCCGTTGCCGGCTGGACGCTCAGGCGTGATCCATCGGACGCGATGCCTGAAATACCGCACTCCAGGCGCAGATCGACGCCATGCTCCCGATGTAGGCCGGCGAGCAGGTCGCTGACTTCAGCCGGCACGCTTCGCGCGCAGACCCGCGGGAGTGCTTCGAGCACGGTCGCGGCGAGTCCGAGCTTGCGTGCGGCGGCGGCGACTTCGAGCCCGATCCATCCGGCGCCGACGATCGTGACGTGCTGCGCGCGGCTGAACCGGTCCTTGAGGTCGGCGCTGTCGGCGATGCTGCGCAGATACAGCGCGTGCTCGGCGCCGGGCAGTGTGAGCTTGCGCACGCGCGCGCCTGTGGCGAGGACGAGCTTGTCGTAAGCGAGGGTGGCGCCGTTGCCGCATTCGACCGTGCGTGCGGCTCGGTCGATGCGCACTGCCGACACGCCCTGGTGATGGTCGATGCGTTCAGTGGCGACGAAATCCTCAGGGAACAGATGGCAACTGCTCGCCGGCTGCTCGCCCATCAGGACTGATTTGGACAGCGGCGGACGCTCGTGCGGCGGATGCGGTTCGTCGCCGATCAAGGCGATCTCGCCGGTGAAGCCTTCAGCGCGCAGCGTCTTGGCGACCCAGCCGCCGGCCTGTCCTGCGCCGATGATGACGATGCGGTTCAAGGATGCTCCCCTGGATGTGTCACGCTCGACGACGCATCACACTCGACTCGGTGCAAAGCTCAGCCACCCGATGCCTTGACGCGGCGCGAATTGCCGTCGATCCCGCCGACGACGGCCCACTCAGCGAACATCTCCGGCGAGGGTTGGAACTCGCGCGGTGTCCAGTTCGCGTCCAGCTCGTCTTCGTCGGCGTAGTACTCGGCCAGTCCACCCGCAGGGTTCTTCACGTACCAGAAGTAGGCCGACGAGATCGGATGACGCCCCGGACCGATCTCGGTCTCCCAGCCGCGCCGGCTGATATGGAGCCCGCCGCCGAACACCTCGTGGATGTCGCGCACTGCGAACGCGACGTGATTGACGCCGCGCTTGGGCTGCGGCAGCTGCAGGCAGAACAGATCGTGATGACCGCCGCGTGCCGAGCAGCGCAGGAAGAGGCCGCGCCCCGGATAGCGATCGGAGACCTGAAAGCCGAGCCGCTCGACGTAGAAGCGCTCCATCGCCGCGAGGTTGTCGGTGAAGAACACGACGTGTCCGACCTCGATCGGCTCGGCGCGTTCGTACACGGTGCCGCGCTGGTTGATCGCGCGCCCGACCTTGCCCCAGACGTTCATCGGGACGCCCACGACGTCGAGCGGGCGTTTGCGGCTCACGCGAAACTGGACGTCCAGGCCATTGGGATCGGTGCTGTGCAGCGTCTGCGTCGCAGTGTCGTAGCGTCCGTCGCCATCCAGTGACTTGCGCAGCGACTCCAGATCAGCCGTGTTCTCCACGCCCCAGGTCACGCTGCGAACCGTCGAGCCGGTTTCGATCGCAGGGGGCAGCTGTGCGTCGTCGTGGCGGCGCACGAACACCTCGCAGCCGTTCAGCGACTCGAAATCGATCGCGTCGCCTTGCTCGCGTACCAGCTTGAGGCCCCAATCGAGATAGAACTGGCGGCAGCGTTGTGGATCTTCGACGCCAAAGACGACGCGGTCGATGCCCTGGATGCTCATGCCCTATGCTCCCTCAGCCATGTCTTACAAATGATCCGCCAATCGTCAGCGATGTCGGCGCTGCTGTCCAGCACCCGCGCCTCGTAGTGCGGCGCTCAGCAAGGCTTCGGCCATCCAGCGGACGACGCTCTCGGTCTCGTCGTCGCTCGCGCCCCAGATGTCTTTCATCACCACGTAGGGCTCGATGCCGTAGATCACGGACAGCGCACGCAGCAGCAGATCGAAGCGTTCCTGGCCCAGGCGCGGGCGCAGCGGGCTGGCGGTGCGTTCCAGAATGCCCTTGCGAAAGCCACGGCGGAACGGCTCCTCGTCGAGCGTGTCGGAGCGCTCGGCACTCCAAGGTTCCAGCGCCAGTTGCAGCGCAGCGCGCATCTGCGCCTCGTATTCACGAAAGCGCGGGAAGGTTTTGGCGAATAGCTCCCGCACCCGCACCGCCCCGTCGGTCGAGCGCGATTCCCAGCGCCGCACCGGCCCGAGACTCTCATCGATGACGGCCGAGATCAGTTTGGAGC
>CADECO010000252.1:0-4739 GCA_902825905.1 uncultured beta proteobacterium
GCGGCGACCTGCAGGCCGGCGCGCCTTACTACGGTGTGGCGGCCGACACCTCGACGGTGTCGCGCATCAAGGCGCCACTGGTGTGTCATCTGGCCGAGCACGACGAGCGCGTCAACGCGACCTACATGGCCTTCGAAACCGCACTCAAGGCCAACAACGTGGCGCACCAGATCCACCTCTATCCGGGTACGCAGCACGGTTTTCACAACAACTCCACGCCGCGCTACAACGAAGCAGCGGCGAAGCTGTCGTGGGAACGCACCATCGCGCACTTCAAGAAGCATCTGGCGTGAGCCGGCGCAACCTTCGCAGCGAGCGGACGTTCCATGGCTGAGCGCAGACGCATGCACCTGGGCGCATTCATGCGCCCTGCGTCGATCCACACCGGGGCGTGGCGCTATCCCGGCGCGTGGCCCGACGCTAACTTCAACTTCGCGAAGCTGCGAGAGTGCGCGCAGCGGCTCGAGGCGGCGAAGTTCGACACGTTCTTCATGGCCGATCACATGGCCGTGCTCAACATGCCGTTCAAGTCGTTGCGCCGCAGTCACACCGCGACGTCGTTCGAGCCGTTCACGCTGCTCTCGGCGCTGGCGGCGTCCACCGAGCGGATTGGTCTGGCGGCCACCGCATCGACCACTTTCGACGCGGCGTATCACATCGCCCGGCGCTTTGCCTCGCTCGATCACATCAGCGGCGGCCGCGCGGCATGGAACATCGTCACCACCTCGAACCCCGATGCCGCGCTCAACTTCGGCATGCGCGAGCATCTGCCGCACGATGTGCGCTATCGCCGCGCGCGCGAGTTCTACGAGGTGGTGACGGGGCTGTGGGACAGCTGGGCCGACGATGCGCTCATCCGTGACGTCGAGAGCGGCATGTTCTTCGATCCGGCGAAGCTGCATGTGCTGGATCATCACGGCGAGTTTCTCGATGTGCGCGGACCGCTCAACATCGCGCGGCCGGTCCAGGGCTGGCCGGTGATCGTGCAGGCGGGTTCGTCGGAGCCGGGCCGGCAGCTCGCGGCCGAAACGGCGGAACTCGTGTTCAGCGCACCGTCGAACCTGGCTTCCGCGCAGCAGTTCTACGCCGACGTCAAAGGACGCATGGTCAAGCTCGGTCGCAATCCCGATCATCTGAAGATCCTGCCGGCGTGTTTCGTGGTGGTGGGTGACACGGCCGACGAGGCCCGGCGCAAGCGCGCGTTGCTCGATTCGCTGGTGCACGAAGACAGCGGCATCGCTTCGCTGTCGATCGCGCTCGGCTGCGATGCCTCGAAGTTCGATCTCGATGCGCCGCTGCCGGAGATTCCCGACACTGAAGCCAGCAAGTCGGCACGCGAGCGTGCGATCGACCTGGCCCGGCGCGAGAATCTGACGGTGCGTCAGCTCGCGCAGCGCATTGGCGGCTACACCGGGTTGTCGCTGTCGGGCACGGCGCAGTCGATCGCCGATTCGATGCAAGAGTGGGTCGAGACGCGCGGCAGCGACGGGTTCACCGTGATGTTTCCGTACCTGCCGGGTGGACTGATCGATTTCGTCGGGCAGGTGGTGCCTGAATTGCAGCGGCGCGGCCTGTTCAGAAAAGAGTACGAGGGCGCCACGTTGCGCGAGAACCTCGGACTGCCGCGCCCGGAAAACCGATTCTTCAAGAACTCGCCCGCGCCTGCGATGGCGAAATAGGGCGGCGAGCGTTTCGCGCCGCTGGACGGATAACCCATCGAATTGACTTCAAGGAGAGAACGATGATCGAACTGCACTCGCAACCCACGCCCAACGGCCAGAAGGTGATGATCATGCTGGAGGAGTGCGGCCTGGGCTGGAAGCACTTCGACGTGAACATCCGCACTGGTGATCAGTTCACGGCGGAGTTTCTCAAACTCAGCCCCAACAACAAGATTCCCGCGATCGTCGACACCGACGGCCCGGGCGGCAAGCCATACACGATGATGGAATCGGGCGCGATCCTCATCTACCTGGCCGAGAAGACCGGCAAGTTCCTGCCCAAGGACGCGCGCAAGCGCTACGACACGCTGCAGTGGCTGATCTTTCAGATGGCGGGCGTGGGGCCGATGTTCGGCCAGGCCAACCACTTCATCAATGTCGCCAAGGACAACGAGTACGGCCGCACCCGCTACGTCAATGAATCGCTGCGGTTGTACAAGGTGATGGACAACCGCCTGCACGAGTCGGCGTGGCTGGGCTGCGACGAGTACACCATCGCCGACATGGCGGTGTATCCCTGGACCAAGATGCACAAGGATCGCGGCATCGACGAGGCCGAGTATCCGAACTTCATGCGCTGGTACAAGGCGATGGAGGCACGTCCGGCGGTGCAGCGGAACAACGCGATGGCCAACGACATTCGCGATCGCATGACCAAGGCCGCCGAAGGCAAGGAAGCCGTCAACATCTACGACACCAAGGACAACGCCGCGCGGCTGGCGAAGGCGACGTCGCGCTGAGGCCGGTCGGTGTCTGGCAGGCGGCGCTGCCGTGCAGCGGGCGGCGTCGTACAACAATGAGGATCGCAGCGTGGACGAAGAACTGAAGCATCGCGATCGGCTGGCGCCGATCGATACGACGCGGCGCGCGTGGTTGCGGGCGGCACTGGCGCTGCCTGCTGCCGGATTGGTCGCGCGCAACGCCCTGGGGCAGACGTTTCCGGCCAAACCGCTGCGCTTCATCGTGCCGTTCGCCTCGGGTGGCCCCACCGACACGATGACGCGCGCGGTCGCCACCACGCTCGCGGCGCAAATCAATCAGCAGGTTATTGTCGAGAACAAGCCGGGCGCCGGCGGCAACGTCGCCGCGGCCTACGTGGCCAGTGCGCCTGCCGATGGCTACACCATGCTGGTCGCCGGGCAGGCGATCCTGGCGATCAACAAGCCGCTGTTCGGCAAGCTCGCCTACGATCCGGAGAAGGACTTCACCTGGATCGGCATGTTAGGCAGCCTGCCGAACGTGCTGGTGACCAACGTCGAAGCCGTGCCTGCGAAGAACATGAAGGAGTTTCTGGACTTCGCGCGCGCCAACCCCGGCAAGGTCTCGTACGGATCGAACGGTGTCGGGTCGCTCTCGCACCTGAAGACCGAAGTGATGGCGAACCTGGCCGGTGTGAAGTTCCTGCACGTACCGTATCAGGGGGCCGCGCCGCAACGCACCGATCTGCTCTCGGGACGCATCGGCTTCAGCCAGATCGGCGCGTCCACTGCGGTACCACTATTGCGCGGGCAGGAAGGCAAGCTGCGCGCTCTCGCCGTCAGTACCGCGAAGCGCTCTCCAGCTTTGCCCGACGTGCCGACCCTGATCGAGTCGGGCTTTCCGACCCTCGACGTGCCGGTGTGGTTCGCGGCGGTTGCGCATGCAGCGACCCCGGCGCCGGTACTCGCGAGCCTGCGTGCTGCGCTGGCCAAGGCGACGAGTGACGCCGTATTCAAGGCCGAGATGGACAAGCAGCTTGGGACGGCCGAGCAGGTTTCCGTCGAGGCGGCCGAGGCGATGCTCGCGCGCGAGCGCAAGATCTGGGCCGACGCGGTGCGCTCCACCGGTGCGAGCGCGAGCTGAACACGACGATACCGATGCCGAAGCTTCTCACCTCGCAACAGGTCGAGCACTACCGCGAGCACGGCTACTTCAGTCCGGTGCGTGCGTTCTCGGCGCAGGAAGCGCGCCGTTATCGCGATCTGCTCGAAGCGGGTGAACGCGAGCACGGCCTGGGGCCGGATCAGCGTCGCAAGATGTATCTGTATCTGAAGTGGGCCGACGAAGTGGTGCGGCACCCGCGCATCCTCGACGCGGTGGAAGATCTCATCGGCCCGGACATCCTCGTCTACCACCTCACGTTGTGGCTGAAGGAGCCGCGCTCCGATGCGTTCATCAGCTGGCATCAGGACTCGACCTACTTCGGCCTGTCGCCGGCGGAACACGTCACCGCATGGGTCGCGCTGTCGCCGAGCACGCAGGAAAGCGGATGCGTGCAGGTGGCGCCCGGCTCGCACAAGCACGGGCAGATCTCGCACGGGGTGGGCAAGCATGCGGCGAATCTGTTCCCGACTGGGCAGATTGCCGAAGTGCCCGACGATGCGACGCTCGCGATGATGCCGCTCAGCCCTGGCGAGTTCTCGCTGCATCACACTCATCTGCTGCACAACTCGATGCCCAATCGATCCGATGATCGGCGCATCGGCCTGGGCATCAGCTACATCCCGACGCATTGCCGGTGTTCCGCGAAGCAGCGGCTTTCGGTCACGCTCGTGCGCGGCACCGATCGCCATGGCCACTTCGAGCACGATCCGGCGCCGCTTGCCGACTTTCACCCCGATGCGCTGGCCGTGCACGCGAAAGCGATCGAGCGCTGGCATGCGGCGCGCGCGCAACTGATCCCGGAAGCGCATGGTCAGGCGGCGTGAAGCCTGCGGTTAGAACCGGCGCGGACGAAACAGTTGTCGGCGCCGCCGCCCTCGGGTAACGTCCGCGCCGAACGCCGGGAGACCCCCGGTGCGCCAATTTCGCCGCTTTTCCCGGGAGGATCTCGATGCGTCGATTCGTAGCATGCGTATTGCCCGCCGCGCTGGCCAGCGCGTTCGCACTCAGCGCCGGCACGGTGCTCGCGCAAACCAAGACGATCAAGGTCGGCGTGATCACCCCGATTTCCGGCCCGGCGTCGTACTTCGGCGTACAGAACAAGCAGGGCTGGGATCTCGCGCTCGAACAATTCAAGGACGGCATCAACGGCGTCAA
>CADECO010000252.1:4839-8783 GCA_902825905.1 uncultured beta proteobacterium
CAGGTCGACGCGATCTTCAGCGTGTCGCTCGAAGGGCAGGGAGTACGCATCACGCAGGCGCTGGAACAGGCCAAGGTCGTGAGGGGCGGCGGCGGCAAGGCGATCCAGCTGGGCACGATCTGGCTGCCGGCGGGATTCGACGAGAAGGCGGGCAGGGGCGCGCAAGGTTACGTGCGCATCGTGCAGTTCGATCCGGACAGCAGCAATCCGGTGGTGCAGGGCTTCGTCAAGGCGTTCAAGGCGAAGTACGGCGCCGACAAGATTCCCACGCACATCAATGCGCACGCCTACGACCAGTTCCTCCTGCTCGCCGACGTGGTGCGCCGCGGCGGCACTGATGCCAAGTCGATCCGCGACAAGCTTGCCGAAACCAAGAACTACCGTGCCACCACCGGCGTGGTGTCGTTCGATGCGAAGGGGCAGAACATCCACCCGAGCACGATGCACTACGTCGAGACCGGACCCGACCTGAAGTGGCGCGCACTCAACTGGAATAACTGAACGTCGCTTCATCCCGAACAGGGCGCCGCCGGGCGCCTTGTTTTTTGCGCGATCCGAATCCCGTGCCCGATATCGTCAACGTCCTGCTGCAGCAGTCCATCAACGGCATCGTCCTCGGTTGCCTGTACGTGCTCGTCGCGCTCGGCCTGACGCTGATCTACGGCATCCTGAATCAGATCAACTTCGCGCACGCCGATTTCGTGACCATCGGCGCGTTCGGTGCCTACTTCGCGGTGCACAAGTTCGGCTGGCCGTATCCGAGTTCGCTGCTGGTCGCGCTGGCGATCGGCTGCGTGCTCGGCGTGCTGGTGAACGCCGCGGTATTCGCGCCGCTGCGCGATCGGGGCGACGAGTTACGGCCGCTGATCGCCACCATCGGCGTGTCGATCCTGCTCGAGAACGGCCAGCTCATGGCCTTCGGACCGGTCCCGTACGAGTTCAGCTCGCCGCTGGCGCAGAACACGTTGCGGTTCGGCTCGCTGTTTCTCACGGCGCAGAGCCTGTTCGTGGTGATCGTCGCCGGTATCGCGATTGCCGGGTTGTATGCGTTCATGAAGCTCACGTTCACCGGCAAGGCGCTGCGCGCGGTCTCGCAGGATCGCGAGACGGCCGGGCTGATGGGCATCAATCAGAACCGGTTGATCATGCTCACCATCGTCATCGCGTCGGGGCTTGCCGGGCTGGCGGGGGCGATGCTCGGACCGCTGCTCGTTTTGACACCATTTGCCGGCGCGTCGGTCATCGTCAAGTCGTTCGCGATCGTCATCATCGGCGGCTTCGGCAACATCGAGGGCACGATCATCGCCGGGTTGCTGGTCGGGCTGATCGAAGCGTTCTCGACGCAGTTCTTCGCACCGGGGCTCACCGATCTGATCGTGTTCGCATTGCTGCTGGTGATGCTGTGGTTCCGGCCCACCGGCCTGATCGCCGAGCGCAAGGAAGAGAATGTCTGACCGCGTGCCGCGCTGGCTGCTGCTGCTCGTCGCGATCGCGGTGATCGCGCTGCTGCCGCTGGTGTTCACCGGCAACTACTGGCGCGGCATCCTGATCGTGTGCGCGCTCAACGTGCTGCTTGCGATGGGTCTCAATCTCGTGTTGGGCTACTGCGGGCAGTTGAATCTGGGGCAGTCGGCGTTCTACGCGATCGGTGCGTACGCCTCGACACTGCTGGTGATGAAGGCCGGTTGGCCGTTCTGGATCGCGTTCGCGGCAGGGGTCGTGCTCGCCGGCCTGTTCGGCGCGATCCTGGCGGTGTTCGGCACGCGCTTGCGGGGCCACTACCTGGGCATCGCCTCGCTCGGCTTCGCGGTGATCACTTATCAGCTGTTGATCAACTGGATCGACCTCACCGAAGGGCCGCTCGGCATCTACGGCATCATGCCGCCGCCGCCGATCACGCTGCCGGGTCTGGCCACGATCGATTTCTCCAATCAGGCGACGCTGTTCTATCTCATCGGCGGCACGGCGTTCCTGATCTACGTGCTGCTCGCCAATCTGGTGCGTTCGCCGATCGGCGAGACGCTGCGCGCGATCCGCGAGGACGAAGTCTCGGCCGCTTCGCTCGGCATCAATCCGCAGAAATGGAAGGTGTTCGCGTTTGCCGTGGGCGCGGCGATCGCCGGCATTGCCGGGGGCTTCCTGCCGCCGTTCGTGGGCACGCTCTCGCCCGACCTGTTCCAGATCGTCGAGTCGTTCACGATGATGGCGATGGTGATCGTCGGCGGCATGGGCACCATGGCCGGCCCGGTGATCGGCGCCATCCTGTTGACCGTGCTGGTCGAGGTGCTGCGCGAATTCGGCGAGCTGCGGCTGATGGTCTACGGCGTGGCGCTCGCGCTGGTGGTGTTGTTCATGCCCGGCGGCATCGTCCAGGGTTGGAACGCTTTGACGGCTTCGCTCGCTGGCCGCGGCTCGCGCGAGGGCACGAAGGCGGAACGGGCGCGATGAGCGAGCTGATCCTGATCGCGCAGGGCCTGCACAAACGCTTCGGTGGTGTGCACGCCGTGGCCGATATTTCGCTCGGCATCCCGCGCAACGTGATCTACGCAGTGATCGGCCCGAACGGCGCAGGCAAGTCGACGCTGCTCAATCTGCTCTCGGGCGTGTATCAACCGAACGCCGGTAGTCTGACGTTCGAAGGGCGCGACCTGGCCGGATTGCGCTCGTTCGATCGAGTCGGGTTGGGCATCGCACGCACGTTCCAGAAGATCCGGCTGTTCAAGAACCTCTCGCTGGTGGAAAACGTGCTGGCGGGTTTCCACAATCATCACCGGATCCCGCCGTGGCAGTACCTCATTCCCGGTGCAGCGCGTCGCGCCGATCGCGATCGGTGTCTGGGTGAGGCGCACGAACTGTTGAAACTCGTCGGACTGGACGCACGTGCCGATCAGCGCGCCGGCTCGCTCGCCTACGGGCAGCAGCGCATGCTCGAGATCGCCCGTGCGCTCGCCACGCGACCCAAGCTGCTCATGCTCGATGAACCGGCGGCGGGGCTGAACGCCTCCGAGGTGGAGTTTCTGCTCGGCCGCCTGCGCGAGCTGAAGTCGCGTGGCGTCACGCTTGTCGTGGTGGAACACAACATGGACCTGGTG
This sequence comes from uncultured beta proteobacterium, assembly GCA_902825905.1. Lineage (GTDB taxonomy): Bacteria > Pseudomonadota > Gammaproteobacteria > Burkholderiales > SG8-39 > CADEDU01. The sequence continues at coordinate 7,932 of CADECO010000252.1, forward strand.
ATGCGCGTGTCCGATCACGTGTTCGTGATGGATCACGGCGAGTATCTGTTCGACGGACTGCCCGCCGAGGTACAGAAGAATCCGAAGGTGATCGGCGCCTACCTCGGGGCGGAGTTCGCATGAGATCGTCATGAGCACACTGCTCGAAGTCGCCGGTCTGGAATTGGCCTACGGCGAAGTCTCGGCCGTGCGCGACATCGGCTTCACGATCGAGCAGGGTGAGATCGTGACGCTGGTCGGTGCCAACGGCGCGGGCAAGTCGACGACGATGCGCGGTGTGGCCGGCATCATGCGACCGCGCGCAGGCTCGATCCGCTTTGCGGGGGCGGAGGTCACCCATCTGCCTTCATACGAACGCACGATGCTGGGCATCGCGCTGGTGCCCGAAGGCCGGCGCGTATTTCCGAACCTGTCGGTGCGCGAGAACCTCGAGATGGGCGGGTTCAAGTACCGCAAGGACAAGCCGCGTCTGGCACGGCTGATCGAGCAGGCGATGGACTGGTTTCCGCGCCTGCGAGAGCGGGCTGATCAGGCAGCCGGCACGCTCTCGGGCGGCGAGCAGCAGATGATGGTGCTCGGCCGCGCGATGATGTCGGAGCCGCGCTTGCTGTGCCTGGATGAGCCGTCGCTCGGTCTGGCGCCGATCGTGGTGCAGGAGATCTTCAAGACCATCCGGCGTATCAATGCCGCGGGTACCAGCGTGCTGCTGGTGGAGCAGAACGCCCGTTATGCGCTGGATACCGCGAGCCGCGGCTACGTACTGCAAACCGGCAGCGTGCTCACCAGCGGGCCGTGCAGTGCACTACGCGACGACCCGCGGGTGAAAGAGGCTTACCTCGGGCGGCACTAGTC
>CADECO010000253.1:0-1395 GCA_902825905.1 uncultured beta proteobacterium
GCGCAGCCGTTGTTCGACGCGTGACGACGCGCATACTCGCTCATCGTTGCCAGCCAGTTCCATCAAGCAATCAATCACGAGGAGTTCTCATGCAGATCGCAAAAATCGCCTTGACCGTCGCGCTGTCCAGCCTGGTTGCCGGGACGGCACTCGCCCAGGGCACGCAAAGCACGCCGCGCATCGACGCGCGCCAGGAACGCCAGGCCGAGCGCATCGACAAAGGCGTCGAGAGCGGCCAGCTCAACCAGCGTGAAGCAGCCCGCATGGAAAAAGGCCAGGCTCGCGTGCAGAAGATGGAAGACCGCGCGACGGCCGACGGCAAAGTGACCAAGGCGGAAAAACGCCGCGTCGAACACGCGCAGGACGTGCAAAGCGGTCGCATCGCCCGGCAGAAGCACGACGCGCAAAAAGCGCAGAAGTAACGCGCGCACGATCGTCGCGCGCCAGACGCCGCATCCTCACGGGTGCGGCGTTTTTCTTTCCGGCCTCTACCGGCACATGGCGGATGCACTGCGCGGCGGCCCAATCCGGCGCCCCTCACGATCGCTCTTCGATCGCTTATCCTCGGCCCTCAATCACACCGCATTGCATTCACCGGGCCACGACAATGCAGATCGCCGACTACCCCCCACAAGAACCCCTATCAGATGCCGGCCGCACCTACGGCGAGGAGTGCCTGCGCCGTGGTGCCGGCGTTCAAGGCGAAGAAGCACGCTACGGCGACGACCCGTATCAAAGCGTCCTCGCCTATCGAGCAGCCAAACCCGACGGCCGCGTGCTGTTGTTCTGGCATGGCGGCGGCTGGACCAGCGGCTACAAGGAATGGATGTCGTTCATGGCGCCGGCGTTGACCGCGGCAGGCGTCACGTTCATCACGGCTGGCTACCGCCTGGCACCGGGCCATCTGTTTCCCGACGGGCTCGATGATTGCGCGAGCGCGGTGCGCTGGACGCTCGCCAACGTCGCACGCTTTGGCGGTGATCCGGCGAAGTTGTTTCTTGGCGGGCACTCGGCGGGCGGCCACTACGCGGCGCTGCTCGCCGTCAGTCGCGATTGGCAATCGAAGGCTGGTGTGGCCGCCGATTGCGTGCGCGGCTGCCTGCCGCTCTCGGGCGTGTACGACTTCAGCGCCACCAGTGGCCTGACGATGCGCCCGCGTTTTCTCGGACCATCGGGCAACGAACGCGAGGCCAGTCCGATCCACCAGATGCAAGCGCCGCTGCCGCCGTTCTACGTTGCGCACGGCTCAGAGGATTTCCCGCATCTGATGAAACAGGCCGAAGCGTTCGAAGCGGCGTTTCGCGCAGCCGGCGGATCGGTCAAGCGCGACGTACTCGCTGGGCGCAATCACTTCAGTGCGAGCTACGCCGGCGGCGAAGCCGATGGTCCGTGGGT
>CADECO010000253.1:1495-3982 GCA_902825905.1 uncultured beta proteobacterium
CCGATCGATTGCGCACGCGCTGTTGCCGCACGGTTACAGCTCGATGCAGCCGCGACTTATCGCCACCGCAACCGACGCGCCGCGTTAATTTGCCCCGCGTGGCACCGGTCCACGATGCGCGAAACTACGCGCAGACCTTGGGAGGGGGCGAATGGCAAACGGCACGCGCAGTTGGATCACGATCGGATTGATGGCGGCAACGCTCGGCTCGCTGTCGCACACCGTGCGCGGCGATTCGGCCGGACGTATCGGCGCAACCAACACGGAGCCGCCAAGCGCGATCACCGCCGATGGCGGCCGCTACTACGGGCCGCTAGTCGACGGCAAACAGCACGGCACGGGCCGTATCGAGTGGGACAACGGTGCGCGCTACGAAGGCGAGTTCGTTCACGGACTGTTTGCCGGGCGTGGCCGCAAGCAATCGGCTGAAGGCACGCGCTACGAGGGCGAGTTCGCCAGCGGTATGGCTGCGGGTCAGGGTCGCGTCGACACGTCGCACGGCGATGTGTATGTCGGATCGGTGAGGGCCGGCACGTATTGGGGCCAGGGCACGCTCACCTTCGCCGATGGCCGCACGTACACCGGTGAATTCGAGCGCGGCAAGTTCCATGGCCAAGGTCGCTTCCAGACCCCGCTGGGCGAAACCTACGAAGGGCAGTTCGTCCGTGGCGAGTTCAGCGGGACCGGTGTCTACACGAACCGTATCGGTGTACGACACGAGGGCATGTTCCAGAAGTGGCGGCCCACGGGCCGCGGCGCACTCACCGATCCGGCCGGCAATGTATTCGAGGGCGAGTTCACCAACGGCCTGATCGTCGGTCACGGCGTCAAGCGGTTCAAGGACGGATCACGCTACGAGGGCGATTTCAAACAGTGGAATCCCGAGGGCAAGGGCGTCCTGGTGCACGCCAATGGCGATCGCTACGAGGGTAGCTTCGCCGGCGGCATGTACCACGGTGAAGGAACGCTGCGCTACGCCAAACCGAGCGAGAACGGTGCGACCGAACAGCACGGTCGCTGGCAGCACGGGACGCTCGCTGATCCGGAACGAGAGGAGCGGACCCGGCGCGACGTGGAGCAGGCGCTGTACGGTCAGCGCGCCCTCCTCGATCAAGCGCTTGCGCGCCTGCAACCATCGGATCCGCAACGCATCAACCTGTACCTTCTTGCGATCGGTGGAGATGGGTCACAGGAGGTGTTCCGGCGCGAAGTGCAGTACGTGCAGAACCGATTCGATCGCGACTTCGGTACGCGCGGTCGATCGATAGCGCTGGCGAACAGCCGCACCACCGTTGAGAGCGTGCCGATGGCCACCATCACCAGCATCGACACATCGCTGCGAGCGATCGCCTATCGCATGGATCGCGACAAGGACGTGCTGTTCCTGTTCCTGACCAGCCATGGCTCGCACGATTTCCACCTGACACTGGGCCAGAACGGCATGGACCTGCGCGATCTTGCCGCCGCGGAACTGGGCGGAATGCTCCGTAAGTCCGCGATCCGCTGGAAGGTGATCGTCGTCTCGGCGTGCTATTCAGGCGGGTTCATCGACGCGCTCAAGGACGAACACACGCTGATCATCACCGCCGCGCGCCACGATCGCACCTCATTCGGCTGCACCGATGACAACGACTTCACCTACTTCGGCCGCGCGTTCTTCGCCCAGGGGCTCGACGCGAACACCTCGTTCCGCGACGCGTTCGACAAGGCACGAGTGCTGGTGCATGAGTGGGAGACGAAGGATGCCAAGGGCGCTGCGCGCGATGGCAAGCCCGCGCAGACCAGGCACTCGATGCCACAGATCCATACCACGCCCGCGATCGAGGCTCAGCTCGCACGCTGGCGCGAACAGCTCATTCGTCAACCGACGCGAAGCGCGCTCAGTCACTGACGCGGCGAGCGCAACGCCGCACGAACCTCCGCTGGGGTGGCAGGCTCCCCTCCCGCTGCGCGCATGGCGCGCACCGCCTGCTCGACCCACTGCCGGTTCGTGATCGTGGTACCGAGCGGCGCATCCTCCAGCCCGACGCGTACGTGCCCGCCTCGCTCCACCGCCGCGCCGATCAGCGCAGTGACGTCGACGTCCAGACCCGCGATCATCCAAGGCGCACCGGGCGCCTCCTTCGCCAGCAACGCCAGATACGCATCAAGCGCGAATCGCTCGGGCGGAAAACCGAATGCGAATCCGCTCGAGAACATGAACCGGTAGATCGGTTGCGGCATGCCCTCGTAACCTCGTGCGAGCGCCGCGCCGAGCCGCAGGAACGCCGGCTCGTAGATCGCATAACCAGGGTGATGGCGATAGCGCTGCGCGAGCGCCAGCCCGTGCCGGACATGCGCCTCCGGATTGGCGTAGATGAACCCTTCCTTGCCATGCGGCAAATCGGCGTACGACGAGATCTGCGTCGATCCGGGATCGACCACCGACCACTCCAGCAGTCCGCGTTGCGCGAGCGTTTCGACATGCGCGAAGCGCTGCGTCGGGGT